>NZ_CP028897.1:3315000-3647500 GCF_003072645.1 Dongshaea marina
CAGTAAGATCCGGAACTTCCCCATCATCAGCAAGCAAGCTGGAGAGTTCATCATTATCCTCATCCATCAACATGGTTGTGGATTCGGCCATATCCTTTTCCTGATTCTCAAGCTCTCGCTTGGCACGCATTCTGAGCCAGAAGCTCACAATCAGCAGCACGATCAGTACAGGGAAGACAATCAGTAACACCAGGTTCAACCAGGAGCCAGCAAAATCATCGAACCAGCCCTTTTCCTGTTGCTGCTGTTGCTGTTCAAGGAGCTGCTGTTGCTGCTGCACCAACTGGGCTTCTATCAATTGCAGCTGTTTCTTCAGCTCATCCTGCTCTCCAAGTTGACCCTTGAGGCGATCGATTTCAGCATTGAGTTTCTGGATTCGCAGCTTGAGGCGATGGTGCCCCTCCGCCATCATCTCGAGCTGCTGGTTAGATTCTTCAACCTGCCCCTTGAGCTCCTTCACCAATTTGGAATCGACCGCAGGCTTGGGAGGCTCCACAACTGCGGGGGCTGCTTCAGGGTCCACCTTGGTGGCTTCAGCCTCAGAGGCTGTCACCACCTTTGGTGCAGGCTTTACCTTAGTGGCTTGCACAGGTTCAGGTTTAGGTTCGGGCTTAGGATCAGGCTTTGGTTTTTCAGATACAGGTGCAGGCTTAGCTTTTGGCTGCTTTATGGGAGCATATTCAAATTTAGCCTGGCGCTCCTGCAGGAACCAGCTCCGCGCCGCTTTGCTATCAAGCCTGCTGATCTCAGCCCTAGATGGTAATTTCAGTGTACTGCCCAGTATCAGGTGGTTGATGTGGCCCTGCTCAAAGGCCTGAGGATTTTTATCGAAGATCCCCTGCATCACCTGATAAATGGTTACAGATGTGTCAGGACGAAAACGGGTCGCTAGTGACCAGAGGGTGTCCGTTTTTAGAATCGGCCCGTAGCTTTCGGGAAGAGAGGCCTGAGCCTTGTTCTGTTCAGCCAGCGGCAAAGCCTCGCCGGAAGGACCAACCAGCTCAACATAGAACTGATCACTTTGGTACTGATCATCCGATGCTGCACTGGCAGTCCCCTGTAAGAAGACCATCAGTAAACAGACAAGTACCAGCCATTTGTGTGTAGATCCCATAACCCTTCCTTCATTGAGCTGTCAGAGTCCTGATCCCGTGCCAACTTACCGACTTCCAATATGGGTTGGCTCAGCCCACAGCAAAAAACGCTGCTATCTTGCTAAAGTTTAGGAAAAAACTGATTTGATTTACATTTCTCCGCCCAAAAAATAGCAAGAGGCGCAAAGCGCCTCTTGTTTTAATGCCAATAATGTGCCACTTAGAGCTGTTCTGAACCGGGTCACCACTTCAGTGCGGTACTGCCCGAACAGGCCAGGTTCCTCTGAAATGATAATCGGCATTGGGAGCCCACATGCAAAGCCCGTGATTTGTTACAGTATTGACTCCATGGTTGGGAGACGACTCTAGTGCCAGTAATGCTTCACCAGCTCCTCGGCAATCTGAATGGCGTTGGTGGCCGCTCCTTTTCGGATATTATCCGCTACCACCCACAGGCTCAGGCCATTGGGATGAGAGATATCATCGCGGATCCGTCCCACAAAAACACTATCCTCACCGGCCGCATGGGTCACCTGGGTCGGATACTCTTGTGCATCTTCACACAGAGTCACTCCCGGGGCATCCCGCAGGACCGACTTGGCTTGCTCCGCATCAAAGGGGATCCGGGTCTCCAGGTGGATCGCCTCGGCGTGCCCATGAAATACCGGGATCCTGACGCAGGTTGGATTGACGCCGATCGAGGGATCGCCGAAGATCTTGTGAGTTTCCCACACCATTTTCATCTCCTCCTTGGTATAGCCGTTATCCAGGAAGCGATCGATGTGCGGCAGGGCATTAAAGGCGATCTGTTGCGCAAAGGTCTCACTTTTTACCGGTCTTGCGTTCAACAGAGCCGCGGTCTGAGATGCAAGCTCATCAACCCCGGATTGTCCGGCACCGGAGACCGACTGATAGGTTGCAACATTGATCCTCTCGATCCCAGCCTGATCAAAGATTGGCTTGAGAGCTACCAACATCTGGATGGTTGAACAGTTCGGATTGGCAATCACGCCCCGTTGACGGTACCCGGCAATGGCATCAGGATTCACCTCAGGAACCACCAGGGGAATATCCTCTTCATAGCGAAACTCTGAGGTGTTATCGATGACAACCGCTCCTGCATCCACAGCCTCTGGTACCCAGCGACGAGAGGCCTCACCCCCGGCGCTGAAAAAACATAGCTCAACATTGGACCAGTCAAAGCCCTCAACATCTAATACTTCCAGCTCCTCCCCCTGGAAAGTGATATTGGTTCCTGCACTTCTGGAGGAAGCCAGGGGGAAAAGCTCTGCCACCGGGAATTCCCGCTCCTCCAGAAGCTCAATCAGCATCCGCCCCACTGCACCACTGGCCCCCAATACCGCGACTCTGTAACTTTGTTGCACCTACCCACTCCTTTTTCGTTATAAATAAAAACCCAATTCTTGTAATTGAGCCCGTCTGTCATTCTCGACACCCTCAAGCCGTAATGAGGATAACTCCCGACGCACCGGATATGTTTTACGTAGCCGGTCAAACCCCCCGGGGTTTGCAACCTGAGCTCGAAACCTGGCGTCATCTTGTCGCACATCGTAAACCAGCTGCATCAACTTTTGCTGCTGCTCCGGACCTAGTACTCCCCGAACGCGGACCGTAGAGATCTCAGGCTCAGGCAATAACGGCTGCAAACTCAGCTCAGTGGGCATGCCCAGGCAATCGCACACCGCCCGATACAGGATCTCCGTACCCCGTGCTTTTCCTTCCAGACTATATCCGGCAATGTGTGGTGTTGCCAACTGAGTATGTGGAATTAGATCCTGCAGGATATCCGGCTCACTCTCCCAGACATCCATCACCAGGTTGAGGGGCTCCCCACCCATCTGACGCGCCAGTAAGGCCCGGTTATCCCATACCTCACCACGCGAGGAGTTCACCAAAATCTTTTTGCCGGTAAGCGAGTTGAGCTCACTTGCTCCCAACAGATGGAAAGTCCCATCTTGGGTTTCAGCAGGAGTGAGCGGCACGTGATAGCTGATAATATCCGCATCCCAGAGAAGTTGTTGATGGGAGATAAATGGCCCCGTATCACCGGCTCTGGCACGAGGAGGATCGCATAACAGTAGCTTCATCCCCAGCGCTGTGGCCTTGGAGGACAACTCACGACCAATATTGCCCACGCCCACTATCCCAAGGCTCAAATCTCTCAAATCAAGCTGCTGACGCTCGGCTACCACAAGCAGTGCGCTCAGCACATATTCAGCCACCGAGATCCGGTTACATCCGGGGGCACTTGAAAAGCGGATCCCCCGTTGTTTGAGATAATCCTGGTCCACATGATCGGTGCCTATGGTTGCAGTCCCGACAAACCTAAGGTGCTCAGCTTCGGCCAGCAACTCCTGATTGACCTGAGTCACCGAGCGAACCAGCAGGATATCGGCGTTTTTCAGCTGCCGCGCAGCTAACTCACGCCCGTTCACCCGCTCAATTGACCCCATATGAGCGAAGAACTGCTCGGCATAGGGAATATTTTCATCAATCACAAAATGCATACGACTCCTCAACAGCCCGGGACAAGGCGATAAACACGGATCCAGAGCTCATACTATCAAAACAAAGGCTTATCCTGAAAATGGCTAATCCGTCCCAACTATGGCATCCTTGCCACATGATTGTTTAGCCAATACCAAGGACAGATGTTTTACATTAAAAAACAGCTCATCACCCTGGTGATCCTGCTTATAGTGATCAGTATCAGCTTTATCTCCGAGCATCTGGGAGTACGCTGGTACCCCATGCTGGATCTTCATTCATCCTTTGCTTCCATCCTATATGGGCTGACGCTGTCGGTCAGCAGCAAAGGCTTGATTGTCACTTTGATTGTGCTGTTATTGATCAGCGCAGGCTCACGCCCTTTCTGCCTTAATCGCCTGGTGATCCTGGTTGGCTGCCTGCTGGTTGCTCTGGCCGTCGCCTGGGGAACCAAGACGGTGGTAAAACATGTGACTCAGGAAAGTCGCCCCTACCTTGAGCAGTTAGCGGCCGAAGGGAAAATCCCCTCAACCGACAGTTTCTATCAGCTCAAAGAGGCAGATAGAGGCCAGCTGATCAAATCACTGAAGCTTCCCGACACCCCGGCCTGGCTGCAGCAACACCTGACCAAAGAGGTGAACTACTCCTTCCCCTCAGGCCACTCGATTGCAGCAATCACCCTGGTAATGTTCTTTATGCCGATCTGGTTTTCGATGCGCCGCCCCGGCTGGCTGGTCGGCTTACTGGTGCTATGGGGCGTCGGGGTCTGTTATTCCCGACTGTTATTGGGTCTGCACTGGCCAGGAGATGTCCTTGCCAGTAGCATTTTTGGCTCAGTGTTTGGTCTGGCGATGGCGAATATCTTTCTGCTCTACCAACGAAGCCGCTCCAGTAACCGCCCCGGGCGGCGGATCTTCTCGAGCCGTAAAGGGTTGTTTGACTAAGAATCTGCGGAGGAGGGAGCCACCTCCTCCCTCACCCTAACTCTTTCTTCTCCAAACCAGGCTTCTACTTTTTGTCCTTCGGACGAGTTGTTTGTGGCTGTGACACATTGTCGGGAGGCGCCCGACAGCGCCCTACTTTTGTATCGCCAAAAGTAGGCAAAATCTCGCTCAGCACTACGAGTCCCTCCGTAGAGCTTCGCAGCTCGGCGTCCTGCCTCTAACACATAAAAAGCCCAAATTACCTCAGTAGCTGAATCGAAGAAAGGAAGTTATGCCCCTCGTGAGCGAGATCCGGGGCGCCCCGGGAGATGCTCGTCGCTAACAACATCCATGTTTATCGCGGCATTCACACCTCCCTGTGTATCAGAAGTGCGGGCATCTTTGCCATATAGGGATATATTAATGCCGTGGAAGACAGGGCGTAGTTGCATAGCAACGTAGCGAGAGGCAGGATGCCGAACTGGGGAGGGCTTTCAGGATGATAGCCGCCTGAGAACGGCCTTGCCTGCTGCCGGTCAGCACCGGCATCTGCAGCATAGCTGCAAATCAGCCATCCGCAGGAAAAAACAGGTTCAGTTTGATCTGCTGTCAGCTATTTGTGCCTGCGGCACAGGTGTCGGGAGGCGCCCGACAGCGCCCTACTTTTGTATCGTCAAAAGTAGGCAAAATCTCGCTCCGCGCTACGAGTCCCTCCGTAGAGCTTCGCAACTCGGCGTCCTGCCTCTAAAACATAAAAGGCCATGATTGACTCTGTAGCTGAACCGAAGAGAGGAAGTTATGCCCCTCGTGAGCGAGCGCCGAGGCGAACCGTAGAGGATTGGAGTTGAGCAACAGAAGTTGCGAAAGCGTAGCCAGACCATGGGTGTAACCTCTCCCTGAGAGGTGTAACGAGAGGCAGGATGTCGAACTGGAAAGGAATATCATGGATGATATTCGGTCTGTCTACATGGTACTTCAATTATCAGAAGAGCAGAGGGTTAATCGAGGGGGCACCAGGGGATTGCACGCCGCTAACAACATCCATGTTTAACGCGACATTCACACCTCCCTGTGTATCAGGGGAAGGGCGTTCCCAGCCATACAGGATGTATCAATGCCGTGGCAGGTAGGGCGTAATTGCATAGCAATGAAGCGAGAGGCAGGATGCCGAACTGGGGAGGGCTATCAGGATGATAGCCGCCTGAGAACGGCCTTTGCCTGCCACCGGTCAGCACCGGTACTTGCAGCGAAGCTGCAGATTAGCTGTACGTAGCAAAAACTCCGGAATGCCCCATAAAAAAGCGGAGCTCAGTGAGCTCCGCTTTTTAACTCTGTTGAAGACGTCAGTTAGCCTTTGTACTTACTAAAGACCAGAGTTGCATTGGTGCCACCAAAGCCGAAGCTATTGGTCATCACATGCTCAAGATCGACCGTCTTAGTCTCGGTGACCACAGGGATACCTGCCGCCCCTTCATCCAGGGTCTCGATGTTGATGCTTGGTGCGATGAAGCCATGCTCCATCATCAGCAGGGTGTAGATAGACTCATGAACGCCAGCCGCACCCAGTGAGTGTCCGGTCATCGCCTTGGTTGCCGAGATATCAGGAACCTGGTCACCGAAGACATTTTTGATCGCTCTAAGCTCGACCGTATCGCCCGCAGGAGTCGAGGTACCATGAGTGTTAATATACTGGATGTCACCACCAACAGTTGCCATCGCCTGCTTCATGCAGCGCTCGGCACCCTCACCCGATGGAGCAACCATGTCGGCACCATCAGAGGTCGCACCATAGCCAGTGATTTCGGCGTAGATATGGGCACCACGGGCCAGAGCATGCTCCAGCTCTTCGATCACCAGTACACCGCCACCGCCAGCGATGACAAAACCATCGCGATCGGCATCATAGGTACGAGATGCTTTCTCAGGAGTTTCGTTATACTTGGTCGACAAGGCGCCCATGGCATCGAATTCCATCGCCATGGTCCAGTCCAGCTCTTCACCACCACCAGCAAAGACCACATCCTGCTTTCCAAGCTGGATCTGCTCAACCGCGTTACCCACGCAGTGAGAGCTGGTCGCACAGGCAGAGCTCAGGGAGTAGTTCACACCCTTGATCTTAAAAGGAGTAGCCAGACAAGCAGAGGTCGTCGAGCCCATGGTACGCGTCACCATGTAAGGTCCTACGCGACGCACACCCTTAGAGCGCATGATATCTGCAGCTTCAACCTGGTTGCGCGAAGAGGCACCACCGGATCCAACGATGAGGCCGGTACGCACATTAGATACCTGCTCCTCAGTCAGACCTGCATCTTCAATCGCCTGTTGCATGCTCAGATAGGTAAAACCTGCCGCATCCCCCATGAAGCGCATGATCTTGCGATCGATGTGCTCAGAAGGAACCAGATCTGGTTTACCCCAGACATGGCTGCGCATGTTTTGCTCTTTAAATTGCTCAGAGTAACTGATGCCCGACTTGCCTGCTTTGAGCGAAGCCAGGACTTCCTCTTTGTTGTTACCAATGCTAGAAACGATACCGATACCGGTGATTACCGCTCTTCTCATGAAACAATCCAATCCCAACGTGTAAAGAATTGGGCCCAGTCTAACAGTTTTTTAGTAAAATACCGATCCGATTTTGTGTAATCTGCCCAAGAGTAGGAAAATTTTCGAGGTTGATTTGTCTAAAAAGCAGTTAGCACCCGCTCAAATCCAGTGGAATGAGCGTGGCACCCCGGTCTCCGATACCTTTGATGATGTTTATTTTTCATGTGATAACGGTCTGGCTGAAACTCAATACGTATTTCTGGAGCAAAATGAGCTACCCGAACGCTGGTCCACTCATCCCCATTCGCAGTTTGTGATCGGTGAGACCGGTTTTGGCACAGGTCTGAACTTTCTGGCTGCCTGGCAGCTCTTCAGAGAATACCTGAAATCTTCAGCCCACTCACAGTGCCAGCGACTGCATTTTATCAGTGTGGAAAAACACCCACTGGCCCGCCATGACCTTGAGAAAGCCCTCTTAAGCTGGCCCGAACTCTCAAGCCTGAGTGAGCAGCTCATCGCCCGCTACCCGCAGGCAGTACCCGGTTGCCATCGCATCATCTTTGATGGGGGGCGCGCCACTTTGGATCTCTGGCTCGGGGAAGCACTGGAATGCTTTGGTGACATGGCCACCACCAGCAGGGGTCTGGTCGACTGCTGGTTTCTCGATGGCTTTGCACCAGCCAAAAATCCCGAGATGTGGCAGCAGCCGCTGTTTGAAAAGATGGCACTCCTGTCCCGGGAGAAAGCAAGCTGCGCCACCTTCACCGCTGCCGGGTTTGTTCGTCGTGGCTTGATTGAGGCCGGCTTTAACATGCGTAAGGTCAAGGGCTTTGGCCATAAGCGCGACATGCTGGCCGGGAGGCTGGGCCAGCTTAAGGCAGCACAGACACTGGCCCCCTGCGACCAAAGAGCGCCCTCATCAGCCAGTAGCTTTACTGTGATTGGCGGAGGACTCGCCAGTGCCTGCACCACCCTCGCCTTGACCCGCCGTGGGAAACGGGTGCGTCTGTTATGCGAGGGCTCAGAGCTTGCGACAGGAGCCTCCGGCAATCGCCAGGGAGCGCTTTACCCACTGCTCAATGGAGAGCATGATCGCCTGAGTCAATTCTACTCCCTGGCATTTGGCTACAGTCACCGCCTTGTTGAGACGCTTGCTGAGAGTTACCCCATCGCCCATGATTGGTGTGGGGTCACTCAGCTCGCCTATGATGCCAAGAGTAAGGCCAAGCTCGACAAGATGCGCGAGGCAAACTTCCCCGATAGCCTGGTCAAACCACTCTCGGTCGACGAGACAGAGCGGCTTAGCGGAGTTGAATTGGGGGTGACAGGGGTCAGCTATCCACAAGGAGGCTGGATCTATCCTAAGGAGCTGACCCAGGCTCTCATTGCCGAGGCTCATAAAAGCGGGCTACTGGAACTTAGGTATAACTGCCGGGTCACCGAGCTTATGCGCCACCAGGAGCAATGGTTGCTCACAACCCGGGACGGTGAAAAGCTGGAGGCTGAGGCCGTGATTGTCGCCGCGGGTGCCAACTGCACTGATTTTTCGCCACTTGCCGAGCTCCCTGTGAGCCCGGTACGAGGCCAGGTCTCTCACCTGCCAACCCAGCCTCCAATTCAGGACCTGAAAACTGTTTTATGCTATCAGGGATACTGCACCCCGACACATCAGGGGAGTCACTGCATCGGAGCAAGCTTTATTCGCGGTGAACGCTCGGTGAAATTTAGCCTCGAAGAACATCAGCAAAATAAGCAGCGCTTGGTTGACTCCCTTCCCGCCCTGAAGTGGCCATCGGAGTTGGACTTTTCAAAGCCCGACGGCCGGGCAGGCCTGCGCTGTACCAGCCGGGACCACCTGCCACTGGTTGGCCAGGCGACCAACTACCCCGAGCTCAAAGAGCGGGCTAAGCATTTAAGCCCCGGGAAATCGGCCGAACTGCAGTGCTACCAACCTGAGCTCTATCTCATTGCGGCTCTGGGCTCCCGGGGTCTGTGCTCAGCTCCCCTGTGTGGTGAGCTGCTGGCGGCACAGCTTTGTGGTGAGCCTTTGCCGCAGAGTCATCAACAGCTCAGGGAGCTCTCTCCCAATCGCTTTTGGATGCGTAAGTTGGCAAAGGGAGCGCCGCTGCCCGCTTGAGTACCCTCATGAAAAAGCACCACATTTGAGTATGTGGTGCTCTTCCCAGTTGAGTGGATCCGCATCTCCTGCATCGATTGGTCCGCAGCTCGCTATTCTAGCTCTCGCTACATTGCTCTGGGTGCAACTTACCCACAGAGCTTAGTGGATATACATCCTGGGTGTTAGGAGCCTGTGACAGGCCAGCTTAGGCCAAGCTTAGCTCCCCGCTCACTTCGCTCACGAAATACGCGCATCTTTTGGGCTGCAAGATGGAGCTGCCGATAACCAATCGCATCGGCCTGCTGACGGAGCTGTGCACAGCTATCATTTCGGGATAGATTATCAAAACTCTTGGCTATCTGGGCTGCGGCATCCAGAACGATCCATTTATGCTGCTCCTCATATTCGCCACTCGCCTCCAGATAGCGCTGCCAAAGGCGTTGCTCCTGCTGAGACACCGCGTCGCTCTCCTCCCAGTTAGGCAGAGTTACCTGGATCTCTGTTATCACCTCTCCCCCTTTCACCAGGCACTGACCGGGCGCTTGTTTAAGATCAAATAGCCAGCGCAATTGATAGCGGGCACTACCGGTTACCCGCCGCCCGGAGGGCTCTTTGGGACCCAGCTGACGGATTTGAGCGGCCAGGGTGTTCAGATCCGGCGCCTGTAGATCATAGAAATTAACCTTGATCTGTACCACAGATGTGACAGCGTGAGGTATGGCTGCGATACATCCAGCACTCACTCCCAGCAACACTCCAACCAGAAGAGAGTACAAGACAGCCTTGTTCAACCGCATCATTGATCCACCTTGATCCCATCCGGGTTAACGCTGTGTTTGACTGGTTTTTGGAGCCAGCCCACAAAACTTGCTCATGGGATCTCTCGTTACGGATAATCAGCTCCCTGAACTCTTACTACAAAACTAGTCCAGGCTGAATCACGCTGCAAAATAGTCAATATGTTCTAAACTCGATCAAATAATACACAAATGAAGCCACTCCACCACGACACTTCTTCTGTGAAAAGGGTGTGGAGCTGTTTTCATTTGCTTCTGGGCAGAGAAGCATTAGACTGCTCCGGGTTGATCACCCGATTTCTGATGTAGGAGTTCTGGATAATGCGGGAGAACCGATTACAGCTTAGGCTCGTTCACCTCAACGATACCCATTCTCACTTCGATCCCTCGGATCTGGTGCTCAACCCACCTGGTGCCCAGCAACATCACTCGATCAGCATCTCCTGCGGCGGTTATGCCCGGATCAGCCAATTTTCCAAGGCCCAGCGAACACTCGCAAAAGAGCAGCAGCAGGAATTTTTGCTGCTGCATGCGGGGGATTCTTTCCAAGGCTCTTTGTATTTCAACTGCTTCAAGGGCGAAGCCAACGCAACTTTACTCAATGCGCTGGGGATTGATGCGATGACTCTGGGGAATCATGAGTTTGATCTCGACCACCAGTTGCTGGCTGAGTTTATCCAACAAGCCAAATTTGAAGTCCTGGCCTCCAACATAGAGTTTCGCGCCGATGATCCCCTGTACTCCTGCTACACCGAAGGAAAGCTCAAGTGTCACCAAGGGGGAGAGCTCTCACAGCAGCTGATGTTAAAGGAGCTCAATGGTCATAAACTCGCCATTATCGGGGTCACCACCGAGCAGACCCCGGATATCGCCTGCCCTGAGCCAGGCACCCTGTTCCATAGTGTGCAGCAAACCACCCAGGATCTGATCGACAGACTCCGGCAATCCGGGATTGTGAACATCATTGTGCTCAGTCATCTCGGCATTGAGCAGGATCGTCAACTTGCCCGTTCGGTCGATGGACTCAGCCTCATCATAGGTGGACACACCCACACCCTTCAGGGCGATTTCTCTGCCCTGGGGCTTGTCACCGATGGTCCCTACGGCGAAATCATCAATCAGGTTCCGATCCTGCACGCAGGCAAGCACGCCGAAAGCCTGGGACTGGCCGAGATTGAGTTTGATGAGCAGGGGCAAGCTCGTTTGCTCCATGGAGCAACCTACTTCCTGCTTGGCCCGGAGCCGAAGCTTATTTGTGATACACCGCTATCCTGTGAGCAATACAAAAAGCTGGAGCAGACAATCTTCTCTCACCCGCAGCTCGTGTGTGTTGAAGATGATCCAGAGGTTGCCGGGATCATCACCAGGCGCTATCAGCCCGCACTCCATGAGCTATCAAGAGCAATTGTCTGTGACGTCGAAGCTCCCCTGAGGCATAGCCGGCTGCCCAGTGATACCCTGCCCCATGGCAGCGAGATAGCGCCGCTGGTCACCCAATCTTTGCTGGAGTTTGCCCGCTTAGAAAGCCACCCGGTACACTTCGCGATTCATAACGCAGGAGGGGTTCGAACCTCACTGCCGGCAGGCGATCTGACCCGGGCCGATATTCTGGGTCGGTTACTTCCCTTTGCGATTCCACTGGTTATCTATCAGCTTCGTGGCCAGGAACTGCGCGAGCTTCTCGAGTCTGCCATTAACAATGCCCTGGATAACGGGGTAATTGGCACCGGGAGTGGCAGCTTTCCCTATGTGGCCAACCTTCGTTATCACTACCAGGTTGAGGCACCTGCCGGGGAGAGGATCACTTTACTTGAGCATCGAAATGACGATGGACTGTGGCGGGAGGTCATTGCTGGTCATAAGTATCGGGCTGTCTCTTCCGCTTATACCGCCTCAGGCAAAGAGGGTTATGATCTTCTCGGTCAGCATTGTCCGACCAGCCAGATCCATCTCAGCACCACCCTGGGTGAGGCGTTTGAGCAGTACGCCCGCAACCAAAAGGTGCTACGGCGTCCCCGTGAGCCCCTGGTCAGCATCAAAGAGTCCAGCTCCTCCCGGGTGGCGTAAGAGGATTTATTTAAACCAAAGCTGACAGCTCAACAGAGCCTGAGGTGTCAGGCTGCCATTTATTTGCCAAACTAGAATAAATGACCCTGTCTGTGACCGGCATGTTTAAGCGACTTTTTTATGGGGGGCTCTGTCTCCTGGTTGTGTTCAGTGCACCACTGAAAGCGCGCACCCTGATTAAGGTGGGAGGCTATGCTTTTGCCCCTTTTGTACAAAAGTCCGATGCTGATCACTATCAGGGGATCAGCTTACAGATGATCCAGGCCCTCAATCAGATCCAGAGCCGTTACCAGTTTGTGTTTGTCCCAACCACCCCAAAGAGTCGCTACCAGGCTTTCGAACGTCACCGTTTTGATATGCTTCTTTTTGAAAGTAAGCGCTGGGGCTGGAAGGGTTACCCGGTGGAGACGACCAAAGAGTTTCTAACTGGTGGGGAGCTATATATAGCTCTGAATAAAGAGGGCCGGGATCAACACTATTTTGACAAACTCAGCAACAAACGGCTGATCGGTGTTTTGGGTTACCACTATGGTTTTGCCAGCTTCAACAGCGACCCAAACTGGCTGCATTCAAAATTTAAGATCCTGCTGGTCAAAAACAATCAGGCGAGTATCGATGCACTGCTCAAGGGACGGGGCGATATCGCCACGGTCACCGTCTCTTTTCTGTATCTCTACCTGCATCAACACCCTGAGCTCAAGGGAAAGCTCCTGATCTCCAAAAAGATGGATCAGCTCTACCATCACACCATTTTGATCCGTCAGGGGAGCCGACCTTCGGTGGATGAGCTGGAGAAGATGCTTGATGAGCTCAAAAAAAACGGGACCTTTGATCGGCTATTTCATAACCTCATCGGTCCCGTATGGTGATAGGGAAGGTTGAGCCCTCCCCTGTTTCAGAAAAACCTCAGGTCACTCAGCGGCAAACCAAAGATTCAAATCGCTCAAAGTAATCCGGAAATGTCTTAGAGGTACAGCCAGGATCATTGATGGTCACCTGAGTTTCGCCCAGGGCAACCAGGGAGAAGCACATCGCGATTCGATGATCGTTGTAGGTATCGATCGCCGCATGCTTGAGGCTGGCGGGCGGAGTCACCTCGATATAGTCCTCCCCTTCAACCACTTCGGCTCCGACTTTACGTAACTCGGTGGCCATCGCAGCCAGGCGGTCGGTCTCCTTGACCCGCCAGTTGTAGATGTTGCGGATTGTGGTTTTTCCTTTGGCAAACAACGCAGTGACGGCAATGGTCATGGCCGCATCCGGGATATGGTTCAGATCAAGATCGACCCCGTGGAGCTCCCCTCGCTCAACCTCTATATAGCGCTCACTCAGGGTCACCTTAGCCCCCATCTGCTCAAGCACCTCGGCAAAGCGAATATCTCCCTGCATACTGTTGCAACCAATGCCAGTCACCCGCACCTTGCCACCAGCAATAGCACCTGCTGCCAGGAAATAGCTGGCCGAAGAGGCATCGCCCTCGATCAACAGTTCCCCGGGAGCCTCATAACTCTGGTTACCGCGAATATAGAAGGTTTGATAGTCATCATGCTCGACCACCACACCAAAGCTACGCATCAGGCGCAGGGTGAGCTCAACATAGGGTTTAGAGACCAGTTCACCGCTGATCAACAGACGGGTATCACCAGCCGCCATCGGAGCCGCCATCAGGAAAGCACTGAGGAACTGGCTGGAGATAGAACCATCAATCCGTACTTCCCCCCCCACAAGCCTTTACCATTGATCATCACAGGTGGGTAACCATCCTGCTTCATGTAATGAATCTCGGCGCCGGCCTGGCGCAGGGCATCCACCAGGTGAGCGATCGGCCGCTCCTCCATCCGAGGCTCTCCGGTCAGGGTATACTCTCCCGTTCCCAGACACAGGGCTGCACACAGAGGGCGCATCGCCGTTCCGGCGTTGCCCAAAAAGAGCTGTACCGGCTCGTTGACACTTAAGGGGCGTCCCAGTCCCTGAATGGTGCACTCACGGCGATCGTCTGAAAGCTGATAAGAGATCCCAAGCGATTTGAGGGCACTCAACATGTGGCGGATATCATCACTATCGAGAAGGTTGAGCAGGGTCGTTTGCCCTTTGGCCAGGGCTGCTAATAGCAGAGCCCGGTTCGAGATACTCTTGGAGCCGGGAAGATTGACCTCTCCCTCAACCCCTGTAATGGAATCCAAAGTTAACGATTTCATACGACCTTTCTGTCCTTTCATACTGCTTATCATCCGAAACTATCAGTGTTACTCACAAAGTACAATGGTTAACCATCATTCTCGGCCAACTTGAGCACCCGCTTCAGGGCATCCATAAAGATCTGATTCTCCTGCTCGGTACCAATGGTCACTCTCAGGTGATTGGGCATTCCATAGCCCGCGATGGGTCGTACTATGACCCCAAGAGCCAGCAGAGCCTGGTAGAAGGGGGCGGCCGGTTGCCCGAGATCCAGGGTGATAAAGTTGCCATGTGACGAAATATAATCTACCTGAAGCTCCTGCAAAAAACTCTCCAGCCGTAGCTTCTGAACCCGGTTTAACTCAAAAGATTGCTCAATAAAGTCGCTATCTCCCAGGGCCGCAATGGCTGCTGCCTGGGCAAGCAAACTGGTATTAAAGGGCTCACGCAGGCGATTCACCAGATCGGCAACCCGCGGGTGTGCCACCGCATATCCCAGCCGTAAACCTGCCAGCCCGTAGGCTTTGGAGAAGGTCCGGCAGAGAATGAGGTTATCAAACTCTCCAAGCCAGCTTATCGATGGCGCTCGCGCAGAAGGCTCAAGATACTCGCCATAGGCCTCATCGAGCAGGATCAGTACATGGGGTGGCACCCCTTTGATAAACTGATATAACTCATCACTGTCCAGTAAAGTCCCGGTCGGATTATTGGGGTTGGCGATACAGACAACCTTGGTTTTGTCGGTAATAGCTCGGCTCATCGCCTCAAGATCGTGCCCCCACTCCCGGGCCGGAGTCTTGACCGCCCGGGCAACCAAAGACTGGGTGACCAGCTCATAGACGATGAAGGCATGCTCTGAGTAAATCACCTCATCGTCCGAGGTCACGAAGGTGCGGAGCAGCAGTTCCAGCACCTCATTGGAGCCATTGCCCAGGATCAACTGCTCAGGCCCACAGCCCAGATGGTGGCTCAATGCTTTTTTCAACTCAAAACCATTGGCATCGGGATAACGATGAACCTCAGAGGCCGCCTCACGAAGTGCTTCTATCACCCTTGGGCTACACCCCAGCGGATTCTCATTGGATGCAAGCTTTACAATTTGGCTCAGTCCCAGCTCACGCTCCAACTCAGAGGTTGGCTTCCCCGGCTGGTAGGGATGAAGCTCCCGGACTCCGGGATGGGCTCTTTGGATGAAATCACAGCTCACGAATTCTCTCCTTTAGCTCTGAATGCACTATTTACAAATTCATATCGATTTAACGGCGCTGCAGCTTCTCAAACAACTCCATGTACCCAACCAGGGCCTTTACCCCCTCCAGTGGCATGGCGTTATAGATGCTGGCGCGCATTCCTCCCACGGCCCTGTGGCCCTTCAACGCCAGCAACCCCCGCTGCTCGGCGCCCCGAAGAAACTCGGGATCCAACGCCCGGTCCGGCAACTGGAACGGGACATTCATCCGGGAGCGGTAACTCACAGCCACTGTATTACGGTAAAAGTCACTGCTGTCGATGTACTGATAGAGGTAATCGGCCTTGGCCTTATTATGCTCCTCGATCGCTGCAACACCTCCCTGGCGTTTTAGCCACTGGAATACCTTACCGGCCAGGTACCAGGCGAAGGTTGGCGGAGTGTTATACATGGAGCCATGTTTTTCCATCTGTCGGTAATCCAGGATCGCCGGGATATCATCACGGGCATCAACAAAAAGAGCGGGATCGGCGATCACAATCGCCAATCCGGCAGGGCCGATATTTTTTTGCGCTCCGGCATAAATAAGTCCGAACCGACTGACATCCAGCGAACGGGACAGCAACATCGAAGACATATCCGCGATAAGCGGCTTACCCTGGCTATCCGGCAGCTCAAACAGCTCAACTCCTTCAATAGTTTCGTTGGGGCAGTAATGAAGATAGCGCGCCTCGGCGCGGATCCTTAACTTCTCTGTGACCCGGGTATGACCATCACTATCGGTCTCTAACCCCTGGATCCTGGAGACATCCGCGTATTTATCTGCCTCATCGGCCGCCCCCTTTGACCAATGACCGGTCAGCAGGTAATCGGCTGCATCTCCCCGGGTCAACAGGTTCAGGGGCACGGCTGAAAACTGGCCACGACCACCACCATGCATGAAAAACACCCGGTAGTGAGAGGGAATATTCATCAGTTCTCGCAGATCCTGCTCAGCCTGCTCAGCAACCTTCATATAGTGACTGCCTCGATGGCTGAGCTCCATCACCGAGACTCCAAGCTGATTGAAGTCACAAAATTCGCGCTGCGCTTCACGCATCACATCTTGGGGAAGCATTGCCGGACCGGCACAGAAGTTATACACCTGTTTACTCATCATCAAGGCCTGTCGATGACCCTGATGGGTCACTCAAAAGAGGAAAAGTACAGTTATGCTAATCCATATCTTTTGGCGACTAAAGCCCTGATTTTTAATTTTTTATGGGCGTTAAACAAAGCTCTTTCATACAGAAATACCCTCTGAAACTGAAGAATATTCAAGGGCTTTTCAAACCATCGAGAAGCCCTGATGCGATCGGCATGCCGACAAAAGCTGAGCTTTGGAGCATACATAAAGGAAGTGGATACACAGGGGCTCGGTGGTGGCTGAAAATTAACACTACTCCTGATGCAGATACGACCATGAATCATCAAAGACGAGAACACTCAGTCATTATGCTAAGAGATTCCCGGGTCCAAGGTTAAGTTTTGTGCAGTTCGTGAGTAAGTTCAAAAAAACACACTCTCATCTAAAAAATTGATTGAGTTCACCGAATTCACAGAGGATAGTTAAGCGGTTAACTTAATTTAACGCCAATCACAGCTGGATTAGTGAAACGAAAAAAATAAAGAGCGATGAGACCATGGAAAGGCTTAATCAACACGATAAACAATTCTTTAAACAAGCAAGACTATATTGCGACCTCTCCCCACCCTAATCTCTAAGTCACGACAAATCAGTCAGAAAACAATAAATAAGATACGCATATGCACTTGTTTTCATTGAATAAATAGAAATCAGAAAGGTGTTTTGTTCTGTTTTCATTAAATACGTATCTTTAGCATCATCAATGATGATTATTGATTAATCTTTTTTCGTTGAGCGGTTGGATACTCAAGGGTATCCATCATCATAAGAATTAAATCATCCTCAGGGAACGCTCTTATAAAAGAGCATTGCTGCGCTCAATCATAATTATCTCAAGCCAGAACAAAAGGGATCCTATGTCTATTAGCATCGATGAAAAGCCAAAGAAAAAGCAGATGATTTTTAAATCCAGAGGGGATGCAACCCGGGCCATCATCCTGACCTTCTTTATCTTTCTGGTGGTTGGCTACCAGGCCTTTGTGTATGGCATGCTCACCATCCCCATGTCTGAACACTTCCATATTCCACAGTCACGCCTCATCTTCTATGACTCTTTTGGCATGTGGGGACAGCTGATCGCCATGTTCATCAGTGGATTTCTGATCTCCCGTATCAAAGGGGTGAACACCATACTGCTGGGGGCGGTCATCATGCTCGTGGTGCAGCTGTTATCCGTCTACGCGCCGAATATTGAGCTCTACACCCTGTGTACCTTCTTTACCAATGTAGCCGTTGGTTTCATGCTGATGCCCTGCACCTATCTCATCGCGGGTAGTGTCGAAGAGGAGGGGAAAAACCAGGGGTTGCTGAGTATCGTCAATGTGTTTTTCAGTATCGGCGCCACCCTCAGCCCATTTTTTACCGGATTGTTGATTGCAAAGGTTTCCTGGGAAGCGGTGTTCTTCCTCAACGTCATCCTGTTTATGCTGGTGATCCTGGTTATTTTTACCTTGAAGATCCGCGAATACTATGAGCATGAAGTCAATGCAATGCAAGCGGCCGCCAAGCAGGAGAAACCAGCCGCAGGGATGCAGTTCATCACCCTGCCCTTTGTGCTTACCGGACTGGCCCTGTTCCTGATGATGTATGTGGAGCAGATCATCAACTACTTCTTCCAGCCCTATCTGCACTCCAACATGCAGATCTCCATCGAAAGCGTCGGCGCCATCATGATGATGTATGCCATCGGCCAGGCCGGGGGACGCTTGCTATTTGGTAAATTCCTGCTGCCTAAGATCAAGATCTACAAATACATCATGACGGCAACCATCCTATTCATGCTGTTGCTGGTTGTGTTTTTGCAGCTTAAAACTTATCTGGCTTTTATGGTGATCGGCATCGTTTTAGGTCTGGCCGACTCCTGCCTCTACCCCTCTATCTATGGTTATGGGATTGATCAGCTCGATGGTACCAACTCCAAGGCGATCTCTATTCTTGGTTGCAGCGGGGTTTTAGGAATTCCCTTCGGCACCGGGATCTCGGGGCTCATCGGTGAACACTTTGACAAGACCACGGCCATCGCCATTGCCCCGGTCCTGTTACTGGTGATCTGTATTCTGATTTTCTGGATTCACAAGCTCCGTAGCCAGCGGGCACAAAGCGGGGCACAGGAGATCACCGCAGTTGCAAGCATCTAACCCATGCAATCTCTTTAATCATCCAAACAAACCTGGAGGACTCATGAACAAAAGTTGGTGGAAAGAAGCGATCGTCTATCAGATCTACCCCCGCTCTTTTAATGACGCAAACGCTGATGGGATCGGCGATCTACGGGGGATCATCGATAAAATCGACTATATCGCCTCCCTTGGGATCAACACCATCTGGTTAAACCCTGTCTATGAATCCCCCTTTGATGATATGGGTTATGACATTGCCGATTATAAAAATATAGCTTCCTGCTTTGGCTCGATGGCCGACTTCGATGAGCTACTGGAAAAGGCACATCAGCGCGACATTCGGATCCTGATGGATCTGGTAGTGAATCACTGCTCTGATGAGCATCATTGGTTCACTGAAGCAAAACAATCCAAACAGAGCCCCTACCATGACTACTTTGTGTGGAGGGACGCTGGGGAAAGCCGGGAGCACCCCAATAACTGGATCTCATTTTTCTCGGGTCCGGCCTGGGAGTACAACCCACAGACCGATGAATATTACCTGCACTATTTTTCCAAAAAACAGCCCGATCTGAACTGGGAGAACCCCAATGTCCGTGAAGAGGTGCAGGGCATCATGGAGTTCTGGCTGGCCAAGGGGGTGGATGGTTTTCGGATGGATGTGATTGGTCTTATCTCCAAGCCCCCAGGATTGCCGGATATACCCGAGGATACCCACGACATCGGGGCCTTCTATAACAACGGCCCCAGGTTGCACGAGTTTTTGCAGGATATCCATGCCAAAGTGTTGTCACGCTATGACTGTATGACGGTCGGCGAGTGCCCGGGGGCGACCGCCGAAGATGCCCTGCTATTGTGCGGCGAAGATAGACGGGAGCTTCAGACCCTGTTCCATTTCGAGGCAATGGATGTGGATAAGCGTTCTGCTGAGCATTACGAGGTCGGCAAGGTTAGTGTACCTAAGCTCAGGGAGGTGATGCAGAAGTGGCATGACACCCTGTATGGTAAATCCTGGAATAGTGCCTACCTGATGAACCACGATCAACCACGCAGCGTCTCGCGATTCGGGGATGATGATCGCTACCGGATCGAATCGGCGAAGATGCTGGCAACCTTCCAGCTCACCCAGTGGGGGACTCCCTATATCTACCAGGGAGAGGAGATCGGCATGACCAACTGCCACTTCGAGCCACAAGAGTTTCGGGATATTCAGATGATTAACTATTATCGGGAGCAGCGGGAACTTGGCAAGAGCAAGGAGGAGCTATTGCCCGGCCTGCTCTACAAGGGGCGGGATAACTCAAGAACTCCGATGCAGTGGGACAGCAGCAAAAATGCAGGCTTCTCCAGCTCCGACAACACCTGGATCAAGATCAACCCCAACTACCCTGCCATCAATGTGGATGCCGCTGAGCGCGATCCCGAATCGATCCTTCACTATTACCGCAGCGCTATCGCCCTGCGTAAGGCTCATCCGATATTGACCTATGGCAGGCAGGAGCTGATCGAGCTTGGGGATGATGCTCTCTACGGCTACCTGCGTAAGGATGAGCAGGAGGAGCTGTGGGTGATCTTAAGCTTCGATGCCGGGGAGAAACCGATCCGGCTCAAGGGACTCAACCAGTGTCAGCCTCTGCTGGGTAACTATCCGGCGCCAAGCCTTAAAGAGGAGCAGCTGACCCTGCGTCCCTATGAGGCCCTGGTGCTAAAGCGACACTAACACGGAAAAAACGTAATAAAAAAGCCAGCATCTGCTGGCTTTTTTCACCCAGAGATCAAAGAGCTTTACTCTTCATCACTGTCGCTGTCTTGCTGCTGAGAAGGGGTTTCCTCAGTCGCTTCACCGGCCATATCCGCTGGCAGCTCCTGATCCTCCTCATCCGAAGGCTCATCAATCCGCTGCAAACCAACCACCTGCTCATCATCCCCGGTACGGATCAAACGAACTCCGGCGGTGTTACGACCAATGACACTCACCTCGTGAACCCGGGTTCTTACCAAAGTGCCACCATTGGTGATCAGCATGATCTCGTCTTTTTCGACCACCTGAACCGCTCCGACCACCAGGCCGTTACGCTCGGTCACCTTGATCGAGACCACCCCCTGGGTTGCCCGGCTCTTGGCAGGGTACTCATCCAGGGCAGTCCGCTTACCGTAGCCATTGGCGGTCACCGTCAGGATCTCACCCTCGCCACGCGGTACGATCAGAGAAACCACCTTGCTGCCATCGGCAAGCTTGATCCCACGCACCCCGGTTGCGGTCCGGCCCATAGGACGAATGGCCAACTGCTCATTGCCCTCATCATCGAGCTTCACCGCACCGCTCTCGCTGTCACGAACCTTTTCGTTAAAGCGCACCACCTTACCGGCATCAGAGAACAGCATGATGTCATCTTCACCCGTGGTGATATCCACCCCGATCAGCTCATCCCCCTCATTGAGGTTCAAGGCAATGATCCCGGCAGAACGCGGACGGCTATAGGCCGACAGCGGTGTCTTCTTCACCGTACCGGATGCGGTCGCCATCAGGATATATTTATCATCATCGTATGCCTGTACCGGCAGAATTGCGGTGATCCGCTCCCCCTCCTCCAGAGGCAACAGGTTCACAATCGGTCGGCCACGGGCGGCACGGGTCGCCTCTGGCAGCTGGTAGACTTTGAGCCAGTAGAGGCGTCCGCGACTCGAGAAGCACAGGATGGTGTCATGGGTATTGGCCACCAGCAGGCGCTCAACAAAATCCTCCTCCTTGATCCGGGTCGCCGACTTACCGCGTCCACCACGGCGCTGCGCCTCATAGTCGGTCAGCGGCTGATATTTCACGTAGCCCTGGTGAGACAGGGTCACCACTACATCTTCCGGGGTGATCAGATCTTCGATATTGATCTCGGCGCTGGAGGTGGTGATCTCAGTCTTACGCTCATCGCCGTAACCGGCCTTGACCGCTTCCAGCTCTTCACAGATCACTTCCATCAGGCGTACGCTGTCGCTGAGGATCCGCATCAATTCTGCGATCTGTTCCAGGATCTCCTGGTATTCGCCGATAATCTTCTCATGCTCAAGACCGGTCAGTTTCTGCAGGCGCAGATCCAAAATCGCCTGGGCCTGGACCTCGGTCAGATAGTAGAGGCCGTCCCGGATCCCGAACTCAGGTTCCAGCCACTCGGGGCGCGCCGCATCATCTCCGGCCTTTTCCAGCATGCCGGCAACCTGTCCCAGCTCCCAGCCCTGGCCGACCAGTGCTTCTTTCGCGGCGGCAGGGGTGGGTGATTTGCGGATCACTTCAATCACAGGATCCAGGTTCGCCAATGCGATCGACAGACCTTCCAAAATGTGGGCTCGATCCCGAGCCTTACGCAGCTCAAAAATACTCCGGCGAGTCACCACTTCACGACGGTGCTGGATAAACGCCTTGAGCACCTCTTTGAGATTGAGGATCTTAGGCTGACCATCGGCCAGAACCACCATGTTGATCCCGAACACCACCTGCATCTGGGTGTGGGCATAGAGGTTATTCAGCACTACATCGGCCATCTCACCGCGCTTGAGCTCGATGACCATCCGCATCCCTTCACGGTCCGACTCATCACGCAGCGCACTGATCCCCTCCAGGCGCTTATCTTTTACCAGCTCGGCAATCTTCTCGATCAAGCGGGCCTTATTGACCTGATAGGGCAGCTCGGTAACCACGATCCGCTCACGACCGCTGTCCATCTGCTCGATTTCAGTGCGGGCCCGAATATAGATCTTGCCGCGCCCGGTACGATAGGCCTGCAAAATACCACTGCGACCATTAATGATGGCTCCGGTTGGGAAATCCGGACCCGGAATGTATTCCATCAGCTCATCACAGCTGAGATCTTCATTGGCGATCAGCGCCAGACAGCCATCGATCACCTCGTTGAGGTTGTGAGGTGGGATGTTAGTCGCCATCCCCACCGCAATCCCCGATGAACCGTTGACCAGAAGATTCGGAACTCGGGTCGGAAGAACCGCAGGGATCTGCTCGGTTCCATCATAGTTAGGAACCCAATCAACCGTCTCTTTATCCAGATCGGCCAGCAGCTCATGAGCAATCTTATCCATGCGTACTTCGGTGTAACGCATCGCTGCCGCAGAGTCACCATCGACCGAACCGAAGTTCCCCTGGCCATCGACCAGGGTATAACGCATCGAGAAGTCCTGGGCCAAACGGACTATGGTGTCATAAACCGCCGTATCACCATGGGGGTGATATTTACCGATGACATCACCGACCACACGTGCAGATTTCTTGTATGGCTTGTTCCAGTCATTGCTGAGCTCATTCATCGCAAACAGCACACGCCTGTGTACCGGTTTGAGGCCGTCACGTACATCCGGTAGTGCACGGCCTACGATGACACTCATCGCATATTCCAGATAGGAGCTCTTTAGCTCCTCCTCAATATTAATCGGCAGGATCTCATTAGCCTGATCGCTCATATGTGCCTTAATCCCCAACCTGTTATCAATTTTTTAGCAGTAGCGCATGATACCACAGAAAAGCCGCTCGAAGCAGTCCTGAATTGACTTGACATACCAGCTTTAAACAACTCAGCTCCCGAGAGATCAAGGATAATTTCTGTGAGTCTCACCCTAGGGTATACTGTCCCTCTTCCTGATGCGCAAAGTAAGAGAAATGGAATGAATATCGATCCTCAAGAGATAGAGAAATTTGAGGCCATGGCCCACTCCTGGTGGGATGAGCAGGGTGAGTTTAAGGCGCTTCACCAACTGAACCCTGTGCGCCTGGACTGGATCACTGAAAAATGTGATGGCTTGTTTGATAAGAAGATCCTGGATGTCGGTTGTGGCGGTGGATTGCTCTCAGAGGGGATGGCGCGCCGGGGGGCGAAAGTCACGGGTATCGATATGGGTAGAGAGCCACTTGCGATCGCCCGGTTGCATGCCCTGGAGCAGGGGGTAGAGCTTGACTACCGGCAGATGACCGCCGAAGAGTGTGCCGAGCAACATTCCGGGGAGTTTGATGTGGTGACCTGCATGGAGATGCTGGAACATGTTCCCGATCCCGCCTCGGTGATTCGGGCCTGTGCCAAGCTGGTCCGCCCGGGAGGATTGCTGTTCTTCTCCACCATCAACCGCACCCTCAAGGCTCGGATGATGATCATCCTGGCCGCAGAGTACATCCTTAAGATGGTTCCCAAGAAGACCCACGACTACCGGAAGTTTATCACCCCGGCCGAACTGTCGGTGATGGCTGAAGCAGCAAACCTGGTGGTTGAAGATATGGCGGGAACTCACTACCAGCCGCTGTTTGGGATCTTCAAGCTGCACCCCAATGTGGATGTGAACTATATGCTGGCCTGTCGTAAACCCGACTAGATATAAAAGATACCGAATACCATTGAGATGGCTCGAGCCATCTCAATTAAAGAGCTCTTTCGCTCAGTGCAACCGCGATTACCCTACATTTGGTAGCATCACTGAGTTTGGAGTGGTATTAATCTGTGAACAGGTATCCCCACTGCAGTTAGTGACCTTGAGCTTTTGCCCCACTTGTGGCTGATTAATATCAAACGAAACAAAGGTCGGACTGGTTAGATACACATGACAGCTACCGGACTGTGGAAAATTAATATCGGCCGAGAGGTTGGGGTGACTGCTGGTATCTGAATTAATATCTTTTCCACAAACTTGTCCCTCAAGTCCTGCTTTTCCATCTCCTATCTGTAGATGATATACAGAGGTTTCTATTGGTGTCATTTTCCAGCTCAGCTGTGATACTGATATTTTACAATGAGCCACGGCATTCGAGACCTCATCCGGCGAAATATATACTTGCTTCACCGAAGATGCAGGATAGGTTGAGTATTTACTGCACATCGCGCTCTGTCCTGTTCCAATCACCACATCCGCTCCTGCTTTCAAGGTGCAAGTCTCAAGCATATCAATGGGTGAAAAACTCGGGCACAGAGCATTATCCAGCCGATACTGACGTGTTTCTCCCGAAGGCTTATCAAAGGACCACCATTTACCTAATTTAGAGCCCTGATAACTACTATTCCAGGCCCGATAAACTGTCGTATCTTCGATGACTTTATAGACCTCTCCCTGACACAGGTTTCCCTCCCCCTCTTTACCTAATGCATCAGCAGGTACTTTCTGAGTGGGCTCAGATTGAAAGTGCTCCTCAAGGGAGTCAGGAGGTGTTGCAGTCCCTGGGCAATCAGGTGAAGTATTAGCAGCATACTGCACCGCTCCCGAGCTCAATTCAGGTTGAATGATATTTTGCTTCGCAGATACGCCAAGAGAAATAAAAAGCATACCGGAAATCACAAATGATTTTCTCATAAGAAATCCTTTTGAATTAATGCGCCAATAATTGTCACTGTCAAAAGATGTGGCAACAACAATCTAGTCGATACTTATTTGCAAATCACTCATTAAAACTTTAACGATACGGTTTTATTTATTAATCTGTTTTATATGTGACAAAAGCTTTCACACACTACTGAAAAGAACCTGAGTTATTAAAAATATATTTGATATCTATCGGTACACCTCACACAGTCACTTCATATACCCCTTAATATCTCCCTGAGAAAATATTCGTCCGGATTGTTCTACTTTTTATGTTTCTCGAAGCGATAAACGTAAAAAAGCCACCGAGGTAGGCGGTGGCTCTATCACTATGCTTCAATCAGGAACGCTTTACATGGATGCTTAGCACTTATGCCCTGCCCCATGATGATCATGAAGCTTGGGAGCCTTGGCACTCCCGCCATTCTCTTCAAGATATTGACAGGCTTCCAGGATGTGCCGGGTCAGGATCTCGCAGGAGTCTTTATTCAGATGCGGGCGCACCACGATCCGCAGCATGGCGATCGATTCCGCATTGGCTGGCAGGGTATAGGCAGAAACTACCCAGCCACGCTCTCTGAGCTTGTTGGAGACATCAAACACATTGTAGCGGGTCACCTTCTCATCCAGCTGGATCGCCACCAGAGGCATCTTCTGCACCCCACCCTGGTTGAGGGCCTTAAACAGGCCCGACTCCACCAGCTGCTGCTGCAGATATTGCGCATTATCCATTGAGGTCTGCATCAGGCAGGTATAACCCGCCTTGCCCATCCGCAGGAAATTATAATACTGGGCCAGGATCATCGAGGTACCACGCGAGAAGTTCAATGTCGCGGTCGGGCTCTCTCCTCCCAGATAGTTCACATAAAAGATCAGCTCTTCGTTAAACACCGACTTATCACGGAACAGTACCCAACCGACCCCGGGATAAACCATGCCATATTTATGGCCCGAGGTGTTGATACTCTGGACCTTCTCCAGCCTGAAATCCCAGGCATAGTCCGGACTGACAAAAGGCGCAATGAAACCGCCGCTGGCACCATCTACATGCAGGGGCACATTCCAACCCTTCTCCTGTTCAAGACGCACCAGATAATCGTTGATCCCCTGGATATCATCATCTTCACCGGTAAAGGTGCTGCCACAGATCGCCGAGACACAGATGGTGTTTTCATCCACATAGTCATCCAGCTTGTCAGCGGTCAGGATATAGCAGTCCTTCTCCATCGGAACGATGCGTGCCTCCACATCAAAATAGCGGGCAAATTTTTTCCAGACAATCTGCACATCCCCACCGAATACAATGTTGGGCTTGTCGGTCGGCTTGCCCTGAGCCTTCATCCTATCCCGCCAGTTCCACTTATGGGCCAGGGCCGCCAACATCACCGCCTCGGATGAGCCGATCGTCGCGGTACCATAGGGCTCACAGTCGGCGGGCGCATGAAACAGGTTGGCCAGAATGCTCACACAGCGCTGATGGATCTCCTCAGACTGGGGATACATATCATGATCGATGAAGTTCTTATGGATATTCTCCATGATGAGCTTTTCCGCCTCCGGCTCCATCGCCGTGGTGACAAAGCTCGACAGGTTGAGATCCGGGTTAGCATCCATAAACATCTCAGACTTAATAATGTTATAGGCCGCGCGAGAATCCATCCCATCCTCGGGCATTTCATATCGGGGAACTTCGCAGTTGAAATCGAGAAACCAATCACCACGGGGCGCAAGGTGGCGCTCTTCATGGGTCAGACTCTTCGCATGCTTGGATTTACTTAACATTATTCACTCCTTGTCAATCATCAGACGTGAGCAAGGGTTAGAGCGATGAGCCCCATTAGCTGGGGACGCTACACTCTTGCTCACTATGAATATCTCTGGCGTGGGTCTCCTTCAGGCACAGAGCAGCCAGAGTCGCAACGCCCATGCACAGGGTCACCATGCTCAGGGCGATCAGATAACTATGTTGATCGGGTCCATGGGAGGGGGCAATCCTGTCCAATACCCAGCCGATCGCAGGTTGAGAAGCGGCGCTCCCCCCAATAAGCCAGGTATTCACGAACCCAAGAGAGATCCCCGCCGAATTGGGGGGACGGATATCATGGCCATAGGCATAGGCCAGAACATTACCACTGGCAAAAAAGCCCAACAGGATCAGCAGAATCTTCATCTGCCATAGCGCCAGGGATGGAATATAGAGCATGGCGGCGATCATCAGCGCCGAAAGCAGAGCGCACCCCAGCATCGGCAGCTTGCGCAAGCCAATCTTGTCCGACAACCAGCCGATGATAAAACTACCGGCAATCCCCCGACAAACAGCAGGGAGTTCACCCCGGCCGCATCGACCGCCGACAATTGATAGCGTTCGGCAATATAGCTGACACCCCACAGAGCGCCGACGGCCGCAAACGCGGTATTAATGGTTGCGGCATAAATCCCGATCAGCCAGAACTCTTTAATCGCAAACACATGCTTAAGATCCTGCCAGCTTTTTTGTAATCCGCGGCTGGCTGAGGGTTCAGTTCTCTTCCCGGAAACCGGTCCCGGCTTATTGCGCACCACCAGCAAGATAAGGAGAGTGAGCAAGGCTCCGATACCGGCTAAGCACTCGATCGTGGTTCGCCATCCCAGGGTTTGAGTCACGTACGCCAAAGGAGCCTGGGCTACGATCGCCCCTATCATCCCAACCATATTGGTCAATCCGGTCAGGGTGGCAAACAACCGGCTATCGAACCAGTTTGAAACCAGCTTCAGGCAGGAGACAAAAGAGAAGGCGGCTCCGGCCCCGATAAAAAGCCGCATCAGGATCATTGCGTAGGCCTGGGTGGAAAAAGAGAAGGCAACACAACCCAGGGTTGCGACAATCGCCGCGATAAACAACGGCCATTTAGGACCAAAGTGATCGACTATGAGGCCTATCGGGATCTGCAGCAGGGCATAGGAGAGAAAGTAAACCGAGGCGATGACTCCCACCATCTCGGCATTGATATGAAGATAGGATTCGAGATCCTGACTGATGACCCCGGGGACCACCTGGTTCATGTAATCAAACAGAAAATAGCAAGCTCCAATCCCCCAGATCACCCAGGGGAGAAGTTTGCGAACTGCCGGTTTTGCTTCATCCATTGAACCTGTCACTCCCTCGCAGACATGCCATCACGCAGGGTCACCATGATGGCACACCCTCGCGATGCTGCAAATCATATTTTCTGTGGAAGTAAAGTAAAATCGAAACGACAGAACTGGTCTAAAGCGTGGATCCTGGCGGCGCATATTCTATCAAGCTTGTAGGCAGGCTTGTGTGATCTGTGTTACCCTTCTGTTACCACTTGAACTTACTATCGATACTGTAAATACCCAGTTTTACAGGCCCCCATTTCATGGCATATGGAAAACCAAGCTTGAAAAATCGATTTGTTCACCTGACCCGACGCCAACTCAAGCGTCACCAGAAATTGAAACTTTCCCGTCGCAAGCACCTGACCCGTCACCATTGGGCCAATGGCTACCAGATCACTGACTCATCCCCCTTGCAGGAGCAGCTTTTTTGCGTCTGTGATGATGACAGTGTAGGGAACGCTTCAGAGTACCATTCATGGAAGATGCCGATCACTAAGTCTTCCTGAACTCGCAAAAGGCCTGCCTGCAGGCCTTTTTCGTATCTTGCCGCCGTCAGCTCCAGCCCGGCACACCCAGAGCACTCAGTAATACCTCGATAGACAGAGCCGCCAGAATCATCCCCATCACCCGAATAAGGATTGCTGCACCATTTTGCCCTATGACTTTGAGAATCGGCGCGGCCGCCAGCATCAACAAAAAGGTGATGGCCAGCACCCCAAGCAGGATCAGGGTGGTTCCCGCCTGAACCGGGATCGAATAAAGGTGATTATCGGTCAATACAATCACCGCCATGATTGCTCCGGGACTGGCGATTGAGGGGACCGCCAGCGGAAATACCGCCAGATCATGATCCGTCTCAGTCTGCTCCTTCTTGCCCCCCGGGTTGCCAAAGATCATCTGCAACCCAAACAGAAAGAGGATGATGCCACCGGCGACCTGGAGGGATATCAGCTTCACCCCCATGGCGGTCAGCAGCACCTGACCGATCACCACGGCTCCCACCAAAATGATCGCTGAGTAGCAGATCGCCTTAAAGGCGATCCGCCGCTGCTGACGGCCGGAGAGTCCGGCGGTCAGGCCGGCAAAAATTGAGAGGGTCCCCACGGGATCTATGGTCGCCAGTAGCATGATCCCATCCCGGATAAACTTCTCGGCTAACATATCCCTCCCTGGTTAAATTAGGCTATTCCTCGTAAAGCTCAAGCGGTAACTGGTCCGGATCCCGGAAAAAGCAAAAACGCTTGCCGGTAAACTCATCAACCCGGATCGGCTCAACCTCTATTCCCTGCTGCTTCAGGCTCTCAGTCGCGGCATCAAGATCATCGACGGCGAAGGCAAGATGGCGCAGTCCAGCAGCCTCAGGCCCATTGATCCGTCTGGGCGGATCAGGAAATGAAAACAGCTCAATCTGGTAGTCTCCGGACAGAGCCAGATCCAGTTTATATGAGTCGCGCTCGGCTCGATAATTCTCAGCAAGGATCTCGAGTCCCAGAATATCACAATAAAACGCCTTAGAGCGTTGGTAATCAGAGGCGATGATCGCCACATGATGGATTTTTTTTAACTGCATCACAGCTCCAGATAAAAGGTGATTAGCGATCCGGCTGAGCCTTGAGTGACTGTCCGGTCACCCCGACACTATCAGCCCCAGCAGATAAAGGTATGTTGGCATAATATCCAGCGGAGTACGCAGGGTTTGCGGGTCCTCATCAGGCTTTGCCGAGGCTCGCATCCCGGTTCGGGTCGCTCCCGGGTTAATACAGTTCACCCGTATCGATTCACTGGCAAGCTCCTCGGCCCAGGTCTGCATCATCCCTTCGGTCGCAAACTTAGAGATGGCATAGGTCCCCCACAAGGCTCTGCCCTGCTGTCCTACCCCGGATGAGGTAAAGATCAGTGAAGCGCTATTAGCCTTTCTCATTAAGGGTAACAAAGCCTGGGTCAGCAGAAACTGAGATTTAAGATTTACCTGCATCAGCAGATCCCACTGCTGCTCCGAAGTATCCTCCAGGAGGATAAGCTCCCCCAAAACCCCCGCATTATGCAGCAAACCATCCAGGCGGGGGATCCGATGCATCAGCCGTTCAGCAAGCTGCTGACAAATCTCGGGGGTTGCCAGGGAGAAATCGATCAGCTCGTAGATGACCTCAAGCCCATAAGCTTGGGAAAGCTCTTGAGCCAATGCCTCAAGCTTAGCTGCAGAGCGTCCCAGCAGTACCGGGATCCCATCTGCTTCACGCACAGAAAATGCCAGCTGGCGACCGATCCCCTCGGTGGGGCCGGTGATCCCGATATAACGATTGGCTAACAGCTTGGGAGGGATCTGGTAATCGTGCATCTGTTACTCCTCTAAAGGCGGGCTCAACTAACCCAAATGGAGACACATTGTACTGAATGCCCCGCAGCAGCAACAGTGTACCGGTTAATAAATTGTTGTGATTGGCAGTTGTTCTTCTCCATGGGACAATAGTCAGCCCTGCTTCAGCTTTCAATTAGGATCGATTGATGGTTTATCGCCTGTTACGCGCCGTGGCGCTTTGTACTCTGCTCTCACTACTGGCGGCCTGTGCCACAGTCCCTCCTCCACCGACCCCAAATCAATACGGATTTCAGATCAAGCCTCTGGAACAGCCAGTCACAAATCAAAGCTACCAGCTTCTCAAGATGCAGCTGCCGCTGGGCCATGGTCTGAATCCGACCCTGGATCTGTTTATGATTGAGCAAGACCATGACTCCAAACAGTCGATCGCCAAGCGGACTCAGCTCTACTGGAACAAGGTTCAGGCGAAGGGGATCCAAATAAGCCGCAGTAAAGTAATGAAAGAGCTACCAAACTCAGTGCTGATGAGCTTTGATGCCACCTCGGGCACCCAGCCGTTTCGTGGTTTTGTACGGGGTGTTCAGCGCGGCGATAACCTGTATATCCTAATGGTCATGGCCACAGCCCGCCAGTGGCAACACTATGGAAAGACACTGCTCAAGAGCTTCAATAGCTTTAGCCCAGGTGAAAGCGCTCCTCCGCAATCCGGACAACTGGTGTTTAACAAGAGTAAATTTAGCATCCTGCCATTGGGGGAAGCGGGGGAAATGCAGCGTTTCTCTCCGCTGTTAGCCATGTACCTCCCCCACCCGGATGAGTTCAGTTCAAGTAGCTCCCTGGTGGTTCAGGGGATCAAGACCCCACAAAGTTATGCCGATGCCCTGGTCAGTGAGCCGGTCAAAGTCCGCGACAGGGTGAGTCAAACCATTGAGCAACAACTGACTCAGCTGGCACAGCAACAACAAGCAAAACTCGGTAAGTTCACTCTCACCAACCTCAATGACCATAGCTTTACCCTGAGTTATCAGCAAACGCGCCAGGGAATCACCACTCACTACTATCTCAAGATGGTGATCAGCTACTTCAGAATGTATATGGCAACTGCCAGTGCTACTGACACCCACTGGCCCACTGAGCAGCAGCAGATCAAAGCCAGTGTGGATAGCCTGATGATGCAAGGCTAAACGCTCGCAAGCCTCACCACAGACAGCAAGCGGGCCGCCTTCAGGTGGCCCGCTTGTTTTCATCCGACCGGGGATCAGTCTCTGTCGCGCTGCTCCTGACGCTTATCATCCACCAGTTGTGCCCGGGCCTTCTCAACAGCCTCGGCCACCTTGGCCTGCATCATCAGAAAATCCTCATCACTCAGATGAGAAAAAGCATCGACATCATCGCGAATATAACGCGGGGTAAGGATATTCAGGGTAATGCAGCACAGATCCGCCAGATACTCCGGATCTTTGATCTCATCAAGCTCAATATCATGCACATGCTGAACCACCAACTGTTCATATAGGTTATGAATATCAACATCTAGCTTCATGGTGAGGACTCCTAAGACGCTTACCTAAAGAATAGCCTGAGATAGACCCGTTCGCTCCCGAACTACTGCATTTACCAGCATCTGACACTCTATACACCCGGCATGATTGTCTGCTATGTTTTGCTCTGCACAGCCCACTTAGGGCGTTATGTAACCCCTACTCAATCAGGATATGAAGGATCGTCTATGGGCCACTTTGAGGCATTTTCGTTAGCGTTGATTCAGGGATTGACCGAGTTTCTTCCCATCTCAAGCTCCGCCCACCTGATCCTGCCCTCACAGCTTCTTGGGTGGGAAGATCAGGGGCTGGCCTTTGATGTAGCCGTTCACCTGGGTACCCTACTGGCTGTCATTCTCTATTTTCGAAAAGAACTCATCATCCTGCTCAAGGCCTGGCTGGGATCCATTTTTAAGAGACAGCACAACCAGGACTCACGACTTGCCTGGATGATAGTGCTGGCCACCATCCCTGCCTGTATATTTGGTCTGCTGATGAAGGATATCATTGAGCTCTATTTGCGCTCAGCCTGGGTAATCGCCGCCACCACTATAGTGTTTGGACTCCTGCTATGGTGGGCCGATAAAAAGGGCAGCCGCAGTAAAGATGAGCATCAGGTCTGCTGGAAGCAGGCTCTCTATATAGGGATTGCCCAAGCACTGGCCGTGATCCCCGGCACCTCACGCTCCGGGATCACCATGACTGCCGGCCTGCAACTGGGGCTGACCCGGGAGGCGGCGGCACGCTTTTCATTTTTGATGTCGATTCCGATCATCTTGCTGGCCGGAAGCTACCTTGGCCTTAAACTCTTTACCCAGGCTGCTCCCATCAACTACTCCTTTTTTGGCATCGGGATGTTGGTCTCATTTGTCAGCGCCTACGCCTGTATCCATCTCTTTTTGAAATGGGTGACCCGGGTGGGAATGCTGCCCTTTGTGATCTATCGATTGCTGCTGGGAGCTGGACTGGTGGTGTTTTTGCTGATCTGAGGATTATCGGCAAGTGCAGAGCAAGGCGGACACGCCTTGGCGGAAAATACTGTGGCAGAGATTCAGGGTTACTTCTGAAGCTGAGCTAGCAGCTGCTCCAGTACATCCTTAGTAAAGCGCTGCATCGCCTGCTCATGATAGATCTCACTGGTCGAATAGATGAGCTGCTTGAGATGCTCCTTGGTATCCTCAATCGCCTTCATATCCCGATAACAGCGCAGCGCGGTATAGATGGAGACAATCAACCTTTCCGCAGTCAGCTCAGATTTTTGCTTGTAGTCATTGATATCGTAGTGGATCACTGTATCCACCTCGGGGGTGATCCCGGGCTGACCGGTACGCAGTATGATCCGGGTTAATCTGTTATTGAGATCTTCACGGGTATATCGGGCAACCTCCAGCCCCTCATGTTCGGTTTCCATCACCACATCCAACAAGATTAAGGCGATGTCGGAGTGTTGCCTGAGAAGCTCACGGGCCTCTTGTCCAGAGTTTGCCTCTAACAGCTCAAGCCCCTTACCGAAAAACACCTTATTTTTAATCACCATCCGGGTAAGGTGGTGAATATCAACCTCATCATCGACCACCAGGATCTTCCAGCGCTCATCAGTATCGCTCTGGGCAGAGCTATCACTCATCTTGTCAGTGGGTGAGATATCATCATCGACCATGGCTGTGACTCTTGGCTGAATTCAACTATAAGCATAGATGAACTCATCATAATTGCAGCTCTGCCCGATATGCCGGTGCTGACTGGCAGCCGCTAAAGTTCCCAGCTGCAACTCTTTCTATCCTGCGGATGGCTCTTCTATCTGTGGCCAGGCCACGGAAATGTCGGGATGTGATGAGAGTATGGATGCTCGAATGCCGCGGTAGCCAGGGAGGGCGTTAGCTGCCGACAGCACATTACTTTTGTATCGTCAAAAGTAATCAAAGTCTCAAAAATGATAAGGAGGAGGCCTGGTTCAAATTCCGCTGAAATGCAACGGACACTGGGCTGGCGATTTCTTAGAGGAGATAACTGACTCAATTCATCGCATAACAGATGAATTTTTATCCCCTGCTGTGATGCCTGGTCATCTCGCGATAATAACAAAGATACAGTTAAGAAGAAGGATCACCAGGGGAGTCAATCCTAACTGGGAGAAAACTTCTACCATTCTCAAGTATCAGGGGTTAGTACCCGAGTATAAAATAGAGGGTAAATACAGCGACAATGACAGCTAGGCTTATCATCATGATCATATCGGTTACGAGCATAAATCACCTCCAAATCAGACATTGTTTCAACGGCAAACAAGTACCTCTGATGCTACTCTCTGCAATTTGATAACGCTCAACAACATCATGAGTTTGCAGTGGAATACAGGTGCTACTACACTCTCACCCTACATTCAACTGTCTAATTATGCAATTAAACAGCATATTAAGCCACCGATAGTTGACATATTTCCCTCCGGATGTTTCGAGAGTGTTAACTGAGCACCGACAAACTTGTAACTCAGCTTGCCTTGATGAGCCCAAACAGGGCCTCTGCCAGCTGACTATGGCTCAGTGGGTCGAGATGAACACCATCCTCTGCATAGCCGGTGCATATTATGGCCGCATCCAAATACAATCCTTGATAACGCTCGGCCAGCTCACGATAACCCTGACGCAGTGCGGGTAGTTTTTCCGGTGCAGCACTAAAGCCTGCCTGTAGCGCAAAATCTAAAATCCTGGGGGGAGAAACCAGGATGATCTGAGGAAACGGAACCACTGTTTGCTGAATACAGCGAATGAGGGACTCCATACTATTGACGATATCGCTGGCACTGCGCCCCAAGTGATCGCTTAAATCATTGGTGCCAAGCATCAGGATCACCTTGTCCAATAAGCCGTGTTGAGCAAGCACCGCGGGCAAGGTATCATATCCATTAAGCCCCGGCATCCCTGGCTCTTCGACCCCGGTGTTTCGGCCATTAAGCCCCTCTTCAATCACCTGGTAATCCTCACCCAGTTTCTGCCCCAGCAGACCGGGCCAGCGCACGCTTTCAGCAAAGCGACTTCCACCGGTGATATATCCCCAAACATTAGAATCACCGTAACAAAGAATTTTTTTCATATAAGTCCGATTCCCTGAGAAATTTACTCAGTGCAGTCTAACAGATATGTCGTCGCCACCCGACTTTAGATGCATGAGAGCTGACATCACTTTGTCGCCTTAGCTGATCTGTGAGTTAAAGAAAGAACAACCCACTACATGCCAAAGATTGAGAAGGTAAATGAAATTTATTCTTTCTATCTTATTCTGCGTATTTATGAGAAATACAATTCTCGCTTTTAACAGAGCAAAAACCTCTCGCACCGCTGTAACGAGTTGATATTATAGTAATATTATGCAAATATCCTATACAAAAGCGGCAACCCAGTGCTGAACTTATACTAAATTCAACCTAATAAGCAGTTAAACTCTAGGGAAGAACATGAAGTGTTGGGCGAAAAACGTATCTCCCTGCTGTAATACGCAGTCTAGTGAGCACTATATATCAAAGGGGCTTTTCAGCGATAAGATGCTTTACGTTGAAAGTGCACCTTTCCTTGGTGGAACTAGCAAAGAGATTGCTAAGGCATCTCTCACAAGAAACTGCCTTTGTAAAAGGCACAATGAAAGACTTTCCATATATGATGATGAAGCAATTCATTATGGTGAATCTCTTAAATATTGTTTAGAGCTCTCACTGAAGAGAAAAAATTCAAATGCAAGAAAATTCAGTTTACATTCCAGAATCATCAATTGTGATCGCCTCAATCGTTGGATAATAAAAACCTACTTGGGATTAGCTGAGTTCTTCAAATATGAATCGGCAATAGACAAAGGAGAATTGGCGAAGCTAGTATATTCAGACACTTCGATTAAGCACTATCTTCATCTAGAAACAACAATGGAAATACAAGAAGACTTCCAAATAAAGGAGTCTGTATCTATCGCGCCACTAGAAAAAAATGAGAGGACGATCGGAATACAAGTTGAACTATACGGCATTCGGCTTAATGGAATATTCTCAGATAAACCAGAATATATTCAGAGCCCTATAAGAGTAAAGTTTAATGAGCATAAACAAGGTCCATCCTGCGTGGTGAAGTTCAAATGAATTTTTATAATCCTGCAATGGTTCCACTGACCTGTCATTTAAATTTCAGGCAGAATTACGTACAAGGCTTTCAGGCTGATTTTCCTGTATTATGTACTAGAAAGGATTGAGTATGAGTGAAATCAAACCAGAATTAATTGCCATAAATCATGATGAGTATTATGCAAAACATATCGGTGTTACTCCAGATGGCCTTCAATTTTTTCTAACAAACCCATTCGAGCCAGATTCACAAGGAAAAAAAGGTTGCGAATATATAGCACTATTCAAGTTTGATGAAAAAGGAAACCTTGTCGATTCTGAAATTGAAGCGTTAGGTCCAAGGGGATTTTTTTCTGATGATGATGCAAGGGAGAAGTATTATTCAAGGCTTGAGAGTCTTGGTAACGTAAATTATCAAAGAATTGAAGTTAAGCCTTTTTGTGTAAAGTACAATGATACAAACTTCGGATTAATTGCTCGGGAGCCAGAATACGCAGGTGATATTTGGGCGGCGTTGTTTCCTAAATCGATGGAACCTTTTGGTTTGAGCAAGATCTGATCTCCCATCGTCATGATGGGAAGCTTCAAATGGGTAAATCCAACGGCAAAATCAAGAACTGGTCTCAATACAATAAAGCATTGGTAAAGCGTGGCTCGATCACCTTCTGGTTGGATGAGAATGCAGTCAAAAACTGGCATTGTCAGGAGCACCATGGCGACAGAGGAAGAGGCTTCACGTTCAGTGATACCGCTATCGAAACCGCGTTGATGCTCAAAGGAGTATTCAGCCTTCCACTGAGGGGGTTGCAAGGATTCCTTGATTCGGTCTTTCAGCTCATGAATGTTCCTCTTAAGTCACCGACTTATAGCTGTATCAGCAAACGAGCGAAGACCGTTGAGATAAAATATCGCCGCCCCAGCCGAGGCCCTGTTGCTCACGTGGTCGTTGATGGGACAGGGCTCAAAATCCACGGTGAGGGAGAGTGGAAAATGCGCAAGCACGGAAAAGAAAAGCGCCGAGTTTGGCGCAAGCTCCACCTGGCTGTTGATGCTCAAACTCATGAAATCATAGCAGCCGAGGTCAGCCTTGATAGTGTTGGAGATAACGAGGTGTTGCCGACCTTATTAAACCCACTACGACGCAAGATACAGCAAGTCTCAGCAGATGGTGCATACGATACAGAGGCTTGCTATGCACTGTTACAGAGAAAGGGTTGTAAACCAACGATTCCTCCCCGCAGTAATGCAGCTTACTGGAAAGGAGATCATCCCAGAAATGAAGCTGTCGAAGCGCTTAAAAATGGGCAGCTTTCACAATGGAAGCATGACAACGACTACCATCAGCGCTCGTTAGCAGAAACAGCAATGTCTCGCTACAAACAGCTCAATTCTCCACAGCTGAGCTTACGTTGTTATAACGGTCAGGTTGGGGAAGCCTTGGCCGGAGTTAAAGCTTTAAACAAAGTGATCGGGCTTGGTATGCCTGTCAGGCAGCAAGCTGCCTGAATGGGTACAAGTCAATTATCAGACTCGGATTTAGGAAACAACGCCTATTTGGGCTGTAGATCTTTTACCTGGTAATTATATGGCATTTTTCGATCCATGGGACAGTGGTGAGTATGACACGTAATGCGCATAACAAGATGCAACATTAGACTTCCACTATTTATCATATAACTGACATGCTAATTTGAAAGATCCAATTATTTCAAGCCATGGATGGCGAGCCGCGCAGCTCGATGGAGGGACTCATCGCGCGGAGCGAGATTTTGCCTACTTTTGACGATACAAAAGTAGGGCGCAGTCGGCGCCCCGACACTATGCAGCGAAGCTGCAAACCCCAGCCCGAAGGGCATCTGCTCTCTGAGCTGAAACCGCCACCGGCGGGTAATCATCATTCATTGAAATGATGGGATACCTCAAAGGTATCCCATCCCACTAAAGAATTCGATTATCCTGATACCCCTGCTCCCGCATCTTCTTCTTGCGGGCATCGCAGGGCTCGGGGCAGTCACACTCCTTCTCGATACCGATCGAACCAAGGCCTCCGCAGGAGCCCTTGATCGTCTTGCGCTGAACTATATATCCGATCGCCATCGCCGCAAACACCAGGATAAACACCAAAAATGTGATCAAAAAATAGATCATCCGCGACTCACTATATATTTTTTAAAGGCCTGACTATAAGACTCCCGAACCCCATCTTTGGTTCGCTCGATCACAAATACCGCCAGGTTATGTTTCTTGGCAAACGCTAGGGTGCGCTTTGCGCCCATCACCATGAAGGCAGTGGCATAACCATCGGCATCCATGCAGGAGGGGGTCACCACACTCACCGAGAGGATCTTGTTGACCTCGGGCTTGCCGGTCAGAGGATTGATCTCGTGGGCAAAGGTCTTACCATCAAGCTTGTAGAAGTTACGATAGTCTCCGGAGGTGGCGATGGCATTGTCACCTATCTGAAGCACCTCCTGAACCGTCCCCCAGCGTTTGGCCGGCTTCTCAATCGCTACCCGCCACTTGGTGCCCTTGCCATTGACCCCGTTGGCCCGAACCTCGCCACCGATATCCACCAAATAGTTATCGATTCCGAGGGACTCGATATAATCGGCCACCTTATCCACCCCAAACCCCTTGGCGATCGCCGAGAGATCCACATACAAACCCGGGATATCCTTTTGCAGGTACTGGCCCTCCACACTGGTGGTCACATGCAAAAAGCCCAGCCCGACCCGCTTGCGGGTTCGCTCAATTAAAGCCTCCGATGGAACCTGGGTTGGCCGCTTATCCGGACCAAAGCCCCACAGGTTTACCAGCGGGCCGACCGTCACATCCAGCGCTCCCCGGGTCATCCGTCCGATCTGGATCGCCCGGGTCACCACCCTGGCGGTATCTACGGAGACCGCAAATGGCTTGGTCTGTTTCGATGAATTAAAACGCGATAGCTCGGAGTCCGGAATGAAGGTCGACATCTGCTGATTAACCTCATCCAGCAGTGCATCCACCTTTGCCTTAAACTTATCCGGATCCTTGATCCCATCTCCGGTTACCTTAATCGAATAGAAGGTCCCCATGGTCTGGCCACTGATGGCGATCTCTTTTTTGGCCTGTCCCTGACAGGCCGTCAACAAAATGGCCAGCCCGCTAAGGGCCAGCCATCGAATTACCACAGACACCATTTATTTAACCACCAAAATCATCCAACAGGATATTGTCTTCCTCGACTCCGAGATCCTTGAGCATCCGGATCACCGCGGCGTTCATCACCGGAGGACCACACATATAGTACTCACAATCCTCGGGGCCTCGTGATCCTTGAGATACTGTTCATAGAGCACGTTATGGATGAAGCCGGTATAACCATCCCAGTTATCCTCAGGCTGGGGATCCGAAAGGGCCACATGCCACTCAAAGTTTTCACACTCCTCGGCCAGCTTGTCGAAGTCCTCCACATAGAACATCTCACGCTTGGAGCGGGCACCATACCAGAAGGTGATCTTACGCTTACTCGCAAGGCGTTTGAGCTGATCGAAGATGTGCGAGCGCATCGGCGCCATCCCGGCACCCCCGCCGATAAATACCATCTCGGCATCTGTCTCTTTGGCAAAGAACTCGCCAAAAGGCCCGGAGATGGTGACCTGATCGCCCGGCTTGAGGCTCCAGATGTAGGAGGACATCAGTCCCGGTGGGATCTTGGGATGATTAGGCGGCGGTGTAGCGATCCGCACGTTGAGCATGATCACCCCCTCCTCGTCGGGATAGTTTGCCATTGAGTAGGCTCGCACCACATGCTCATCCACCTTGGACTCGAGATCGAAGAACTTAAAATGCTCCCAGTCGCCACGATACTCACCGGGCACATCAAAGTCGGCAAACTTCACATGGTGCGGGTCTGCCTCGATCTGGATGTAACCCCCGGCCCTGAAGGGCACCGATTCACCATCGGGGATCTTCAGCACCAGCTCTTTGATGAAGGTAGCCACATTGTCATTGGATACCACCTCACACTGCCATTTACGAATGCCGAAGATCTCTTCGGGCAGCTCGATCTCCATGTCATGCTTCACATTGACCTGACAGGCCAGGCGGGTACCGCTACGGGCATCGCGCTTACTGATATGATCCAGCTCGGTGGGCAGGATATCTCCGCCCCCGGACTTGACCACCACCCGGCACTGGCCACAGGAGCCACCGCCACCGCAAGCCGATGAGATAAAGATCTCGTTGGCAGCTAGGGCACCCAACAGCTTACCTCCGGCCTGGGCGGTCGTTGATTTCTCGGGATCGCCATTGATGCTCAGGGTTACATCCCCCTCGGCCACCAGCCGGGACTTGGCCAGCAGGATCACTGCCACCAAAATCAGCACAATCACGATAAACATGACGACGCCTAAAATTATTTCCATTACCGATTCCTTCTACCCTGTTAACTGCTACAGCGATACACCCGAAAAGGACATAAAGCCCAGTGCCATCAGCCCGGCGGTGATAAAGGTGATCCCAAGCCCGCGCAATCCCGGCGGGACATCGGAGTACTTCATCTTCTCACGAAGCCCTGCCATCAGGACGATGGCCAGCATCCATCCCAGGCCACTGCCAAATCCGTACACCACGGACTCGGTGAAGTTGTATTCACGCTGCACCATGAAGGAGACGCCACCGAAGATGGCACAGTTCACCGTGATCAGCGGCAGGAAGATCCCAAGGGCGTTGTACAGAGCCGGGAAGTACTTATCCAGGGTCATCTCCAGGATCTGCACCACGGCCGCAATCACCCCGATAAAGGTGATGAAGTTCAGAAAGCTCAGATCCACCCCGGAGATCAGGGCCCCATCCTTGAGGATATACACATAGATGAGGTTATTGAGCGGCACCACTATTGTCTGCACCACGGTCACCGCGATCCCAAGGCCAATCGCCGTCTTGATCTTCTTGGACACCGCCAGGAAGGTACACATTCCCAGGAAGAACGAGAGCGCCAGGTTCTGAATAAAGACTGAGCTGATAAAGAGGCTTATATAATGTTCCATCGATTACTCCTTGGGCTCAATCTGCTCGGGCCGCATGATGCGGATAATCCAGATCAAAAATCCGATAATGAAAAATGCACTGGGGGGGAGCAGCATCAGGCCATTGGACTCGTACCAGCCGCCATCCTTGACCAGGGTGAACAGGTGGATCCCAAACCAGCTTCCGGACCCAAAGAGCTCACGGATGCTGGCCACAACCATCAGGATCACCCCATAGCCAAGCCCGTTGCCTATCCCGTCCATGAAGGACATCAGCGGCGGGCTTTTCATCGCATACGCCTCGGCACGTCCCATCACGATACAGTTGGTGATGATAAGGCCCACAAACACCGAAAGCTGCTTGGACACATCGTAGGCATAGGCCCGCAAGATCTCATCAACCACGATAACCAGCGAGGCGATAATGGTCATCTGGGCGATGATCCGCACGCTGTTTGGGATCTGGTGGCGGATCAGCGAGATGAACAGGTTAGAAAAAGCACAGACTGCGATCACCGACAGGCTCATCACAAAGGCCGTTTCCACCTTACTGGTTACCGCCAGTGCCGAGCAGATCCCGAGGACCTGCAGAGCGATCGGGTTATTACCGATCACCGGGTTGAGCAGCACTCTTTTCAACGCGACTTCTTCAGCCATAGTTGATCTCTCCCTTGCGAACCTTCTCCAGGAAGGGTCCCCAGCCTTGAGGTCCCATCCAGAACTTAAAGGTATTTTCCACACCATCGGATGTCAGGGTCGCACCTGACAAAGCATCGATATCGTGAGCCGAACCCTTAGGTGCGTTTTTCATCACCCGCAGTACCAGATCGCCCTTGCTATCAAACAGGGTCTTACCCACCCACTGCGCCTTCCAGGCGGGATTTTCCACCTCGGCACCCAGCCCCGGAGTCTCCTCCTGCTGGTAATAGTTAAGCCCCATCACTGTATTGCCATCGGGCTTGAGGGCTAGCAGGGCATACATGGTAGACCAGAGCCCCTGGCCGTGGATTGGCAGAATAATCGCCTTGAGTTTGCCCTGATCATCCCGGGCCAGATACACGGGTGCCAGGTTGGCACGCCGGCCTATCTTGGCAACATCCTCAGCTGAGGGAACCTTGATACTGGTCTTGGGATCCTTGGCCGCAGATGTCTGACTATAGGTGCTGGCATCTCCGAAGACAAAGTCACCTGTGTTGAGATCTACCAGTTTAGCCACTATATGTTGCTGATAAGATTGCGCCACATTGTCCACGCTCAGACCAGCAACCTGCAGGATATTGATCTGCTTATCCAGTGCCTTATTCTCTTTTTGCAGCGGGCGCAGTCCAACCGCGGACAGTGAGACCACGATGGCACACACCAGGCACAGGGTGCCAATCACCACAAAAGTTCGAAGGACGGTCTCTTTTTTCTTATTGGCCACGGGCAATCCTCCGCTTGATATTGCGCTGGGTGACAAAATAATCAAACAGCGGGGCAAACAGGTTGGCAAACAAAATGGCCAGCATCATTCCCTCGGGGAATGCCGGATTGACCACCCGGATCAGCACCACCATCACACCGATGAGTACGCCATACCACCACTTCCCGGCATCGGTAAAGGAGGCCGAAACCGGATCGGTTGCCATATACATCATTCCAAAGGCAAAGCCCCCAGCACCAGGTGCCAATACCAGGGCATGGCAAACATGTTATTGGTATCTGAGCCGATGAGATTAAACAGGGTTGAGCAGGCAATCATGCCGATCATCACCCCCAGGACGATGCGCCAGGAGGCGATTCCCTGGTAGATAAGGAACAGTCCGCCCAGGATCAACAGCAGGGTTGAGACCTCTCCCATGGAGCCTGGCATGTTTCCGATGAAAGCATCCCACCAGCTGATCGGCTGCTGAGTCACAGTATGCAGCAGCGCGCTGTGCCCTCCCTCCTGCCACTGGCTGAGCGCTGTAGCGCCGGAGAAGCCATCCACCGCGGTCCACACGGTTGCACCCGAGATCTGCGCCGGATAGGCGAAGAACAGGAAGGCACGCCCGGCCAATGCCGGATTGAGGAAGTTCTTACCGGTTCCGCCAAACAGCTCCTTGGCCACCACTACCCGAAGGTGATCCCAAGGGCCGCCTGCCACAGTGGTAGTTCGGGCGGAACTATCAGGGCAAACAGGATCGAGGTCACAAAGAAGCCCTCGTTGACCTCATGGCGACGCACGATGGCAAACAACACTTCCCAGAAGCCACCGACCACAAACACTGTGATATAGATGGGGAGGAAGAAAATAGCACCGATCAGCGCCATGCTTCCCCAGCCGGCTCCCGGGCCAATCTCAGCCCCCAGGGCCTGAGCCAGCGAGTAGTGCCAGTGACTGCTGATAAAGCTCGCAAGCTGCGCAGGATCCGGATACATCTGACCCAGGGCGATGACTCCCTGGTGGCCGATGTTGTACCAGCCATAGATCATCGCCGGAAAGACCGAGAGCCAAACCATAATCATGGTCCGCTTGAGATCCATGCTGTCACGCACATGGGCGTCGGCACGGGTGACCTCTCCCGGTGTATAGAGTATGGTGGCCGCCGCTTCATAGAGCGCATAAAAGCGCTCAAAGCGGCCCCCCGGCTCGAAGTGGTGCTCGAGCTTATCCAAAACCTTTTTTAAACTCATCGTCACCCCTCTCGCTCAATCTTGGTCAGACAGTCCCGCAACACAGGTCCATATTCAATTTTGCAGGGACACACAAAGGTGCACAGTGCCAGATCCTCTTCATCCAGCTCCAGGCATCCCAGGCTCTGCGCACCATCCGTATCTCCGGACAACATGTCCCGCAGCAACAGGGTTGGCAGAATATCCAGCGGCATCACCTTCTCATAGCTGCCGATAGGCACCATGGAGCGCACACTGCCCCGGGTCGAGGAGGTGAGATTAAATTTACGCCCCTTGAAAAAATGTCCAAAAAACGAGCGGGTTAGGGAGAATCGGTTAGAGCCAGGAGCGATCCAGCCGAGCAGCTCTCGTTCGCGATCTTCGGCGATGACTGAGATCTGTTGATGATAACGCCCGAGGTAAGCTTCGGCCTCTTTGGCCTGCCGGCCACACAGGACCGAGCCGGAGATCACTCGCAGCTCTCCCTCGGCCAGCTCTCCGGCGGTGAGCTCTGTAGTCGATGCTCCAAGGCGAGTCCGAACCAGCCTTGGCTGATTCACACAAGGGCCAGCCAGCGAAATAATCCGCTCAGGATTGAGCTTTCCTGTGACAAACAGCTGCCCCAGGGCGATCACATCCTGATAATTGATATACCAGGCGGTCTTGTGAGCGCTGACCGGATCGATAAAGTGGATATGGGTCCCGGGCAGGCCACTGGGGTGGGGACCGGTGAACACATGCTCCTCAACATTAGACAGAGAGCTGTGAGGCAGACTTCGTTCATCCTTACAGACATGGACTTTGCCCTCGGTCAGTCGGCTTAACACCGCAATACCGTTGATAAAGTCATCACCATGCTCCTTGATAATGAGGGAGGCATCCGCCGCCAACGGATTGGAATCCATCGCGGTGACAAAGATCGCCCTTGGGGTTGCATCAATTGCTGGAACTTTACTGTAGGGACGGGTTCTCAGAGCGGACCAGATCCCAGAGCTTTGCATCTGCGAGCGAGCCTTGCTCTCATCAAGAGAGGCCAGCTCTGCAGGGGTGTAGGAATCAAACTCTAAGCCATCATCAGACTCATCCACCTCGATCACCACGGATAACAGCGCGCGCTGTGCGCCGCGATTGATCTCCAATACCTTTCCCGAAGCGGGTGCAGTAAAAATCACTCCCGGATTTCGTTTATCTTCAAACAGGGCTTGCCCCTGCCGGACAGTCTCCCCCTCTCTGACCCGCATCGTAGGACGCATCCCTATATAATCCGAGCCAAGCACTGCCACTTTTGAAATCTTCGGACCTTCGTGAACCACCTGCTCAGGCGCTCCCGAGATCGGAAGGTTTAACCCTTTTTTGATTGTAATCATGCTCACCTATCCACTGCCATGTCGTGGAAACGGGAAGGAGAGGCGACATGAGCCATTGGGACTCCTTTCCCGCTAAATACGCTAGTGCCAGTCAAGCCGCGACCAACGCTTAAATCCAAAGTATCTTATAATATCACCGGTCACGCAAAAGCATCCATGTGAAACCAGTCACATCATCCAATATTCGTTGGCGTTATCCTCAAAAAGTATGCCACTTTAGGCATCACTGAAACTTAGATCCCACACAGGAGGGGGTTCGGGGTGCACTCCCCTGACGCAACCACTCCTCCTGGGTATAGGTGTGCATCGCCAGGGCATGGATGATCCCGGCTAGTTCATCGGCCAGGATCTGATTGACCTGCTTATGCCGAGCCAGTAGCCGTTTACCAGCAAAGGCTTCTGAGACGATGATCACCTTAAAGTGACTCTCGGCATCCGCAGGTCCCCGATGCATATGGCTCTCATTGATCACCTCCAGGTGGGAGGGTGACAGGGCCTCAGTTAACTTTTGTTCGATCTGTTGCTGCACAGACATTATGATTCTCCGAGCTTCAATTGACACAATCCCTATTTTAGCCTGATTTAAGCGCCAATCTTGGGTAAACTAGCGACCAATTTTACCCAAGCATCCTTTGTTATGAAAACTCAATTCCTCTGCGCCAGCCTGGAGCTGGATCTGTATCGCTACCCCAAACGTTCCAAAGAGACTCTGCAGGCCTGGGACTCTGCCGATGAATATCTGCTGGAGGAGCTCAGCGGTTTTGAGTTACAACAGGGGCAACCACTGCTGGTTTACAATGATCAATTCGGTGCCCTCACCTGCTCTCTCATTGCACAAAATCACCCGGTGACCCAGGTCAGTGACTCCTGTATCAGTGACAGGGCAACCCAGGCTAATCTTGCAGAAAACCAACTCCCCACAGAGTCGTTAACCCAGCAGGATCCGCTGAGCCCCCTTAAAGAGGTTGCCCTGGTGTTGTTAAAGGTTCCTAAAAACCAATCCCTTCTCGAGTGGCAACTTGCCAATTTGCAGCAGCAACTGCCAGCGGGCACCCGGATTATCGCCGCCGGTAAGGCCAAAGAGATCCACACCTCGACCCTGAAACTCTTTGAAAAGTACTTAGGATCAACCCATACATCCCTGGCCAAGAAAAAGGCGCGGCTGATTTTCAGTGAAATTGCTGAAAAAGAGCCTTTGCCCTTGCCCTCGCCTGTGGTGTGGCCCCTTGAGAAGAGCTCCTATCAGATCAGTAACTATGCCAATGTTTTTTCCCGCAACCAGCTGGATATCGGGGCGCGCTTTTTTATCTCGCACCTTCCAACCGGCTGCCAGGGCGATATCATCGATCTAGGCTGTGGCAATGGAGTAGTCGGCCTGATGGCGTTAGAGAAAAACCCCGAGGCAAAAGTTATTTTTGTGGATGAGTCAAAGCTGGCGGTTGCCTCGGCACGCTTTAATATTGAAAAAAACCGTCCCCAGGATCTGTATCGTTGTGAATTCCACGTCAATAACTGTCTTGATGATTTTGCCAAGGGAGAGGCTTCGATTGTCTTATGTAATCCCCCCTTCCATCAGCAGCAAACGATCACCGATCATATCGCCCGTCAGATGTTCCGCGATGCCCGCCAAGCCCTGGCTCGCGGGGGAGAGCTGTGGGTCATAGGAAACCGCCATCTTGGCTATCATATTCAGCTCAAAAAACTCTTCGGGAACTGCCAAAATATCGCGGGAAATAAAAAATTCTCTATCCTGAAAGCGTTACGTTAGCGATCGCACAAGCAGCTTAAAAAAAAGCGTCTACACTTGTCGGTGAGAGGTGAGCCGAACTGTGCAGTTTCCCGGTTTTTGAGGCTGTCAGGATGGCCACTTTTCATGAAAATCAGTACACCTACGCAAAATGGATCTTTGCTCGCTCGCAGTTTGAGCGGTTTTCACAAGCCTTGGTAACGAGGCGCTGTATCGAAATGGACTTCAACTCCCTGTGGCTTTAGCCCGGGGCGCGGGTGCGTTGGTTTTCTCGCTCAGGCCTTTGGTGTTCTGTTTGTCTTTACAGGCCTTGGTGATTCATCATTTGGAGCCTTTAGGAGTTTTATCATGAAAATCAACGATTATATTGAGCATCACAGCCAGCAGCTTGCCTGCTTCGTCTTTGCCTTCCTTGCCCATGAAATCGCGTTTCGCGAATTGCACAACTTTACCTGGAGTGCACTGGCTGAGTGGACACCACTTTGTGACGAGGATAAGCAGCCCGAATCGGATCAGGAGCGTGTCTTCTGGCACCTGTTGTATGAGTTACATCAATGGGATGAGGGCCAGCTATCGCAAGACAAGTGGCTTCGCTTACAACTTTGGAACTGTGCCCTGTTTCTCAATGGCCAGGGTAGCTGCCCCGCATACTGTGTTGGGACACGTCCTTAAGCCTTGAAGTACAAGGAGTTCTCCTCCAAAATGGGGAACTTTTAAGCTTAAGGATCAGAGCCATTAAGTCATTATCTCCTTCCTGGACACGCGCTGTCTTTGTTTACTTCGACAGGCGTGTCCGTTTTATGTTCGCCCTCGGCTTCTCCTCGGGACTACCGCTCCTGCTGGTGTTTGGCACCCTATCCTTCTGGCTCAGAGAAGCCGGGGTGAGTCGTTCCGAGATCGGTTTTTTCAGCTGGGTGGTGCTGGCTTACGGGTTTAAATGGGTCTGGTCTCCCCTGGTGGATCGCCTGCATCTTCCCCTGCTGACCCGGTTACTGGGACGGCGCAGGGGCTGGATGCTGCTATCGCAGCTGATGATTATTCTTGCCCTGTGCGGAATGGCCCTGAGCGATCCGACCACCCATCTGATCTGGTTTGCCCTGTGTGCCCTGCTGGTTTCCTTCTCCTCGGCGACCCAGGATATAGTGATCGATGCGTTTCGTATTGAGTCCGGATCTGAAAAACTCCAGGCGGCGATGGCTGCCGCCTATATGGCTGGGTATCGACTGGCGATGATCCTCGCCGGGGCCGGAGCCCTGGCGATTGCCGCCTGGGCCGGAAGCAATATCGGCTATAACCTCCACGGCTGGCAGGTGGCCTACTTCTGTATGGCTGGCTTTATGCTGGTCGGTGTCGTCACCACTCTCATTGCCAGGGAGCCAAAGATCGAAGAGAGGGCGATTGAGCAGGAGGAGGTATCGGTTCGTAAAGATCTCTTGGAGAAGGGCTACGGCAGGGTGAGCTCGACGGCCCTCGCCTGGCTGCATGGAGCCCTCTATGAACCCTTTGCCGACTTTTTCCGCCGCTATGGCTGGAGTGCGCTGCTGATCCTGGCCCTCATCTCAACCTACCGGATCTCCGATATCGTGATGGGAGTGATGGCCTACCCCTTCTATGTGGATATGGGCTTTACCAAGGAGCAGATCGCAACCGTAACCAAGGTTTACGGGGTGATCATGATCCTGGTGGGGGCCGGCATCGGTGGGATCCTTATTAACAAGCTTGGCACCCTGAGGATTTTGCTGGCCGGAGCGATCCTGACCGCGGCAACCAACCTGCTGTATGCCTGGCTCTCCCATCTGGGCCCGAGTGTCCCCGTACTGACCCTGGTGATCTCTTTGGATAACCTTAGCCAGGGATTAGCCACGGCCGCATTCATCACCTATCTCTCTTCGCTCACCTCGGTCGCCTTCTCCGCGACCCAGTATGCGCTGTTCAGCTCGGTGATGGTGCTGTTTCCTAAATTTCTGGCAGGGTTTTCAGGGGTCTACGTGGATCATTTTGGCTACGCCTCGTTTTTTCATGGCACAGCGATGATCGGCGTCCCCGTGGTGCTACTGATCCTTTGGCTACAGCGAGTAAGGCCCGAAAATAAACCTGTGGTCTCGACATCAAGCCCAAACCTGTAGCATGTTAAATATGGAGAAATAAAGAAAATCGGGAGTAGGCCCAATGCTGATCAAACTCATCGAAACAGTGCGAATTGCTGGTGCCTGCCTCGGCATCTATTTCGCCTACCGACTGGGGATGGATTCCCCGGCACCCGCCCAGGCGGTGCTCCACATCATCAGCCCCTGGCTACTGGTCTCGATCGCCGGAATCTCCGGGGTCGAAGGGTTACTGTTTCCAAAGCTTGCGGCTAAAGAGAAAGGGTTTGAGCAGGGCAGTAACTACCAGAGGCAGTCGGCGATCGCCCTGCTCTCCTATGCAGCTATTGCTCTGCTGGTCTATTTTGCAGATCTGGGGACGGGAGCCGAAATCGCGATTGTTTCGGCATTTGCATTCTTTATCCTGTTCTCGGCGGTAAATCATGCCTGGCAGAGCATCGCTCACAAGAACTACCGATGGGCTAACCTCAACCGTCCGTTCCTGACAATCGGACTCCTGGCCGCACTCTGGTATCCGCTGCTCCACAGCCTATTACCCTATCTCAGATAAAGAAAAGGGGCGACTTACGTCGCCCCTTTGGTCCCTATTGCTCTGTCCCTGAACGCTCTTGCTCCCTGCAAGTCCCTGACTCATCCTATCCCTAAGATTTCCTCTTACCAGTCCTTTAGCGCGTCCTTGGTACTATCCCTGTTCACGAATTCCGCTTCGTGACCCATCTCCTTCCTGGAGGTGTCCTTTATCTCCTTCCTGGAGAGCTCCCTGTGACATCCTGTCACCGTCCTTAACCTTCCTGGTTGCGAGTCATCCTGTCCCGCCATCCATCCTTCCCCTACAACTATAAGGGGTTGACCAATTCAAACAAGCAACTATCTGATTAAAATATTTAGTAAGATATAACCTCAGGAAATAAATCACTATTTATCATTAACTTGTATTGAACTGAGCGAGATATCAATCGCGATTATAAATTAATCTCCCACCCCAGATATAGCTAATGTCTCACAAGAATAATGGCCAATGTCTCACGCGGCATCATTGAAAGAAAATTCATTTATCGATAATAAAAAAGCAGATGTGAGGATTATCACGTTTATTTATGCAGATTGCGTCATGAAAAGCCGTAGCAACAACTGTGGCTCTTTTCTTTAACATAAATTCAGCTTACCCTCTATGAGATACTCCCCCCAGAGCAACAACAGGGACTCATAGATGCAAAAGGCAATTTGCAACCTCATGTTGATCGCGGCAGGCTTTACTCTGCTCTTTGGATGTACCCCCGGCGGTAAACTCACCCAGGCTTCAAAAAACCCTCAGTGCTCGGCTGAGCTGATCCAGGCCCTCAAACTTTTCTCTGAGAAAAAGGGACTCCACTATCAGGTAAGCCCTTCCGATCCCGAAATCCTGTTCAACCAAGGGACACTGCAAAAAACCTATGGCCGTGATGGTAAAGAGATCACCAGCTACTTCGGGTTTGAGAAAGAGGGCAAGCAGTGCCGACTCAAGCTCTACAAGATGGCAACCTCGGGTCCGGGAGAAAGCACCTCATCCACCGGCGATTACGGAAGCGTCGGGCTTGAGAGCTGTAAATGTCAGTAATAGCGGCCCTGAGAGTGCCGCTCATCACCGTAAGCGTGCACTCCCCCTGATCTGCCGTCACTCGGCTGATATTTGTTATCCTGCGGATAGCCTTTTTGCAGCTTCGCTACATTATTGCCGGGGTGCCGGCAGCACATTACCGTTGGCACAAAGCTGTTGACCACTGGTCAGTCAAACCGACCGAATTTAGTAGAAGAATCAAGGGTGGTGAAAAGATGCTGGCCGTCGGAGCTGATCAGCACAGTCACATGCTTTGGGCCCCGGTGATAATCGATACGTCCAAAGTGATGAACACCATAGGTGTGCTTCGCCGTATTCAGCTCAGAAATGGTATAGGAGAGCACACCATCCCTGTCGCTGGCCTTGATCTGGTTATCATAGGCAAATAGAAAAATGGTATGGAAAACCTTCAGATAGAGCCCTTTAGCCTGCCAGTGATAGATCTGATCCTTGTACTCAAAGGCATTACTCACCTTGGCAAACCCGCCACGGCACTGCATGGAAAACGTATTTGTGGGATCGAGTGGGATCTGCTTCGCTCTGAGCTTCACCGAAAAATCACAGCCCTGGCTATCCACCACAAAGTAGAGCAGTGGCAACAGTAGGATCAGGGTAACCAGCGCCATTGCCAGCCACAGACGCCGAGACTTCAGCCAGGAGTTAATCTTAAGGAGTTTCACGGACAATCAACTTCCCGGAGCGTTTAAAAAGAAAAAGATCATGCTTGGCAAAGTTGGGATTCGCTTTAAGCTGCTGCTGGAAGTAGTGCTCTGCCTGACTCTGACTCATCCCCTCCCAACAAAGGGTCTGCGGGCCTATGGTCTTACAATCCACCTTGTGGGTTTGCACCAGTAACCAGAGGTACAGGCACAACACCAGCAGGGGGATGCCTATGAGCAGACTCAGCTTAACCCAGGCCATCGATGAGATTGAGCTTATTTCAGCAACGGTCGAGCTCTGAACTGGCTCAGGAGAAGGCTCACAGTGGGGGGCTCTACAACGTCTGGCTCTATATAGAGTCGATAGCCAACCCCTTTCACCGTAATAATTCGACTCGCATCATCACCAATCGCGGCCAGGGCCTTACGCAACTTGTTGATCGCAACATGCAACGAGTTATCGGTGACGACTCGATCCCGCCACACAGCTTCAAAGATGACCGCGCGCTCTACTACCTCCCCATCAGCCTCAAGCAGCAGCCTGAGTAGTGCCAGCTCACTGCCGCCAAGGGCGATGAGCTTGACGCCATCGGATGAGATGACTTCACCATCGACCAGATGAATACTCCCCTTAGGGAGCTTCAACTGATCCGGAAGACTTATTGAGGTAGGACTTGATTCCATCACAGGAGGGAGGGTGTCATCATGCCTTACAGACCTTGATCGCCTCGGCGCGGGCACGGATCCGCCGCTCCAGGGTATCGACCAGGGTATCATTGGCTAATCGTTCGCGGCGCTCGCCATTTTCATACAGTGCACTGCCACCGTTTGCTCCCGCCAGACCTATGTCAGAAGCCAAGGCCTCTCCGGGACCATTGACCACACAGCCGACGATACTGACATCCATGGGAGTGATAATATCCTCCAAACGCTCCTCAAGGGCGTTGACCGTGTTGATCACATCAAACTCCTGACGCGAACAACTTGGGCAGGCGATAAAGTTAATGCCGCGGCTACGAATGCCTAATGACTTGAGGATATCAAAACCAACCTTGATCTCCTCCACCGGGTCCGCGGCCAGGGAGACACGCAGGGTATCACCGATCCCTTCAGCAAGCAGCATTCCCAAACCCACCGCTGATTTCACCGCGCCGGAGCGAAAGCCTCCCGCCTCAGTGATCCCCAGGTGCAGGGGTTGCTCAATCTGGGTTGCCAGTTGACGATAGGCTCCGACCGCCATAAACACATCCGATGCCTTGACGCTGATCTTGAAGTTATCAAAATTAAGCCGGTCTAAAATCTCAACATGGCGCATCGCAGACTCAACGAGGGCCTCGGGAGTTGGCTCGTGATATTTCTGCATCAACTCTTTTTCCAAGGAGCCGCCATTGACCCCGATCCGGATCGGAATATTCTTATCCCGCGCACAATCAACCACGGCACGCACCCGATCTTCTTTGCCAATATTTCCCGGGTTGATCCGCAGGCAATCCACGCCATATTCGGCAACCTTGAGGGCGATCCGGTAGTCAAAGTGGATATCCGCCACCAGAGGGACCTTGACCTGTTGCTTGATCTGACGAAACGCCTCGGCCGCTTCCATAGTGGGTACCGAAACCCGGACAATATCCGCCCCGACCTTCTCCAAAGAGCGGATTTGCGCCACAGTCGCTTCCACATCCACGGTACGGGTATTGGTCATGCTCTGTACCGAAATCGGTGCATCGCCTCCAACAGGAACATCTCCGACCCAGATCTTCTTAGACTGACGGCGCTTAATCGGTGATTGATGATGGGCCATATTACTGCTGCTCCGGAACAATTAGTTTTGCAATACTGTTTTTAAATGCATCGAGACTCACGTGTTTACCCTGATAACTCACGTCTACCAGCTGAGGTGCCCCAAGGATCAGGTGGAATGGCGGCTGTCCTTCCAGCTCCAGGGTATCCCCCTGTTTTTTGATCCCGACCACCAGCTGTTTGCCTGTGCCATCGGTGACCTTCACCCAACAGTCGCCACGAAAGCTTAACACTAATCCTTGCTGCTGGTTTTGTGTCTCTGCGGCAGCTGACTCGGTTGCCGCAGTTGAGGTCTCTGTGGGAGATACATGGGTCGAAGAGGATTCATCTGCCACTGATGGTGTTGAATGAGTGTCCACACTGGCCGGGCTCTGCTCCTGGGATCCCGCAGGGGATACGGCCGGCTCTGAGGCTGGCTGCGCCGGAGTTGTTGCGCTCTGGGTAGCTGTTGCTGGCTGTGGAACAGGCTCCACACTACTTTTTGTCATCGACTCCTGCCACCACCAGGCGATCAGCAAAATGATCAGCACCAGGATGATCAATCGGGTCACCCACTTGAGCCGTGAGTCACTCGCCTCTTTGTGGGTGCGTTTAGAGAAGCTGTGCATCCCGGTTTGAGCCTTCCCGGTTCCCAGCTGCTCATAGGAAGCCAGAACCTGTGCCTCCTCAATTCCAAGCAGCTTACAGTAGGATCTCAGATAGCCACGGATAAAGGTCTCGGCCATATGCGCAGGAAAATGATCCTGCTCAATATCCTGGACCAAAGTGAGCCGCAGGTTCAACCGTGAGGCAACCTGTTCCTGGCTCATCATCTGTTGCTCGCGTGCCTCGCGCAGCAAGCGTCCGGGACTGATCGCGAGTTGCTCGCCAATGTCGGCCTCGGTTTCTTGGATCTGTTCAGGATGTTCGCTCTTAATACTCATTCGCAATGTACTTTTTAGCTTGAATCGATTGAGGATATTTACGCATCAGCTCGGCACCATACTTATGGACTCCCGCCGGATGGTCATCCGCCTCTTCCAGCTTCACCCACAGCCATAAGCTATCGGCAGTGGCTAAGTTGTCTTTACCATAGCGTGCCAGGTAGCCCCGGGCCGAAGCCAGATCCTTTTGCTGCAATGAGATATCGGCCAGTCCCAACAAAATCGTGGGGTTTGATGGCTCATATCCAAGTGCACGTCTGTAATAATCTTTCGCTTGTGGGGTATCTCCCGCACTCTGAGCACAAACGGCAGCATTTTCGTAGGTGCTGGCAACCTTGATGTAGCCAGGCACCGCCACCGCTCGCAAAAACATCTTCTGCGCTTTAGCATAGTGTTTCTCGGAGCAAAGGAAGGTCCCGTAGTTGTTAAGGATATCAGGATTGTTGGGCGCCATGCCAAGGGCTTTTTGATAAGAGGCGTCAGCCTGTGACATCTCTCCGACGCTTTGGTGGAAATAAGCGATGGCGGCATAGATCATCGGATTACGAGGATCATAGCTCAGAGCCTTCTCAAGATTGTATTTCGCCTGAACTGCATCTCCCTGCTGCAGATACTGCAGCCCGAGATCCAGGCGATTCTTGGCCGCATTCTTCGGCTCAAAGGTCTGAACCGTATGAGTCTGCTTATTATCGACATAGGTCGTCTCCTGAACACAGCCCGCCAGCAGAAGCGCTACCATCCCTATGCTCAGGAGTTGTAATCCTCTTTCCATTCCCTAGCCATCAGATTAAATTAGGATTCACAGATTTTGACGGAAATCGCTTCGTTCTGCATCCGTTTTTTGATGACTCGCTTGGTTCTGTCGATTACGTCACCAACCAGCTGTCCACAGGCGGCATCAATATCATCGCCACGGGTCTTGCGCACTATGACGGTGTAGCCATACTCCATCAATACCTTGCTGAAGCGGTCGACCCGGCTGTTACTGGGCTTACCAAAAGGGCTGCCCGGGTAGGGATTAAAGGGAATGAGGTTAATCTTACAGGGGGTGTTCTTCAACAGACGCGCCAACTCGCGGGCATCATCCATATCATCATTGATGTGATCGAGCAATACATATTCGATAGTGACCTTGCCCTGGTTGGCATTGGACTTCTGAACATAGCGGTGAATGCCATCCAGCAGCTCCCGAATGTTGTACTTATCGTTGATCGGCATGATCTCGCTGCGAAGCTTATCATTGGGAGCATGCAGCGAAACCGCCAGCGCAACATCAATCTGATCGCCCAGCTTATCCAGGGCGGGTACCACTCCGGATGTAGACAGAGTTACCCGACGTTTGGAGAGCCCAAAGCCATAATCATCCAGCATCAGCCCCATTGCCGGCACCACATTATTAAGGTTCAGCAACGGCTCTCCCATCCCCATCATCACCACATTGGTGATGGGGCGCTGGCCGGTCTCGCCCTTAAAGCCAATCGACTTGGACGCCCGCCATACCTGACCGATGATCTCAGAAACCCGTAGGTTACGGTTAAAACCCTGCTGAGCCGTAGAGCAGAAATGACACTCAAGGGCACAGCCGACCTGAGAGGAGACACACAGGGTCGCGCGGTCTTCATCCGGGATATAAACAGTCTCAACTTCCTGATCGCCAACCTGCAGGGCCCACTTGATGGTGCCGTCACTGGAGCGCTGCTCACGGGCGATCTCAGGCGCACGGATCTCGCAGCGCTGCTGCAACTTGGCACGCAGCACCTTATTGATGTTGGTCATTTCGTCGAAGTTGTCACAACCAAAATGGTAGATCCACTTCATTAACTGATCGGCACGAAAGGGTTTCTCACCCAGATCAGCCATCAGCTGACGCATCCCATTCCGATCAAGATCTAGCAGATTGATTTTAGTTTCACTCATTGTTGCCCCAACTTTTGACAGCCATACATCGCTAAACAGCGCCGAATTGTACAAATTTTGACTAGTGCTTTCCAGCAAAGGCAGTGATTTTGCTAAAGATAGGTGGGTAAATGCAATCCTTTCTCGTCATTTGACACCAAAAAATCCCGATTGGCGAAGAATTCAGTCCGGGATCGAGAGTAGATGAGCTCATAGCGTATTGCATTTGAGTCTTCCTTTTGTCACAGTAGCGCGAAATTGGCTCCTTCTGAGCCCTAAGTTACTCAGGCCCCTGTGAGAGCTCCTCTTCATGGCAAATTTTCATACCCATGCCAGCGTTGCTATCGGTTGCAGCGCGATTGCTGCCGCCGCCCTGCATACCGCAGGGATTATCCATTCCCAGTTCACCATGCCACTCATCCTGTTTGGCTCGATTGGCGGCCTGCTGCCGGATGTGGATTCAGATCACTCGACCTCGATCCGGGTGATCTTCAACCTGCTCTCCATTATCGGGGCCACCGCCACCATGATGCTGGTCGGCCGGGACTATGGGATTGTGCCTGGGATCGGCGCCGGGGCCTGCTTCTTTGTCATCGCCCGCTATATCATCTTTTATCTCTTTACCAAGGCAACCCGGCATCGCGGGATCTTTCACTCTCTGCCGATGGGAGTGATCTGTGGTCTGGTGACCGCCAGCGTCTCCTGGCACCTGCTGCGTTACAGTGCGCCCAATGCCTGGCTGGCGGGACTCTTTGTCAGTGGAGGATTTCTGGTGCACCTGCTGCTTGATGAGATCTATAGTGTCGATCTCTCGGGTGGACGGCTTAAAAGCTCATTTCTGAGCGCCTGCAAACTGATGAGTCGTGATAGCTGGCTGTTGTATGTCGGCCTTTACCTGCTGATCGGGATATTGCTGATCCCGGCCCCTCCCCTGACCATCTTGCGTGAGCAGATCCTGACGGCCCAGCTTGCCCAAACCCTGTGGGCACATAGGTGGTAATCATTCATGAGCTATTTTGGTTGGCTACATTACCTATCGGCCCAGTCACATCTCCTAACCTGAAGAATATGTACCTTTGATATCCCCAATAAAGGTGGTATCTCAGCCATCATGGGAATAGCCTGTAAGCCCGAATCGCTCCCAGTTTGCTATCCTGCCCCTCGTTTCCCTGCTTTGAGTGACCCCTGTTGCAGAAGGCTGTCGATATTGAAACCAGCGCATCTAAAATATGAGCCGTCTCCCTGGAAAAACATAACCCCAAGGATCAGATTTGTCTCAGCTAATCCGAGTAGTAATCACAAAGACTTTGGCTATTATCTTATTCCCATCCGAGAGGGATGAAGATTTTCTTAAGGGATTTCATAAGCACTCAAATGAGCCTAAATGCCTATCCTCTAAATAAAGGACTCATAAGAGTTTGTGAGTAGTTAATAAATCGATGGATGAAAATCAATACCAACTCGATATTTAAATACATTAACCTAACAACTCACAACAATCATTAGGCATTTGAGGTGATTGATAAAGTACCACCCTGTTTATCACGAAACGCAATTTAGATAGTAGTCGCACATTACTTATATAAAAAACCGACACTCTAGCACAATCCAGCAATCAAAAAACAAAAAGCACGACCATTATTAAAATGGTCGTTAATTGTTAAATTAAAAGCAAGGACAAAAATATAACCATTTTCAGCCGATAATCTATATGAATTAATTTCTTGATCTAACTTTATCCTTAAGTATAATCCGCTCCACTTCAGAACCTCTGCTATAAATAACAAAAAATTGGACTTGCTTGTTGTTTACACCTATCGGAAAGACTGTTTTTTATTGATTTTCGGTAAGGCTTGTTGTCTGTTGTTGATGTCTGGATCTATTCTTCACTAACGCACTGAAAATCCAAGTCAGTTATGAGTAATTTCTCCAATAGAACTTTATAGTTTGGTTAGGCTAAATAACTCCTCCAAATAGCAGATCACTTGGAGCTGTTGCTGAGGTTTTCTCAGGCAGACTCTTTGTGTCAGGGATGATGCGGTTGAACTTCCATGGGTAAGTTGCTCTCAAAGCAGCGCACGCAAAGCAGGGATTCTCGTGGATAAGAAATGGATTCACTGTGGGTCTGCTGGTGCATTTCGATAGATGTAGCAGTATTAGGCTCAGCTATTTAGCTGAGAGCAATCTCCTTGAAGGCGTATAGCCAGAGAGGGAGGACAGTAAAGTCAGGACATTATTATATGTTGAAATCACTCTGAGTTATGAATGACTTTAATATATTAATTTTTATTATATTTAATATCCCATGCTCCATATGGAGACATGATTTAAATGAGCTATTTAATTCTCTGTTTATCCATGCTCTGCCTATTCGGGAGCTTTAATCTTAGCTTATTCGCCAACTGAATAGTTTTTCATTACCCGATTGAGACTATTTGTATCGAATTGATTTTTATCAGGCAACATCCATATGAATCATCTAGTGAAATTAAACAACACCTCACAGCACTTAACTATTTGTGACCCAGTTGTAATCTTCCAAAAACAAGTAACACTATATCCTAAAGCTATAGCAACTATCTTTAGAGATCGAGAGCTAACCTATCAACAGCTCGATCGACTCTCTGATAATGTTGCATACCATCTGCAAAAAACATTTGGAAAAAATAAACTGAAGCAGCAAAATATTGCACTCTCTATTGAGCGTAGCGATATGATGGTAATTTTGATCCTAGGTATCCTAAAAGTTGGCGCAAGCTACGTTCCACTCGATCCGACTCATCCAGATAAAAGGCTAAGCTATGTACTCAAAGACAGCTCAGCTTTGTTACTGATTACCGAAAGGGCTCAAAAAAATCGCCAAACAATCTGCCCGGAACTATATTTGGATGACATAGACTTCAAGGCACAGCTGGATAAATTCCCGCTATCTGATATCACAGAAAACGCCATTGCATACATTATGTACACTTCAGGATCAACCGGGCAGCCTAAAGGGGTTCGGGTTACGAAAACCGGAATTAATCGTCTTGTTCTGAATACCAACCATGTTCAAGTTACTAGAAGCTCTGTTGTCTCTCAGGTGGGCAATTCTGCTTTCGATGCGTCTGTTTATGAGATCTGGAGCGCTCTTCTTAATGGCGCTAAATTAGTCATCCTTCCTTACGAAACCGTTATCGATAGCCAAGCTCTGCAGTTGGCACTGACACGATATAAGGTCACCGACACCTTGCTGACCGTCGCCTTATTTAATCAACTTGCAGCTGAAAATCCTAACGCATTTGGCACAGTTACTAATCTTCTGGTGGGTGGAGATGCCCTCAGCTCAAAGAGTATCCTCTGTGTATTAAGAGCTGATAATCCACCTAAAAAGATTTGGAACGCTTACGGACCAACTGAGAATGCAGTTATCACAACCATGCATCTAATCACTGAAGATGATTGTCAACGCAAATCAATCCCCATCGGCCGTCCCGTATCTAATACCACATGTTATGTACTTAATAAACAGCTGCACCCTGTTGCTATAGGTGAGGCTGGAGAGCTTTATACCAGTGGCTATGGACTCGCTGAAGGCTATCTGAATAAGCCAGAAAAAACTGCAGAAGCCTTTGTTTCCAATCCATTTTATACTGACCCGAGAGTTCGTAACGAAACTCCTGCCACCGAGATCATGTATAAAACAGGTGATCGGGTTCGCTGGCTGGAGAATGGAACCCTTGAATTCATAGGTCGTGTCGACAACCAGGTAAAAATTCGTGGTTTTCGACTGGAGCTTGGTGAAGTCGAGTCCCGCCTCACTCAGCTTGAGAGTGTGGAGCAAGCTGTGGTTATTGCCCGTCCCCATCAGGGTCAAAAACAATTGATAGCCTACTGTGTAAGCTCTGCACCTCAAAGTAAGATCCTCGAAGAGTTCCGCTCACAGGTTCCCGCATATATGATTCCATCCCATCTCGTGGTGATGGAAAGCTTCCCGCTTACCAGCAACGGGAAAGTTGATAAGCGTCAGTTACCCGAGCCTATGCACAGCATCACTACTCAGGAAGTGATTGCACCAAGAAACCTGGCCGAAGCCAAGCTAGTCGATATCTGGAAGGAGCTACTCCCCGACCTCAACGAGATTAGCGTCGAAGATCATTTCTTTGAGATTGGCGGACACTCCCTACTGGTGATCAAAATGCTGCAAAAAATTCAAGAGAGATCCGGTAAAAAACTGGAAGTCGGTGACGTATTTAAAGCACCCCGTCTTAGTGAATTAGCCCGGGTTCTCGATGGTGAGGTACATCAGAATGATCTTGAGGTGCAGGCCCTGTTTGAAAAGGATCAATGGCTCAACCTAAATAAACCATTTATCTCCAGCCCCTCGGTCAAGCTAAAAAATGTTCTGCTGACCGGAGCAACAGGATTCCTTGGTGCCCACCTTCTATATGAACTGCTGAGATTTCAACCAGATACCACCGTTTATTGCCTGGTACGAGGCAATGATAGTGATTCTGCAATTCATAAGTTGCAGCAAACATGTGAGAAGTACAGGCTTAAGATCGATCCGACCCGGCTTAAAGTGCTATGTGGAGATCTGAATAAGCCCAAGCTAGGGCTGGAGCAACTCACCTGGGATGAGCTGAGTAACGATCTCGATGGCATTATCCACTGTGGTGCCTGGGTTAACCACCTTCATAGTTATGAGACCCTGCGTAGTGCTAATGTCTTAAGTACTCTGGACATGCTGGAGCTATGCCAGCAAGGTAAAGCAAAACAGATGTTCTACGTATCCAGCATCGCATCCGCACCTATGGGAGACTCAGGGATCCAGGAAAAAACCGTTGCCCAAAACCCCAATGAGGAAAATGGCTATCTGCAAAATGGCTATGTCCAATCCAAGTGGGTTTGTGAACGGCTGATGGAGCAAGCTTTCGAAAGAGGCTTGTACGGCACCACGTTCCGAATGGGTAATATCACAGGCTGTACCCGCCATGGAGCCTCAAATGCAGAGATCAATCATATCCTGAATCTAATCAAGGGCTGCTTGCAGATGGGAACTGCTCCGGACTGGACAGAACACAACCTGGATATCAGTCCCGCTGATTTGTTGGCATCACTTTTGGTTCAGAGTGCTCTGCAATTCAGGCATCCAAATGAAATTGTCAACCTTAGTAATCTTGGGTTTATAGGCTGGCGAGAAAAGCTTGAATACTTCAGCAAAAAAGGACATCCACTGAAATTTGTCTGCCCCAATGAGTGGGCTAAACACTGGGTTCCAAAGGTCTGTGACGATAATGCCCTTTATCCCTTCAAGTCTTTCTATCTTGAGCCTCAACAGCACCAAGAGGTCGAAGTTGAACGAGATTTTGTAGAGCAATCGAATCTAACATTTGATATAGAGGCTCTGTTAGAGACCTACTACCAGTTCTGGGTAGAAAGCGGCTTTATTTCAAAGAATCAGGCAGCATTGCTTTTGGATTAGTTCTGAGAACGCGATCCATTAACAACGCAAGGGGCACAACTTAAGTTGAGCTCCTCTGTTTAAGTTAACCACTGAGTTTAAAACAGATCCAACTGCTGGCCTGTCAGACGCTCAAAGTCCTGACCAATGAAGGGGAGAATCGCATCGGCAATTGGCTGGAGTTGCTTCTCGATATAGTGCTGATAGTCGAGCGGTGAATGTTGATACTCCACAGGCTCAGGGCCGCTGAGGGTGATCACATAAGCGATACTCCCCTTGCGCTGATAACGCAGGGGTAATCCCCTTTTGGCGTTCTCCTCATCGGCCAGCCGCGCCGCTTTCACATGGGGTGGCGTGCTCTTTTGATATTCGGCCAGGGGCTGGCGTAATCGCTTGTGATACACCAGCAGTTCATCCAGCTCCCCATCCCGGGTCTTCTGTACCATCTGCTGAACATAGGCCCCCGGATCCTGATCAAAGAATATCAGCTCATACAACCGGCTCTGAAATACCTTCGCCAACTCGGTCCAGTCGGTACGCACCGTCTCAAGCCCTTTAAACACCAGCTGCTCTTTTCCCTGGTTGAGAACAACTCCGGCATAGCGTTTCTTGCTGCCCTTATCCGTGCCGCGGATGGTCGGCATCAGAAAACGCTGATAGTGGGTCTCATATTCGAGCTCCAGGCAGGAGCTCAGAGCAAACTCGGTTTTAAGCTTTTGCTGCCAGCTTTGGTTGATCCACTGAGCAAGCTCTGAGCCAATGCTATCGGCTTGATCTCCCTGGTCCTTATCAATCAAGACGAACAGCGAGTCGGTGTCCCCGTAGATCACCTGATATCCCTGCTGCTCGATCCACTCCCGGGTGGTTTGCATGATCCAGTGGCCCCGCAGGGTAATCGAAGAGGCAAGCCTTGGATCATAGAAGCGACAGCCTCCCGAGCCCAGAACCCCATAAAAAGAGTTCATGATGATTTTTATCGCCTGAGACAGGGCCTTATTCTTGTCTGCTTTTGCCCTGTCTCGCGCAGCCCACAGGGTCTCGATAAGTCCCGGGAGATAGTGACGCTCTCTGGAAAACAGCGCTCCCCGATAGCCCTCAATGGCATCTTCGGGGTGCTTTAACCCCTCGATCAATCCCATGGGATCGATCTGAAAGGTGCGGATGATACTGGGATAGAGGCTCTTAAAATCCAGCACCAGCACGTGGCGATATAAGCCGGGCTGAGAGTTCATCACATAGCCGCCGGGACTTGCCAGCCCTCCCCCTTCAGGCAGGTTTGGGGCAACGTAGCCCCCCGATGGAGTCTCGGAAGATATAGGTTACTAAACGCCGCCACCGAGCCACCAGCCCGGTCCATTTCCAGCCCGGTCAGTGACGCACGCTCAATGGCAAAATCGATAAGCTCACAGTGCTCAAAGATCTCCCAGACCAGTCGACAATCCTCAAGGTTATAGCGTGCCAGAGCGATTTTATCCTGATTGAAAAGATCGGTTATTTTCTGGCCACGATTGGCCACATCCTCAATATCCTTGCCGCGCCCTAAAAGCTCCTGGGCAACACTCTCCAAGCTAAAGCAGGCAAAACTCCAGGTTGCGCTCTTAAGTGTTGCAATCCCATCGAGCACCACACGTCCGGGCATACTGATGGCGCCTGTTCCGGGTTCGCCGCGAAACGCCCTCCAGCTAACCCTTGCCCCGCCTCGTCCAAGACACAATGCCACCCGATGCAGAGCCGCACGCTCCACCAACAGCTTGAAGTCAAAGTTAATGACGTTCCAGCCTAACACCAGATCAGGATCATAGCGCTCGAACCAAGCGAGCAAGGCGAGCAGCAACTCTTTCTCATCAGCGACCCACTGAATATGGCAGCCATCACAGCTCTCTTGAGCCGAGCCAATCATCAGCACTCGCTGGTCTAGTTCACTGAATAAACCGATAGAGTAGAGCTCCCCGGACATAGAACACTCGATATCCAGAGAAACCCAGGAAAGATTTGGACGGTAATCGCTGGCTGTGCAACGAGGCTCAGATACCTCAAGATAGCCAGTTCGCTGCTGACAAAACCCCTCAAAAGAGACCGCAGATGTGATAAAGCGCTCCATCAAAAAGCGCTCACTGAGATGAATGTCGGCCTCAAGATGCTCAATTGCGTTGGCATCAAGCAGATCCCGCGCCTGATAAAAGAGAGCTATAGATGGAAAGTAGCAGCCGACAACCGGCTCATCATCGAAAGTCTTGAGAGTGAGCCTTCTGAATCTCCCCTGCCAGTTTTGCTGGCGAAATAACCGGGCAACTGTATCCAGATCGCTCGCCCGGATAAAAAACAGAGGCTCCTGCCCCTTGATGGTTAACCGGGCAGGCCCCTGATCGGTCTTCACCCACAGTACAAGCTCGGCTTTGCCATCACGATCCCAGCTATGGCGGGTTAACAGAAAACCTTGCTGGTTTGATTGTGATGATATGTTCACTATGAGCTTCCCCAATGGTTGAAAGAGCAAAGCCCCTTACTCGAAATTCCATGCTCCCGGTCTTTTCGGGCTGGATTTATTAGGCAAGGAGACGATTGTAGGGCTGCTTTGTGGAAGCAGGATACTGAACCAGGGAAGATGATCAAGAAGAAGCCGTATAAAACACTCCCGGTAAGATGAATGACTTTAATTTTTATCCCGGGATGGCAGAGAAACAACCTGTCCCTGCTGCTTGCTATCCTGGCGTAAACGCCACAGCAGATCACAAAGCTCATCGCTGGGCTCAAAGCCTGTCGGAGCACTGAGTAATAGTTCACGAATTCTCTGGTGATCAAGGGATTCACAGGCTCTGTCCAGCTCAGATAAAAGCTTCAGAAGCTCTTGATCCCCCATCTTCTGCTCCTGAGCACTCATGATCTTGGGATGCCGAGTCCCACAGACTGAGCGCCCGATCAGAAGCTCCTCATAAAGCTTCTCCCCCGGGCGTAGTCCGGTAAACTGGATCTCAATGTCTCCCTGAGGGTGCTCACCATCACGTACCTGCAAACCACTTAAGTGGATCATCCGCTTAGCTAAATCCAGAATCTTAACCGCACGCCCCATATCCAACACAAAGAGCTCTCCTCCTCTCCCCATGGCTCCGGCCTGGATCACCAACTGCGAGGCCTCCGGAATGGTCATGAAGTAACGGATAATCTCAGGGTGTGTCACGGTAACAGGGCCTCCTTCATCGATCTGCCGCCGAAAAAGAGGAACCACCGAGCCCGAAGAGTCCAGCACATTGCCAAAGCGCACCATGCAAAAACAGGTCTTAGGTTTTGTCACTGCCAGGTTTTGCAAAACCAGTTCAGCCAGGCGCTTGGTTACACCCATGAAATTAGTGGGCCGGACCGCCTTATCCGATGAGATCAATACAAAACGTTTAACCCCGGCCTGTAGCGCAGCGAGAGCGCAGCTTTGAGTGCCAAAGACATTGTTGCGGATCCCCTCAATAAGGTTGTACTCAACCAGGGGGACATGCTTGTAGGCTGCGGCATGATAAACCGTATCAACCGAGAACTCCCGCATCAGGGTTTGCAGATAGCTCTGGTTTTGCACCGAGCCAAGAAACGGCAGTAGCAGTACGTCGAGCTGCTCACGCGCTTTGAGTTGCTCAAGCTCTTTTTCCAGGCTGTAGAGACCAAACTCTGAGAGATCAAACAGCAGCAAGCGCTCAGGTTTTAATCTTAGGATCTGCCGACATAACTCAGATCCAATGGAGCCAGCGGCCCCGGTCACCATCACGGTTTTATCCTGTATATTGGCCGATAACAACTCAGGAATCGGCGCCACCGCATCCCGCCCCAGCAGCTCATCTACACTCACCTCTTTGAGCTCATCGATGGCCGCACTGCCACTTAACAACTCCGCCGTACTTGGAACCGACAGCACCTCACATCCCAGATGCTCCAGTCGCTCAATAATCGCTTTTCGCTGCGCTTTCGATGCACTGGGAAGCGCCAGCAGAACCTTATGAATCTTGTGACTGGTAACCAGGCTGTCCATCTCTGTACGGCTATATACAGTTAACCCCTGGATCTCAACACCGTGAAGCTTATGGTCATCATCGATAAAAGCTACCACATAATATTGGGCTCCCTGGCCCATAGACAGATGCAGGTGGCGACCAGAAACACCGGCACCATAGATGAGTACAGGGTATTTTTGCTCGCCTCCCTGGGTCAGCAGAAAACGCATCAGGCTGCGCCCTCCCGCAAGGGTGATTAGCATCAGGGGAAAAAACAGTACGGGGACGGTTCTGGGCATCATCAACTTACTGTAATAGGAGATAAGGATCAGGGCGGCCGTTGAGAACACCGCACCGATAAAGCAAAGCCATACCATCCTGGCCCCCGCATAACGTACCACCACTTTATACAGGCCAAGGCGCATCAATAGGGCTAAAGTCAGCAGGATAACGGCGGTAACGACCATCCATTGGGCGATCGAGTGAATCTCAACCTCCTCCCCCAAGCGGATCCAGTAACAAAACCAATAGAGCAACAAGATGCTAGCCGCGTCAAACAACAGGGCGATGATGCGTTTCACTACCCTTGGTAATACCAATATTGACTCAAGCATCACAGCTCTCCCGTATCACTTGCGGTGGTATTTCCAGCAGCTCCGCTATCACCTCGAATACCTTGTCTCTGGCATGACCGTATTCAGGTAATCCTCTGTAATTCACCTGCCCCATGAGTGATCGCCTGATCGCACCAGGTAGATCCTCCAACTGCCTGACCCCCAGGGCCCACCCCAACTCATCATAAGGCATGATGAATGACAGAATGGACAACCGGATACTAATGAGAGGCACCCTCAACAGTGCAGCCTGGAGCCCAACCGTCGAAGCCATCACGATCACACAATCACAAGCACTGATGAGCTCGAACAGATCCTCATCTGAGAAGCTAAGCTCGACTCTTTTACTCGAAGGTATCGGTAGGTAAGTATCATTGGGATGACTGCGAAAAACGGCTCTTAAATTTGGCTCCTGCCCGACCATGGTTTCAAGAATCTTCTCAATTTTTCTCGGAAGTTCGGGATCACCCTGCTCATCTGTTGCAGGGTGAGTGCTTGGTTCAATGCCCGAAGCCCATAGAATCACCTTATCATCCTGGCTCCATCCCCGGTCGAGTCGATATTGTTGCCGATCAAATTCAGCTGATTTTTCTTTGAGACGATCAAAAGCCGGGTTTCCCGTCACAACAACCTCGTCATGGTGCCGCCCCGCCTCAATAAATTTCTGTTTGACCGACTCAGACAGTACGCAGATACGCGAAGCGTACCCAGGCTGACCAATCCAACGAATATCCTGGGTCGCGAACATATCAACCAGGCAGATGGATGGGATCCCAAGCTCTGTCGCAGCATCAATTGCTGCTTTTTCTGAGCGGGGGCTGTTGGTTGCGACGACCAGCTGAGGCTCAATTTTAAGGAGCAGTCTTTTTAAAATAGAGAGGGGATAAAACGACTTTCGCCCCAGCTGCTGATAACGTTCAGCGGCCTTATTCTCACCATAGCGCTCCTCAAGCACCTGATAATTAAGCCCCAAATAAGCCCTCGATTCAGCCTGGGATACCAGAGGATGGGAGCTCGTTTCCTGGGTAAGTTTAGCCCCGACCTCTATGGCCCGCTGATCGGATGAGCAGATCAGATCCACATAACCCAGCGCCTCAATCCCCTCGGCTTTTAAAACCTGATAAGCGGTCGTCAGCCCCAGTACATGAACCTCATAATCCTCCCTGGCCTGCAGCGCTTTGATAAGGGGGATCACCATGTTGACATGGCCTCCCCCATAGGTGACAAACAGTACCCTGTGTCGCCCGCTACTCATCGCATGCCTCCCGCTCCCCCAGAGGATCAAACACCTCACGAAACCAGATCTCAAGGGCCATAAGGGCCCGGATCTCCCGGGTATAGTTATGGGTACCGGCCTGATGGCAACTGAGCATTCTGGCCAGCTCATCTGTTGCAAATAATCCCCGCTCGCGGCTTTGCTCCCCAAGCAGCAACTCTTCGCTCATCCCCTTGAGCTTGCCACAAAACCATCGCCCAATCGGCACGGTGAACATCTGCTTTTTCCGATAGGTCAGCTCATTACCAATCAGGGGAGCAACCGCTTTTTTGTAGATATATTTGGTAGTATCCCCCGCAACTTCAGCTCTCCGGGCATAGCAAAAGCAAGCTCAACCATACGGTGATCCAGAAAAGGTGAGCGGTTTTCAATGGATACCGCCATCCCCATCCGGTCCGGTTTCACCAGATTATTTCCGGACAGAAGCAGCTGCGTATCCAGATAGAGGGCCTGATTGATGCGATCCATTTCCTGAGCCTTGTCAAACCAGGGCTCAATTACCCTTTGTCTGCAATCTTCATCGGGGAGCCTTGCCTTGAGCTCAGCAGATAATAGTCTTGAACGCGCCGGATTATCAAACAGGGATAGATTATCCAGGTAACTGGCTTGAAATCGTGACTGAGTCTCTGCGGCGCGCTCCGGTGCGGTAAAAAAATTAAGGTACTTATCATAGCCGGCAAACAGTTCATCGGCGCCATCGCCCGTCAACACCATCTTCACCCTGCGACTGGCAAGCTCTGCAACCCTATAGGTCGGCATGAAGGAGACATCACCATGGGGCTGATCGCAGTGATAGATGGCCCTGGACCATAGAGACAGAAGATCGCTATCGACCTCTTCAGAATGATGAATAGTATCAAAGCGCTGAGCCGCCTGGGCCGCAAAGGGTGACTCATCAAACTCAGGCTCGGCAAAACCGATACTAAAGGTGTGAACCGGTTGCTCCATCAGTTGGGACATCCAACCCACCACTGAGGAGGAGTCCACCCCACCTGAAAGGAAGGCCCCAAAAGGCACATCAGAGCGCAGGCGGATCCGGACCGCATCCTCAAGAGTCTGGTTAAACTTCTCTACCCACTCGGATTCACTGCGTTTCTCTATGGTGATCTGGCTGAGATCCCACCAGCGCTGCTCCTCTATCCCATTGGCATCAACCCTTAGGTAGCACCCGGGTTGCAGATGCCTGATACCTGCAAACATAGTCCGGGGTGGGGGGACATAGTTAAACGCCAGAAACTCTTCAAGTGCCAGGTAATCGAGATCCGGCCTTGGCATCACGCTACACAAGGCCTTGATCTCTGATCCAAACAGCAGGAGCTGCCGATCCCAGGCATAATACAGAGGCTTCTCACCGACCCTATCCCGAACCAGGTAGAGCGCCTGCTCTCGCCTATCATAGATGGCGATCGCAAACATCCCGTTGAGCTTGTTAAGGGCGCTGATTCCCTCAAGCTGATACAACCCCAGGATCACCTCGGTGTCACACTGAGTGCGGAAGCTGTATCCGGCAGCAGCGAGCTCCCGGGCCAGCTCAAGATAGTTAAAAATCTCACCATTTTGCACCACAACAATGGAGCCATCATCCGAGATAAATGGCTGCTGACCATGCTCCACATCTAAAATAGCCAGTCGCTGATTACCAAGCCCCACGCCAAGCTCGGGTTGATGGTATATCCCCATACCATCGGGCCCACGATGTGAGAGGGTCTGCCCCATCGCCAGCAACTGGCTGTGGGTGAGCCCTGAATCAGGAGCACTGAAGTAGCCAAAAATCCCACACATGGATTAATTCCCTCCCCGGATGAAAAGCTGCCTGACGGTTAAACCGAGGATCCACAGATCGTAAAAAAAGCCTGCCCGATCGCAATACTCCAAATCCAGTGCTAAGCGCTGCTCCCAGGTGGCCCTGGAGCGAAGCCTTGCCTGGGCTAATCCGGTGATCCCGGGACGCACCCGATGACGCAGCCGCCACTGCTCCTCGCTGTATTCGGCTTTCTGCTCGGGAACATTGGGTCTTGGCCCGACCAGACTCATCTCGCCACGCAGGACATTAAAAAGCTGGGGAAGCTCATCAATACTGGTACGGCGCAGAACTCGCCCAAGCTTGGTGATTCGGGGATCATCGGTTTGTGTGGCATAGCCTCCCCTGCGCTCGGCGTCCACCACCATGCTGCGAAACTTAAGCATCTCAAATGGCCTACCATCCAGCCCTACCCGCTGCTGACGGAACAGGGCTGGTCCTCCACTATCTCGGCGGATCAACAGCGCAGCCAGCAACAACACAGGGGAGCTCAACAGGATCAAAAGACTGCTAACAATGAGATCAAAGGTTCGCTTGATCATGGGCGAGCCCTCACAATCTCTTCGACCGCCAGGACAAACTGCAGATGATCCTGCTTTATTCGGGGCTCGGAGCGCCCTTTGTGCTGCAGCCTGAAGTGCTCAAGCTTCTCAATCTCAAGCTGAAGGCTTACTCCCGGCTCTAGTTCATCCTGATGCTCATAGTCACCATGAAAATCACGAGACAGGATCACCGAGTGAGAGCCCAGGCGGGAGTATTCGCCGAGGACCTGCTCTCCCGGAATAAGCCCCTTGCCGACTCTGGCTACACCTCCTATGCCAAAAGGCTTCCCCCAGGCTTTAAGTTGTGGGATCAGCAAATCAATAGTGCCATTTGTCAGGGGCTCAAAAATGAAGTTCAGTCCCTGACTCAGATGCAGATCATTAAGACCGATATAAAGCTCATCCACAAGGGGCTGGGCCAAAATATCCGGTAGTTGCGCCGCCGCGCTTGCAGTCTCCAGCAATGGGATAAACCGCGCTCGTCCGGCGATAAGCTCCCCCACCCGTACGACCTCATCGACAGATGTAAACATCGGCAACATGATGAGATCCGGCTGGTAAGCCAAAACTGCTTCAAGCTCTTCTTCATACCCCGGATGCAGGGGGTTGGTTCGCACCAGCAGCTCGGCATTAGTCAGCACGGCTTTGACCCTGGGGATATCCTCAATCGAGTGATCACTGATCAGGGTCTTGCCCCGTCCCTGGCGCTCCTCTTTACCGATACGTTCCAAATCAATGACAATCCGGGTGGCGCCACTGAGTTCAGCTGTGCGGGCAACCCGAGGGATATTGGTGATAAACAGATAATCAAACTCTGCCATAACCCCTCCAGTATGCTCTTAGTCTGGTACGGAACTCGGGATGTGCCCAACCAACCGCTATCAGGCACAGCCCCCCTACGCTCATCCCCAACAGCAGCAACCAGCCGCTGTGAATACTGAACTTCCCCCACCAGGAGATCAGCCCATAACCACAGGCGGCACAGAGGAATAGCACTCCCCAAAAACCGGGCTCCTGAGTCAGCATCGACCAGTGAAACGACTCAATATTCACCGCCAGCAGTAACAGGCAGGCGATCAGGGCATAAGCCGTGACCATCATCCACAGGATTGAACTCATGGTCAGCTTGTCAGCAAAAACAGTAAAAGCGAGCAACAGGCACAGGGTGCCAAACCCGTTGATCAGCATCGGCTTGTGAGTTTCTCCCCTGGCATTAAAGATGGCGCTCAAAAACAACGCCAAAGCCTGAAATACGAAACCACTGAGGGCAATTGCGCACAGATGCGCTATCTGCACCACATCCTGAGAGCTCAGGCTCCAACCAAATACCAGATTTGTATAATCAAGGCTCATCGCCCCCAACAGGGCGGAGATCAGTACCGCCAGGACCAGTGTTGCCTGCAATCCATATTTGATTAGCTTGGCATGAAGCACAGAGTCTTCCTGATAACTTGCGGCAAGCCTTGGAAAGAGCACGATCGACAGGAAGGAGACCGCAATCAGTAGGGGAAACTCCACCAGCTTAGAGGCATAGTTAAACAAGGCCACTGAGCCCTCCCCCTGATAGGAGGCAAATGCCCGGCCAATCACAGGTAACAGCAGCAGCAAGCTGGTTGAAAACATCGCCTGCAGGTAACGGTGCAGTAACGAGCGATCCGGCAGCCAGGTTTTTAAACTCAAAAGCGGTGTCCATGATGGGCGCAGTTGTATCAGCTGCGACAAGTAACGTATCCCTGCGCCAAGCAGGGCAAAGCCAGCCAGCAGTGCAAAGGAATGGCTCTTATCAAATTGCATGAAAATAAGCCCGCTGATCACGCAGCCATTGAAGATCAGGGTTCCGAGACTTGGGAGAAGAAATTTGTTTTGCGCATGAAGATAAGCCGTAGTCACACCGCACAGCACCGTCAGAGGCAGCAGAGGAATGATATAGCGAACCGCTTCAATGGCATTTTGCAGCTGCCCCGCTTCAAAACCCGGGGCCAGTAGCGTAACGACTGGACCTGCCAGCAAAAACACCCCGGCACTAACCGTGGTGAAGAGTAGCAACAGTAGAAGACTGACCTGGTAACACAGCGCCCGGGCCTGCTGTGGCTTTCGCTCAAACTGAGGGATCAAAGAAGCACCAATCGCTCCACCGACCAGCAGACTCAACAGCAGATCCGGAAGGGTTAACATCAGGATCGCCACATCCGCTCCGGATGACACTCCGTAAACCGATGCCAGCAGGATCTCTCGCAGGAAACCTGAGCAGCGACCCAGTAACAGGCCTCCACTGACGATAAGCGACGAGATCACAATTGCCTTAAACATAGCTATCCATGCCCTGTTCCCCAAGTATTTCAACAGACTCGATTTATCTTATTCTCTTTGTCTGGTCTGCCAGCGCCAAGGCGATGGTGGGCATCTTCCCAGCATCATTCTCTAGTGCTGTTAAAAATCCTATACAATATTGATACCAGACACAAAAGAATCCGATTTAATACTGCCTCGATCGCCCCTGCAGCATGAAGTTAGGACTGGTACCCCTCATATTTCTCCTCACCCAGAGTTCCCCTGATCACTCAACCAAGAGAAATCCACCCGGAAGTCAAACTATTGACTCCAGGCGCTCACAGGATATTCGGTGCGGACACCTGCTGAAGGTGAAGTCCATCTGCCGGCATATACTTGAATAAGATTTAAACAGGTCTCTAAGTTGCACCCTACAATATTAGGGAGCACTGAATATGAGGAATCGGAAATGATTGTTCACACCCATAAAATTACCAAACTCTCCCTGTTTAAACTGCTGATCATAGGAATTGGTATATTTCAGCTACTGACCTCGGTTTTTTTTGGGATCTGTGCCCTGATAGGGATTGGCTGGGTTCATCTCAATGGCGAGATAGTGACCGGAGTCAAGGGCTTACTTACAAGCTTACTGCTCTGGCCTGTGATGACCATTTTTCTCACTCTGACGGTATGGATCGCCTGCATCATCGGACTTTGGATCTATTCCTGGTTTGGCACATTGAAAATTGAGCTTAAAGAGGTGAGTCAGGAGAGGGAGATTGAGCCTGACCCAAGCAGGTAGAGTAGAGGGTTGACGACGGCCCGCATCGAAGCGGGCCAAACAGGCTCAGAAGTGGTAAGCAACCCCCATGGTCAGCATCCCCACCGAGGCAACCTTGTTATAGTCATCTTCAGAGCCAGCAGAGCCGAATTGAGCAGGTTTATCACCAAATACCTGGCTCATCTCCACACTTGCACTCCAGTTAGGTGTAAAGTCATACCCAACGCCAATAGCCAGCTTGGGAAGAAGCTTGTGCTCAGTCTTATCATATTCTCCTGAAACAGTATCACTTGATAAAGTGAGCTCTTGGGTTACATAAGCTGCACCTGCTTTTCCAAAAATGTTCCAACCATTGCTGAAGCTATATTTACCCACCCCGAGTAAGTCAATGTAGTGGCCTTGATATTTACCATTTAGCACGTGCAAACTTCCGAAAGGACTTGAGTAATGGTATGTATTATCTGCATAGGTGTAATAGCCCATCTCTGCACCATATTGAAATGGGGTATGACCTGCCAAAAACCCAACGTTGACCCCGCCAGCTGCGCCACCGACATCTGAACTAGAATTAGCAATATTGGAAGATAGAATATCGTCCATCTGCATTCCGCCTACACCAAAATTAAGGCCGACATAGGGGGACACCTGTGCCATGGCGCTACCACAAGCCATAGCTCCTGCCAGAGCTGCTACCACTGCAATTTTTTTCATGATCTCTCATCCATCTAATTGTGAATATAAAGATAAAAACCAATAGGAATGGAAAAACAATCTGATAGTAAATGGGGCCTTAGGCTCCACAAACTAAAAAGTTCCCGATATCTCAAATCACTGCGACAAGTTTGTACTTATGCAAGCGGGATGTCCGCTATAGTCTTCGCAGAGAGAGGGATCATAAGAAAGATAAGGGTGAGCTGCGTTTCAAATCTTGCTCTTATGTGCTTTATTTTGAAATCGTCTTGAAAACACAAATATTTTAAACTCAGTTTCTGCAGTGAGGGGCCTGTGACTTGTAACTGTGTTTAAGGACTGTCTCAACTTCTTGCTGCGAACCTTTCCGACATCAACCGCATAAAGGCTGTGAAGTCACCCTCGATCTCCTGATAGTGACTCTGCAGATCAGCGATCCCAGCAGAAAGATCGTGCTTGCCTTTGAGTCTGTGTTTTGAGAACCGCTCAAGTACCTTCCCAATGTAGCTCAGCTCCCGGTAAGAGGTCAGCCAGTCATCGGCCTTGATCGACGGGAAGAGCTGCTGAAACCTGAGAGGTAAAATATCTATTTTGCTCTCGATTGTTTGATATAGATCGCTGGTGAAGGCTTCAAGAGCTAGCTCAGAGTAATCATTCCAGTTTTTTGCCAGAAAGTGATCATAAAAGATATCCACCATGATCCCTCTGAACAGGCCAAACCGCTTGTCCAGTCGGTGCTTGCTGATAAGGAAGTGTTTATTTGAGTCTGAAAATGAGTCGATCGCCCGATGCAGCAGCAAGCCACTTTTTATATCTTCGCCGTAGCTCAGGGCCGAAATATCTCCCTTCACGAAATCCCCGATGAAGTTCCCGATCGCTATGTCAGTATTTTCACCCGAAAAATAGGAGTGAACCAGGTAGTTCATCGCTCAAGCCTCGGTAAAAGAAAATGGATCATCGAGCTATTGACCGTACTGTAGCCAGTGAAGCCTGGCAACCTTTACTCGCGATCCGGAGCGTGACGGATAGAAGGCGCCTAGCCGCAGCGCCTGCGCTGCGGCGGCCTGCCAGGAGTGCAACTATCGGGAGTGCAGCTCGCTGTCGGTAAAGAAATAAGCGATTTCGCGAGAGGCAGATGCAGGTGCATCCGAGCCATGCACCGAGTTCTCCTGAAGGCTCTGGGCATAATCGAAACGAATCGTCCCCGCCGCAGCATTCTCCGGGTTGGTTGCCCCCATGATCTCACGATTACGGGCAATCGCCTGCTCTCCTTCCAGCACCTGAACCATCACAGGCCCTGAGGTCATATACTCGACCAGATCATTAAAGAATGGCTTGCCATCATGCTCAGCATAAAAACCCTGCGCCTGTTCACGGCTCATCTGTAGCATCTTAGCAGCAACGATCTTAAGGCCTGCCGCCTCAAAACGCTGGTAAATTGTGCCGATCAGATCGCGCTTTACCGCATCGGGCTTCACAATCGAGAATGTACGTTCAATCGCCATTTATAACTTCCTTTTATCTTGAGACAAAGCCCGCCCATGCGGGCTCTTTTTGATGAATCACCGAGAGCCAGGAGTGGCAGAGTAAACGGCCACTCCTGGCTCTTCATTACCTATTGCACTAAGAGAAGCCCTCAGTCACAAAGATTTTGCAGCGCCCGCGCCAGAGTTCGCACCCCATGCCCCTTGGCACCGACGCCCCACAGCTCGTTACCACTCTTCTGGTAGGATCCCGCAAGATCCATGTGTAGCCAACGGACTCCCTCAGGCACAAAACGCGACAGGAAAGCCGCCGCCGTCGAGGCGCCTGCCATCCCCTCTCCCGAGTGCACATTCGCCATATCCGCAAAAGAGGAGCTCAGTTGTTCGCTGTGCCAGGGAGCCAAAGGCAATGGCCAGGCCAACTCATGCTCAACTGCCGCTGCATCCAGCAGCTGGTGTGAGAGCTCGGGATCCAGGCTAAACACGGCGTTGTAATCACGACCCACCGCGACCTTGGCTGCACCGGTCAGGGTTGCAGCATCAATGATAAGCGGCGCCCCGGTTTCGGCTGCGGCCAAAAGGCCGTCTGCCAGTACCAGCCGCCCCTCAGCGTCCGTATTGAGCACCTCAACGGTTAAGCCATTTTTATAGGTGATGATATCACCCAGCTTATAGGCATTACTGCTAACCAGGTTTTCCGCACAACACAAATAGAGTCTGACTCTCTGATTGAGCCCCCGGAGAATCGCCAGAGCCAGAGCTCCGGTCACAGTCGCTGCGCCGCCCATATCGGTGCGCATCACCGTCATACCATCGGCTGATTTAAGAGAGTAACCTCCGGAATCAAAGGTGATCCCCTTACCCACCAGGCAAGCCGCAACCTGGGCATCATCGCTCCCGGTCGGGTTGTAATCCAGCTCCAGCAGCACCGGCTGATGCTCACTGCCACGACCCACGGCATGGATCCCGGCAAAGCCCTCATCCAGCAGTTCACTTCCCTGGATCAGGCGGTAGCTCACCTTATCCCCTGCCACCACATTCAAAAGCTCGACAGCTTCAAGGGCCAGTGTCTGGGGTAGATGCAGTCGGGCTGCCCATTGATCATCCGACGTACCCAGTCGGTGGTCAGCTGAAGATCGTTAAGCTCCTGGAGCTCACTTGCCTCAAGCTCTCCCCAATCCAGGCTCTCATTGCCCTTGGCGGTGCGAAATCCGTTGGCAAAGGCCCAGCGGCGCTCGGTATCCCAACGCTCTCCATCCAGGCGAACATTGTTAAACCCCTGAGCACTGAGCTTACGCCCTGCCATCTGGATCCGGCGCAAGGCATCATCAGCCTGACAATCCACATGAATAAACGCTTGCTCTGCACCAAAACTCACGAGTTGAGACTCACCCCAGGCAACCGAGGCAGGCTGAGTCGATAACTTAACCCTGATCGCAGAGTACATAGTTGTTTCCTATTGTTATATTTTTCTAAGCCGTATAAAAAAGCGGCTGCATGGCAGCCGCTTTGTCAATCCGCCTCATCCATCCAGGCAAGAATGATCGCTTCGAGAATCGCTTCATTACTGCGTCCCGGCTCATCATCAAACTCTTCCAGCTCACAAATCCACTGATGCAGATCGGTAAATCGCACCGTTTTGGGATCCAGATCGGGGAAGCGCTCAACAAGTTCGATCGCTATCTCACGTGAATCGGTCCATCTCAGGCTCATCATCCTCTCCCTGTTTAATTAATGCCGTTCAGATACCTGGTTCAGGGTGTAGCGCGGGATCTCCACCTCAATATCTTCATCGCCAAGCTTAGCCTGACAGCTCAGGCGTGACGTCGCCTCCACACCCCAGGCCTTGTCCAACATATCATCTTCGCGCTCTTCGGGCTCATTCAGGGAGTCCTCTCCCTCACGCAAAATCACGTGACAGGTCGAGCAGGCGCAGGAGCCCTCACAGGAATGCTCTATCTCAATTCCATTTCGCAGTGCAACGTCGAGTATCGACTCGCCGGTGGTAGCTTCAATCTCCATCCCCTCAGGACACAGCTCGTCATGAGGTAAAAAAGTAATCTTTGGCATGGTTAAACCTTATCTATATTTTGACCCTGCAACGCCTCACGGATACTGTGATCCATACGGCGCGCAGCAAACTCAGCACTGGCAGTGTCGACCGCTTCTATCGCACCCTTGATCGCATCGGTATCCTCCTCCAGGCAACGAGCCCGCAGGATAGCCATACTCTCTTCGATCTGCTGACGCTCCTCGGCGCTCAAAAGCTCCTGACCATGGGCCTTAAGGGCCGCCTCAAGGCTCAGGATCACCCGCTCACCCTCAACCCGCTGCTCAGCCAGCATCCGGACCTGCACATCATCCTTAGCATGGGCGATGGAGTCGCGGATCATGGTTTCGATGTTTTCATCGGACAAACCATAGGAGGGCTTGACCTCGATCGAGCTTTGTACCCCGGTCGATTTTTCCATGGCGGTCACAGACAAGAGTCCATCGGCATCCACCTGAAAGGTCACGCGGATATGTGCGGCTCCGGCCGCCATCGGTGGAATATCTTTAAGAACAAAGCGAGCCAGAGAGCGACAATCACTCACCATCTCCCGCTCGCCCTGAACCACATGGATCGCCATCGCGGTCTGGCCATCTTTGAAGGTGGTAAATTCCTGGGCCTTGGCCACCGGAATCGTGGTGTTGCGGCTGATCAGCTTCTCGGTGAGACCTCCCAGTGTCTCTAGTCCCAGAGATAGGGGAACTACATCCAGCAGAAGTAGCTCAGAGTCCGGCTTATTTCCCACCAGGAGATCGGCCTGGATCCCGGCGCCCAACGCCACCACCCGATCCGGATCGATACTGGTCAATGGCTCCCGGCCAAAGAACTCGGCAACCGAGGCTCGGACCTGGGGAACCCGGGTCGAACCACCAACCATCACCACTTCCAGCACCTCATCAGCACTCACCCCCCATCTTTGAGGGCACGGCGGCAGGCGCGAATAGTGCGTTGAATGAGTGGCTTGATCAGTGACTCAAACTGCTGCCGGGTCAGGGTGAGCTGCTGCTCAGCATAATTGATCTCAACCTCAGCCTGGTTCGTCAGTTGCAGCTTGGCCTCGCAGGCCAGTTGCTGCAAGGTACGCAGCTGCTGAGCATCCACAGAGGCTGGCAACTTAAGTTCATCTCTTATCCACTGTACTATGGCATGATCAAAGTCATCCCCACCCAGAGCAGAGTCGCCTCCGGTGGCTAACACTTCAAAAACGCCCTTGTTCAGGCGAAGCACAGAGATATCAAAGGTCCCACCGCCCAGATCATAGATAGCGATGACGCCCTCCTGCCCCGAGTCTAGGCCATAGGCGATGGCGGCTGCAGTCGGCTCATTGAGAAGCCGCAGCACATGCAGGCCTGCCAGACGGGCCGCGTCCTTGGTGCACTGACGCTGGGCATCATCAAAGTAAGCGGGAACCGTGATCACCACCCCATCGAGGGATCCACCCAGGCTCTCTTCGGCGCGTGAAGCCAGGGCCTTGAGGATCTCAGCAGAGACTTGGATCGGGTTGACCGGCCCCTGACGGGTTTGAATTTCGACCAGCTGGTCACTGGCGCCACTGAGCTCATAGGGAAGATGCTGATCCTTTAGATCGGCACTCGCCTTCCCCATCAGGCGTTTGACAGAGACGATTGTATTATGTGGATCAAGTGCCGCTTTTGCCTTGGCCTTGGCTCCGACCTCAATGCTGTCCATCTCATAGCGAACCACCGAGGGCAGGATCACCTGACCCGAGTGATCGGGTAGGGTAACGGCTTCACCGCTACGAACCGTTGCGACCAGAGAGTTAGTTGTTCCTAAATCGATACCGACCGCTCGCCGGTGTTGATGCGGAGCGGCACTTTGCCCGGGTTCCGCGATCTGAAGTAATGTCATGTTGTTAATCGATTATTATATTTCGAACAGTTTATCCGCGAGCTGCTCCAGCTCCTGCTGTAGCTTATCGATAAACTTGAGCTTGCGTAACATATCCGCAGCTTCGCTGTACTGTTGCTGGCTAAAAAAGGCGACAAATTGCTGCTGCATGGTCAAAAACTCATCGCTCAGCAGCGTTTCAAAGTCGGTGATACTCTGCTCCGGATCCTTGTGATGCGCGATCTCGGCAAGCTTTTCCCGCCACTCCATCTGCTGCATCAGAAAGGCAGGATCCCGCAGCGTCTGCTGCTCAGATTTAAGATCGATACCACGCAGAGAAAGCAGGTATTCTGCCCGGCGCAGGGGAGAGCTCAGGGTCTGGTAACCATCGTTGATCTCGGCTGCGCGCTGCACAGCAATCAGACGTTCATTTGCCGGTGCCGCAGCAAATTTATCCGGGTGAAACCGGGATTGTAACTGGCGATAAAGCGCGGCAAGCCGCGCTTTATCTATCTCAAAGTCCTCTGTAAAACCAAACAGCTCAAAGTAGTTCATCAAAGGCCTCATACATGGAAGCTTTCGCCGCAACCACACTCATCCGTAGCATTGGGGTTATTGAATTTAAACCCTTCATTCAGCCCCTCTTTGACGAAATCCAGCTCAGTCCCATCCAGATAGATCATGCTCTTAGCATCAACCACCACCCTTACACCCTGGATCTCAAAGACCTGATCGTCATCCGCCAGCTCATCGACAAACTCCAGCACGTAAGCCAGTCCCGAGCAACCTGAAGTTTTGATTCCCAACCGCAGGCCAATTCCACCGCCCCGTTTCTGTAAGAAATCACTAACCCGGCTTGCTGCTGCATCGGTCATGGTGATGGCCATTACACTACTCCTACTTATTTATCTGTATGTTTATTCTTGTAATCGTCAATCGCGGCCTTGATCGCATCTTCCGCAAGGATAGAACAGTGGATCTTCACCGGAGGCAGTGCCAGCTCTTCGGCAATCTCAGTGTTCTTAATAGCGCTCGCCTCATCCAAGGTTTTACCTTTCACCCATTCGGTGACCAGTGAGCTGGATGCAATCGCAGATCCACAGCCATAGGTTTTAAACTTGGCGTCTTCAATCACACCCTCGTCACTCACCTTGATCTGGAGCTTCATGACATCGCCACAGGCGGGTGCACCAACCATTCCGGTCGCAACATTTGGGTCATTGGCATCCATGGCCCCAACATTACGCGGATTCTCATAGTGATCAATCACTTTTTCGCTATATGCCATAATCAGCCTCGCTTAATCTGTGTTGCTTGATGCATCTTAGTGATGCTGCCACTCGACCTGGTCCAGATCGACACCCTGCTTGTACATATCCCAAAGTGGAGACATCTCACGCAGCTTGGTGATCGACTTTTGGATCAGCTCGATCGCATAATCGATATCTTGCTCTGTGGTAAAACGACCAATGGAGAAACGAATGGAGCTGTGTGCCAGCTCATCATTGAGCCCCAGAGCGCGCAATACATAAGATGGCTCAAGGCTGGCGGAGGTACAGGCTGAGCCCGAGGAAACCGCCAGATCTTTAAGGGCCATCATCAGTGACTCACCTTCGACGTAGGCAAAGCTCACATTCAAAATACCCGGTACATGGTGCTCTAAAGAGCCGTTGAGCTGGACCGCCTCAATATCCTTGATGCCGTTCCACAGACGCTCACGCAGTGCCAGGATACGCTGAGTCTCTTCAGCCATCTCAACTTTGGCAAGGCGTGCCGCTTCTCCCATACCCACAATCTGGTGGGTTGCCAGAGTCCCTGAGCGCATGCCACGCTCATGGCCACCACCATGCATCTGAGCTTCCAGGCGAACCCGGGGCTTACGACGTACATACAGGGCACCGATCCCCTTAGGTCCGTACATCTTATGGCCGGAGATAGAGAGCATGTCGATGTTCATCTCATTGACATCAACCGGAATTTTTCCAACGCTCTGGGCACCGTCCACATGGAACAGGATCTTACGAGAGCGACACAGCTCACCGATCGCCTTGACATCCTGAACCACACCAATCTCGTTATTGACGTGCATCAAGCTCACCAAAATGGTGTCATCACGCATCGCCTGTTCAATCTGCTCAATGCTGAATAAGCCATCATCTCCGGGGGTGAGGTATGTGACCTCGAACCCTTCACGCTCCAGCTGGCGGCAGGTGTCAAGCACCGCCTTATGCTCGGTCCGGGAAGTGATGATGTGATTGCCCTTCTTTTTGTTGAAGTGGGCTGCGCCCTTAATCGCCAGGTTATCGGACTCGGTCGCCCCGGAAGTGATCACGATCTCGCGAGGATCTGCGCCAATCAGCTCGGCTACCTGATCCCGTGCCAGATCCACCGCCTCTTCGGCTTGCCAACCGAAACGGTGTGAGCGTGATGCAGGATTACCAAAGGTGCCGTCAAGTGTCAGGCACTGCATCATTTTTTGGGCAACTCGCTCATCAACTGGGCAAGTTGCCGCATAATCTAAATAGATAGGCAACTTCATCTTCTTCTCCATTATCCCCAAGGCGCTTGGCTCTACTAAGCCAAGAAAATATTACTGCTGAACCTCGATCTTATATTGATCGTCGTTCTCTGAAGTGAGTGACTTCTCAGAGCGCAGAATCAACTCTGCCAATGAAATACCTTCCAGGAAGCTTGACACCTGCTCACTGAGATCCTGCCACAGATGGTGAGTGAGGCAACGCTGGCCTCCCTGACACCCCTCCTCTCCATGACAGCGGGTTGCGGTGACCGACTCATTAACGGCAGAAATCACCTTTCCAACCGAGATCTGTGCCGCTTCCATTCCCAGGCGATAACCGCCCCCCGGTCCCCTGACACTGCTCACCAACCCCTGGCGGCGTAGCCGGGCAAACAGTTGTTCAAGATATGACAGGGAGATCCCCTGCCTGTCCGATATATCGGCCAGCGGCACGGGACCTTGCTGACTATTCAGGGCAACATCCAGCATCGCAGTAACAGCGTATCGTCCTTTTGATGTCAATCTCATAAGAATTCCCGAACCAATGAAAATAAGTGTGCGGATAATTCCATAGTTGACTAAATTAGTCAACTTATTACCTGACTATTTTAGTCAAGTATTTCAACTTTAAGTTTAGCTGAATATTGACATGGCTATTTCTCGCTCTGCATCTTCTTTTGCAGGGAGCTGAGAATACCGCGCAGGATGTTCAATTCCTGAGCTTCAGGACGTACCCGGGTAAATAAACGACGCAATTTACTCATGACCTGCCCCGGGTGCTGGCGGATGATAAAGCCGCTCTCAAGCAGGGTCTGTTCAAGATGTACAAAAAAGCGCTCGAGATCCTGCTGCAGCGGATACTCCTGCTCTTGTGACACCTCCTCCTGTGTCTCAAGGGCCAAGGTCGCCATACGCACCTCATAGCAGAGGGTTTGCACCGCCATTGCCAGATTCAGGGAGCTATATTCAGGGTTTGCCGGAATCGCCACATGGAAGTGACACAGTTGCAGCTCATCATTGGTCAGACCGGTTCGCTCCCGACCAAATACGAACGCAACCTTGTGTTGCGCTGACTCGCCGGCAGCCTTCTCTCCAGCCTCACGCGAATCCAGCATCGGCCACTGCAGAGTACGCGAGCGCGCGCTGGTTCCGATCACCAGACCACAATCGGCAATCGCTTCCTGCAAGCTATTTACCGTTCGGGCCCTTGCCAGTATGTCACTGGCTCCGGCCGCCAGAGCCACAGATTTACCATCGGGCTGCTCAACAGGATTAACCAGCACCAGATCGGTGATTCCCATGGTTTTCATCGCCCGGGCAGCGGAGCCAATATTTCCAGTATGTGATGTATTAACCAGGACAACTCGGATATTTTGTAACATCTTTCATTCAAATCTTGAAAATAGGTGGCAAGTCTATCACAGCCAACTCGTTTTGTGCGCCGCTAAGAGACAAGCTTTTCTATCCCATCTCTTATCAGGACTACACTAAAAGCAATAGAACATGGATGTGGAACCGTTGCAGATGCTTAACCGTTCAACCTATGAGCTACTTCCCTATATCTACCTGGTTGCAGGTGCAGGCTTGATCCTCTCGAAGCAGAACATTGTTTTCACCATTGCTGGTATCATCTTATATTTAGCAGGCTCCATCGTCTGGATCATGCGCTCCAATCATCGGCGCACCAACCCGGACCAGCGCCCCCGAAGAGTATTTTTCTTCCCAAGGGGCTCTATGAGTTCAATCCATTTCTGAACGTCTTGATCGCAATCGTTCTATTTTCTTATGCAGAAAAAACCCTGATTCTGGTGATCGCCATTGTCCTGCTGGTTTATGGCTTAATGCAGTTTCATATCCGAACCCGCCACCGGGATCATCAGAAAAACCAATACTAGGCTGTTTTTCCTGCAATCGGCATCGCTGAAACATCAAGCTGCGCCGACTCAATAAAACGTGCCAGCTCGCCAAGCCCCTGGCGCATCAGCTTTGGCAGAGTCTCCAGATCGATACTATCCAGCAGGTTTTTAACCTCTAATCCAAGCTCGGTATCTCCCTCGATCCGCAGACGGCGCTGGAAAAACAGGGTATCGGGATCGACCTTATGAGCCGCTACAAGGATCAGATCGTTGAGCTCCCCGCTAAAGCAGACATCTACCCGCGAGCTGTGCTCAGCAACCTGAAGCTTGTCATTCTCATAGCTGATATACCAGCACAACCCGAGATCCCGGATCTCGACCTTGAGCCATTGGTTCTCAAGAAACTCAAAATCCCCATCTTCGAGGGCTTCCTGAAACACAGTTTTCATCACCCGCAGCAAGATCTCTTTTTGCAGCACAAAGGGAGTGAAACGTGCCGGGATCCGTAACATGGCAGGTGCATAGCGAACCAGATTATGATGAATTGTTTTGATCAAAATATCGCCCTCCTTCAGATCAGCCGCACAGTATATAGGACATAGCAGGAAAATAACCTGTAAAACATCAATTTTTAGCTCATCGTCTGGCTAGTTTGTGAGCAAACAGTTTCATCTCATGCCTCAGGTCAAGATTGGCAATAAAACTCAGTCTAGAATAGGCGCAATTTTGATTGTTGGGATCTCACAGCCATGGAACTTCTCTGCCCCGCCGGGAGCCTGCCGGCGCTCAAAGCGGCCGTCGACAACGGAGCCGATGCTGTCTATATCGGTTTCAAAGATGAAACCAATGCCCGCCATTTTGCCGGGCTTAATTTTAACGACAAAAAACTGCAAAAGGCGGCGGATTATGTCCACCTGCATGGCCGCAAGCTACATATAGCGATCAACACCTTTGCCCACCCGGACAGTGGTGAACGCTGGAAGCAGGCGGTCGATAAGGGGGTAGCCCTGGGAGCCGATGCGCTAATCATCGCCGATCTGGCGGTGTTAGATTATGCCGCGCAGCGCTACCCCGAGATGGAGTTACACCTGTCGGTCCAGGCTTCCGCAACCAACAGCGCGGCGATCGCTTTTTACCAGAAGCAGTTTAATATCAAGCGGGTGGTCTTACCCCGGGTACTCTCCTTGCAGCAGGTTCGCCAACTTTCACAGCATACGGATGCTGAGCTGGAGGTGTTTGCCTTTGGTAGCCTGTGTATCATGGCTGAGGGGCGTTGTTATCTCTCCTCTTATCTCACCGGAGAAAGCCCCAACACGGTTGGTGCCTGTTCCCCGGCTAAGTTTGTTCGCTGGAATGAGACGCCGGCCGGATTAGAGACTCGTCTCAACGATGTACTGCTGGATCGCTGTGCAGGGGGTGAGCAAGCCGGATATCCCACCCTATGTAAGGGACGCTATAAGGTCGATGGTAAGCTTGGCCATAGCCTGGAGGAGCCGACCAGCCTCAACACCCTTGAGCTGCTGCCGGATCTGTTCGAGCTTGGGATCCGCTCGGTGAAGATCGAGGGACGCCAGCGCAGCCCGGCCTATGTGGCAACTGTCGCCAGGATCTGGCGTGAGGCGATCGACAGCTACCAAAGCAACCCTGCGGGATATCGCGTTGCCACAAACTGGCAACAACAACTGCAATCCATCTCTGAAGGAAATCAAACAACCCTCGGTGCCTATCACCGCCAGTGGCAATAGGAGACATCATGAAGTTTTCTCTAGGACCCATCCTCTATTTCTGGCCCCGGGAGAGAGTTGAGGATTTTTATCAAAAAGCCAGCCAATCCCCCTGTGACATCGTTTATCTTGGCGAAACCATCTGCAGCAAACGTAACCAGATACGACCTGAACTGTGGCTGGAGCTGGCGCGGATGCTGGCCGATAGTGGCAAAGAGGTTGTTCTGTCGACCCAGGCACTGATTGAGGCACCCGGCGAGCTCAAGCTGGTGAAGCGTTACTGTGAGAATGGAGAGTTTCGGGTCGAAGCTAATGATCTGGGCGCGGTGCATTATCTCGCCGAGCAGGGCCTACCCTTTGTCTGTGGCCACGCCATCAACTGCTACAACGCTGAGGTGCTGCAGTTGCTCTGCCGCCAGGGGATGAATCGTTGGGTGATGCCGGTTGAGCTCTCCCGGGACTGGCTGGTGAAACTACTTGATCAATGTGCCACCCTCGGAATTAACGATAAGTTTGAGGTGGAGGTGTTTGGCCATGGCTACCTGCCACTGGCTTACTCGGCCCGCTGCTTCACCGCCCGCTCCGAAGATCTCCCTAAAGATGATTGCCAGCTACGCTGTCTCAACCACCCCAATGGCAAGCCGGTAATCAACCAGGATGAGAAGCGGCTGTTTACTCTCAACGGTATCCAGACTCAATCCGGCCTATGCCAAAACCTGCTCAATGATCTGCCCGGCATGCAGGAACTGGTCGATGTGGTTCGATTAAGTCCCCTTGGTGATGGAACTTTCGACTGGCTGGAAAAATTCCGGGCCAATCAACAGGGCGACGCCTCTGAGAAACTCGCAGCCGATGAATTTTGCAACGGTTACTGGCACCGAATCGAAGGGATGGAGCTGCGAAACTGACCGCCGGGAGTGCTGCTCTCTTCCCTGGAGTAAAGAGGTGCAAAATAATGCACCTCTTATCCAGTTCCCTAACAATCCCTCCAGGCAAATCTGCCGGCCCGCAGGTCAAATTATCCTGTTCGCTTTGTACCAATAGCGAACCTTATATATCCTGCGGATAGCCTTTTTTCAGCTGCGCTGCGTTATCGCCGGGGTGCCGGCAGCACATTACTTTTGTACCGCCAAAAGTAATCAAAAGCTCCCTTCGCGTGATGGGTCTGCGTTTTTTGGTCCATCGCGATCACCCAATAAGATCGATAGCGATCACTGAATAATATCGATCGCGATCGCTCAATAATATCGATGGCGATCACTTTTGAGTTTTATATTATTGGGTGATCGGCATGAATATTATGCAGTCCCGACCGAAATGTTATTCATTTCAACTCCCGTTTCGCAGGTGTTTTTTTAACCGGCTATGCTCTCTGTTTGACCTCGAGCGGAGAGCCAGCCATGCCAACGGTGCATATCACCATGCGAAAACTCAAAGAGATCCTCAGACTCAAGTACCAAGGCGGCCTGAGTCACCGCCAGATCGCAAGCAGCCTGTCTGTGTCTCCGTCGACTGTGTCCAATTACTGCAAAAGGGCCCAACAGATGGGGCTATGCCAATGGCCTCTGCCTGCTGAGTGGGATGAAGAGCGGCTGCGCCGTGAGTTCCTTGAGACCCGGATCACGGTTCGTCAGACACCTCCTCTGCCGGATTGGGCCGTGGCCCATCAGGAGCTCAGACGCAAAGGGATGACGCTACAACTCCTGTGGGAGGAGTATGCTGAGCGACATCCCAAGAACCACTACAGCTATAACCATTACTGCATGCGTTATCGTGAGTGGCGTAAATGCCAGTCTCCCTCAATGCGTCAGAGCCATAAAGCCGGTGAAAAACTGTTTGTTGATTACTGCGGTCCAACCGTGCCCATCGTGGATCCGAGGACTGGGGAGGAGCGTCGGGCTCAGATCTTTGTCGCTGTGATGGGTGCATCCAGCTACACCTACGCCGATGCAACCTTGAGTCAGGGGCTGGAAGACTGGGTGATGAGCCATAAACGGGCCTTCGAATTTCTGGGGGGAGTACCAGAGATGATCGTTCCGGATAATCTCAAAAGCGGAGTCAGTAGAGCGTGTCGCTACGAGCCAGATCTCAATCCTACCTATCAGCAGCTGGCTGCACACTATGGTGTTGCAGTGCTTCCTGCCCGTCCTTACAAGCCCAAAGATAAAGCCAAGGCTGAGGTGGGCGTGCAGATCGTTGAGCGCTGGATCCTGGCAAAACTGCGCCATGAGACCTTCTTCAGTCTGGCTCAGCTAAACCAGCGGATCGGGGCTCTGCTCACCGAGTTGAACAATCGCCCGTTCAAGAAGCTGCCGGGAAGCCGTAAATCACAGTTTGAATTGCTAGACAAACCGGTGCTCAAATCGCTGCCTCAAAACCCCTATCAGTTCACCCGGGTGAAGGCGGTTCGGGTTCATATCGACTATCACATCGAGCTCGACAAGCACTACTACTCGGTTCCCTATACCCTGCTCAAACGCAAGCTTGAAGCGCATATCTGCGACAACCTGGTACGGATCTATCATGGTGGTCGCTGTGTCGCGACACATCCACGCAGCTATCAGCAGGGAGGGCAAACCACCCACCCCGATCATATGCCGGTCGCACACCAAAAGCAGATGCAATGGACCCCGGGACGCTTTCTGAACTGGGCTCAGGAGATAGGCCCCTCCACGCTTGCGGTGATCAAACAGCTGCTCTACCGAAAGTCCCACCCGGAGCTTGGATATCGGGCCAGCCTTGGGATCCTCAACCTGGAAAAGCGATATGGACGCCCCCGCTTAGAAGCGGCCTGCCAGCGAGCAGACCGAACGGGCGTTTACTATCAGAAAGGGATCCGCTCCATCCTGGAAAAGGGGCTGGATGGCCAGCCACTGCCCGAAACTCAGCCGGATCGTCTGGCGGAGCTCACTCACCTCAATATCCGTGGCTCAGGCTACTATCACTAAGGATCAAAGATGACAGAACAACTCAAACAGCAACTTCGGGAGCTGAAACTAAGTGGTATCCGGGATGCCCTGGAAAGGCAACATCAGCAACCCGGGCACTACCAGGAACTCGGGTTCGAAGAGCGACTCAGCCTGCTGCTGGAGCAGGAGCTGACGGATCGGTCTCAGCGGCGGATCGAGCGCCTTATCAAGCAGGCCCGATTCCGGCTGCAGGCAAATCTGGAGCAACTGGATTATCGAAGTGATCGCGGCTTGCATAGAGCCCAGATCCGCTCACTGGCAGAGGGATACTGGCTTAGCCTGGGGCAGACTCTGATCCTGACCGGGGCGACCGGGTGCGGGAAAACCTATCTGGCCTGCGCCCTGGGCCATCACTTCTGTCTGCAGGGACTCGGGGTTCGCTACTTCCGGTTTAAAGAGCTGCTGGAGCAACTGCAGCTGGCTCAGGCTGATGGCAGCTATCGAAAGCTGATGGTTCAGTTGAGAAACACGCCGCTTCTGATCCTCGATGACTGGGGACTGGAGTCGCTGAATGCGCTTCAGCGTAGCGATCTACTGGAGTTAATCGATGCTCGCCATGGTCACGGAGCCACACTGATCGGCAGCCAGCTTCCGCTGGAGCACTGGCACACAATGATCGGTGAATCAACCCATGCGGATGCGATCCTGGATCGTCTGGTTCATGGAGCGATCCGTGTAGAATTATGCGGAGAATCGATGAGAAAAATCACCGCAGAGTTGACGGATGCCGATCACTCAGGGTAAAAAATAACCCAGTCTGTGAGACGGGATGTTGAGGTGATCGACATCATATTATTCGGTGATCGCCATCGCGATAATACGCAATGGGTCCTTCCATCAAGCTCCGGTGCTCGGCATCCTGCCTCGAAAACAAAATAGTGGGTTTATCGTTCGCCTCAGCGCTCGCTAACGGGGTTTAAACTCCCCTTTGATTCGCACCGAAGGGTCACGTTGGTGTTTGAGATTGAAGGATATGGATATCCTGAAAGCAGGGTCGAGCCATGGATGGCTCGTTTCTGCGTATCTCATAAAACCAGTGGCTCTGAGGATCAACGCGAATCGGGGGGCACCCTCGGGGTTGTTAGGGGGACAGGGTGAGCAGTTCCTGCCATACAGGATGTATCAATGCCGTGGAAGGCAGGATGCCTGGGAACGGCCTGACCCGCAGGTAGCTTACGTCATCCATGGCTACCGCTACATTCGCACTTCCTTGTGCAGCATCCGCGGTCGGACAATTGTGCCGCAGGCACAAAACCGCCGACCGCAGGTCAAATGATTAAGGTTCGCTTTGTACCAATAGCAAACCTTATATATATCCTGCGGATAACCTTTTTGCAGCTGCGCTGCATGAATGTCGGAATCGCCCGACAGCGAGCAAAGGGGCAAACGCCTTTCCCCTTTGCAATCCCCTAGCGCCCCGAACCTCGCTGCATCCTCGTCTCACCTAAGGCTCAAGGCACCGCTTAGACATCACGTCCATGTGATGGCTAAGCTTTCACGATATCCCTATCGCTCAACCTTAATCCTTAACGGCTCGCCTCGGCGCTCGCTCACGGAGATTTAGGGCCCCGTTGCGCCGAGGGTTTCAAGTAGGAGCACAGAGGGAGTGGCAAGGATGCCACGAAAAGACAACCAGTACATGGAGGTACTGTTTGTCTGTACTTTTGCGAACTTGAAACATGAGGATGAAGCAAATACCGGGGTGTCCTTGGGAGTAAAGAGGGTATTGGACAAGCAATACCCTTTTCCCGCCGCCGCTCGGCAGCGGCAAATGTACCGCTGGCACAAATACTTCAGTCCGAAGGACAAAGTAAAAGCTCGCTTTGTAGCAATAAAGAACATTTGTTCGTGCTATACACAGGCGGCTGATAACACCATGTTCAGGCATTCCACACTCCATGGAACCCTATGAAATATGAGCGGCACCTTAAGGCTGCTACAGCTTGAAACCGAAAAACATCAACTGAACCTAAACCCTCATCAAAAATAAATCACCTATTAATCAATAGATTGAGCCAAACGCCATAGTTATTTCGAAAAATACAGTAATAACGATTTGACACTACACATCATTAATTCTATATTTCCGGATATATCGAATTATAGTTAAGAGAGGTAACTGTCATGAGTCCTGAAATATTTGCGATGTTTAAGGAAGCAGCCCATATGTTTGTTTTCTTAGCCGCAGAGCTTACCATTTTGTTCATTGCCATCAGCTATCTGGTTGGTGTGCTTCAGGAGTTCATCACTCCTGAAAAGATCCAATCGATCTTAAGCTCACGCAAAGGCAAAGGCTATGTGATTGCTGCGCTGCTCGGCTCAATCACTCCATTTTGCTCCTGCTCGACCATCCCCTTTCTCAAGGGGCTACTTCGTGCTCGAGCGGGCTTTGGACCTATGCTGGTATTCCTCTTCAGCAGTCCACTGCTCAACCCGGTGATCATAGGCCTGTTTGTAGTGACCTTTGGGATCAAAGTCGCACTCTTCTATTTCCTGGTTGCCATGCTGGTCTCTATCAGTGCCGGCTTACTCCTGGAAAAGCTGGGCTTTGAAAGGTATGTACGCAAAGAGGCTTATGAGGAAACCGCAACTCCTTCGGGCTGTGGCACTTCAAAAACGAGTTCCGGATGTGGCTGTGATTCAGCGCCTAAGGTGAGTACTTCACACTGTGAGTCAGTGCGTGATCCGAGCAAGGCTTCAGATTGTGCGGGCTCAGTTACGATGAACCTGAGCGGGGAAGCTGTATTGACTATCAAAGAGGAGAGTCGCTGGCTTCGGGTCTGGCGTACAACCTGGAAGGACTTTAAGCAGGTACTGCCTTACCTGCTGGCAGGAATTTTACTCGGATCTTTCATTTACGGCTTTATCCCCACGGATCTGATTGCGCAATACGCAGGGGCTGGTCATTGGTATGCGATTCCCATTGCGGCTGTGATCGGCATCCCGCTGTATATTCGTGCCGAAGCTGTGATCCCCCTGAGTGCGGCCCTGGTCAAGAAAGGGATGGCGATGGGCTCTGTGATGGCACTGATCATCGGTAGTGCCGGAGCCAGCCTCACCGAGGTGATCCTTCTGAAATCTATTTTTAAGAATCAGATGATTGCCGCCTTTTTGACCGTGATCCTGACAATGGCGATCGGTGCAGGCTACCTGTATAGCTACCTGTTTGCCTGACAAGTCCCCCACTCTACCTCTTCTATGAGTAGAGTGGGGTGACACTTCATCACAAAAGTTGAGAGACAGATATGATTAAGAAACCCATAGTCCTGGCACAAATTCTATTGATCTCTTTTATCTTGAGCCTTGTCTCTAAAAACACAGATGTTGTTCAGGCATACCCGATAAGCTCCGCCATCGCCATTGCACTCCTGAGCATTGGCTCCATCATGGTGGCAGGAATACTCCGGGATAGATTGAAGAGTCCGCAGTCATGTTACTCTGACAACAAAGAGGATTGAGTTCATGGCTCGATACGGCATTGAAGCCCTCATCTGTACTGTGTGAATATAATGAAGAGCAAAATAGAGGTGGAGATATCATGAATATTGAGATCGCGGCTAATGCACTCAAGGAGTTGGGTCACCCGACGAGGCTGACCATCTACAAATGCGTGGTGAAGGCTGGATACCAGGGGATCTCAGTGGGCGGGATCCAGGCCCAGCTGAACATTCCAGCCTCAACCCTGTCTCATCATATTTCGGGCCTTGTCTCTGCTGGCCTTGTCAGTCAGAGAAGAGAGAGCAGAACCCTGTATTGTGTTGCCCAATACCAATACCTGGACTCAGTGATCAACTTTCTTGTTGAGGAGTGCTGTATTCACGAGCCGGGCGAGCAGCACCACCGGCCAGGCATTAAGCCCTCAAAGGCCTGAGAGATGGTCATCTCACTTCGGCGGAGCTGAACAATCCGGCCTAAATCTTTTTTGACAGACAAATAGTCTTGCCCTATACCCGCAGTGACACGTGCGAGATAATCGATTTGAGCGAGGAGCAGCGGATAGGCAAGATTGAGTCAACTCGGCAGATCCAAGTTTCAGATGATTTAGATCACCTTGTATCTGATTGTAAATGGTATAGTTGAGCGATGAAAAAAGGCAGACCCCTCACATTCAACCCCGATATCGCACTCTCAAAAGCGATGGAGCTCTTTTGGAAAAAAGGCTTTGAGGCCACCTCAACGGCAGATCTGATGCAGGCGATGGGGCTTTCCAAAAGCAGCCTGTATCAAAAATTTGGCTCCAAGCAACAATTATTCGAGCAGTGCCTGGATCTTTACATCAAAAATGAAAATGCTATCTTCCATGAGTGCATCGAAAATGCGTCATCTGCGAAAGCAGCCATCCTTGAGATGACCCGGTTAATTGCCTTTCCTGCCGAGCAAAGCAAAAACTCAAAGGGCTGCTTCTTTGTAAACTCGATCTGTGAGCTGTCCGAAGACAGCACGGCTAAGCTTGTTTCCTCACGAATCGCAAAAGAGATGGAGAGGACACGCCAGGCGATCGAAGGCCTGTTAGCTCAGGCCCAGAGTGAGGGAGAGATGTGTAACACCAAGTCCCCTAAAGAGCTTTCCTCTTTATTGATGACTTTCATTATCGGGCTAAAAGTCATCAATAAGATGGAAGCCAGCCCAGAGACGGTAAACTCCCTGGTTGAACAGATCCACGAAATCCTAGCATAAAACTATATGTCAGGATCTCGTACTATACTCGCTATCTGGCAAGCCTCTAATGGAGCGCTATTCCCTCTTCATGCCCCTGCTCTACCCTAAACCAACCCCCTGGCTTTTTCAGTAAAAATGCCATGGGGATCATCAGCAGTGACAGTAGCATGGTGAAGAAGAGTATATCGTTAAAGGCGATCATCGCAGACTGGGAGCCGAGCATGTTCTGCAGCAGCGCGACATCCTGTAAGTTAGAGAGCGAATACCCCTGGGCGTGAAGCCAGTTTCTCAGGTTTGGATTAAGCGGAGATAGCTGACCCCCAAGCTCATTCCAGTTCACCTGAGTCAGGCTAACATTGATGGTTGCCATGATGGAGACTCCGATTGAACTCCCTATACTTCGTGCTGAATTAAAAAGCCCTGAAGCTTCATCCCTGTCCTTCGATGAGAATCCCTGAAACGCCAGCTCCATCAAGGGTAGGAAAATAAAGCCGATTGCCAGCCCCTGGAGTATATTTGGAACAAACAACACAGAATCATTCACCAGCAGTGAAAAACTGGTCATCATAAGATAAGAGCTACAGGCGGTGAGTACCAATCCTGTGATGACCAGAAGATAGGCTGGTACTTTACGGATCAGAGCTGACACAAGCATCATGCCAACAATCCCAAAGATACCACGCACAGATATCGCCTCACCGGCACTAAATGCCGGGTACCCCAACAAGGTTTGTAAAAACTGGGGCAACCAGGTGACCAGCCCGACCGCAATCATGACAAAGAACATCAAAATAATAGAGGAGCCGGTAAAAAGTCTGTCTCTGAACAGGTTGAGGTTTATGATGTTCTGCGGGCCTAATTTGATTCCCCGGAGCAAAAACACAATGAAGCTAACGAGCGAAACTCCAGATAGAATTACGATGAGGTTCGAGTCAAACCAATCTTTGGAGGCTCCTTGATCCAGGGTGACCTGAAACGCACCGATACAAAGGCTCATGAGGAGTAACCCATACCAATCGATATTCTTGGGCTGCTTTTCTGTGTCCTTAATGAAGACGACCAGCAGGGGCAGAACCAGCATGATGATCGGGATATTCACGAAAAAATCCCAGTGCCAACTGACATTTTCAGTCAGGTAACCTCCCATGATCGGTCCAAAGACTGGCGCCGCCATCACGCCCATACCATAGATCCCCATGGCAGCTCCCAGCTTTGATTTATCCTTCTCCATGAATAACTCAGTGATGATCGATTGAGATATCGGTGCCATCAGGGCGCCAAAGGCTCCCTGAAACCCACGAAAAATAATCATCTCTTCAAGACTTGTGGATAAACCACACAGCATAGAGAAAATCCCAAAACCAACCACCACTGCGAGTAGTAACTTTATACGACCCAGTCGTGCGGTTAAAAAACCACTCAGGGGCATGACGATGGCAGACATGACCACATAAGAAGTCACCGTCCAGCTGATCTGCTCCTGAGTCGCTCCCAGGGCACCTCCCATATCCTTTAGTGATACAGAGACTATGGTCATGTCGAGAATTTCTACGGCTGTCACCAAAGTCAGTATGCTAGTGACCAACCAGGGAATAAAATTACTCTGTGAGTCAAATGCCTTGCTCATGGTTAAGCCTTGGATGCATTGACGGTCACATTGGCACTGGCCCCCATACGTAACGGCTTGGAAACAGGCAGTGACTGGGTAAACTTAATTTTTACCGGGAATCTCTGAGTCACCTTGACCCAGTTTCCGGTCGCATTCTCGGGTGGCAAAATGGAGAAGCTTGAGCCACTTCCATCACTGATGTCTGCAACTTTTCCGTGAAGCTTGAGCCCGGGATAGAGATCCAGTTCAACATCAACGGACTGACCCACCCTGATCTTAGATAAGTCAGTTTCCTTGAAGTTTGCATCAACCCACCAATTTTTAGACTCAATCACCACGAATTGGGGCTGCATTTCAGTAATCGCATCCCCGGCTCTGAGGCTGAGCTTTTCTATGGTTCCATCTGCAGGAGCCAAAACCCGGGTATGCTGTAAATCTAATTCAGCTTGGGCCAATACCGCTTTCGCCTGACGGAGCTGGGCATTCATATCTCCCGGGTTACCAAGCTCAACCTGAGTCTTATCCAAAGCTTGCCTGGCCACTTTTAAGCTGGACTGAGCAACCGCGAGCCTAGTCTGGGCATCGTCTTTTGCTGAGACAGGACTCTGTCCTGCCGCCACTAGGGCAAGGATCCTGTCGTTATTTTTTTGCGCTAACTGCAGCTGTGATTCTCTCTCCCGGACCATCGCCTTATCACTGAGGATCTGTGCCTGCATCGACTGGATATTCTGCCGAGTGAGATCCAGTTCAGCCTTTGCCTTGGTTACCGCAATCTCAAACGGCCGGGAATCCAGTGTAAATAACAGCTGCCCTTTGGTTACCTCTTGATGATCAGAAACCTCAACCGATGAAACCTGCCCCGACACCTGGCTGGAGATCTGATCGACATGGGCTTTTATATACGCATTGTCAGTACTTGGATGAAGAGAAGAATAGCGCCAGTAAAATGCCAGACACCCCACGACCACCAGTGCAATGACTGCAATGAACACTTTCTTTTTCATGGATAAGCCACCGATATAAAAATAGGAAACACATTATGGGACCGATCGGTCCATAAATTCAAGTGCGAATTTACTGGCCATAGCCAGCAACTTGGTCTCTCTCAGTTTCAGGGGCTCATTTTTACCAGATGAAAGACTTATGAGGAGCTATTTCCAGGGATAAGTAGGAGAGGTCACAATCGGGATAGTAGCCAGCAGGGCTGCCCTGCGCCACAGAGTCATCCCCCAAGCCGATAGTTCAACTCTGATGAAGTGCTCAATAGACGCCAGCAACCATGCTGACCGCCTCCAACACGGCTCAACTAAGCCTTAACAGATGCGGCTTAGTTATAAATAAATTGGCCATTTTTGAAAAAAGTAGAATCATCAAAGGAGAGGCTGCCTCTTGAAAATATAAGGTCCAAATGATGGCTGCCTGAGATCCCTCCGCCAAGCCCAAGGTGTAATCCAGGATGTCTCTCCTCAAAACCCGCATTTCTTCCGTAGAGCTCTTTTATGCCGATATTGGTTCCTATCCCAAACTCTTCAATGATTGAGTTACCCTGGTTGTGGTTAAGATACTTCATGAAGTCATCTCTGAATTGATGATTGTTCGTATGAAAATCAACCACCTTACTAGCCTCAACTTTCAGCATCATTAATTCATCAACGACACCATATTTTATCGCAAAAGGCACGGTGCTTAAAAATGTACCGCTAAAGCATATCTCACCAGATAAATCTTTTATTCTTGTGGCAATCTCTCCTGGAACTACATCCGGATTTCCAAAGCCATCAATAGATGTCCATTTTGCCTCATCATCTAATGTCCCTGTAATTTTCCCTCCATAACCATCATGGTAAGATAGCTTTTTTGCCGCTCCAGATAAGCAAATCAGATCATTATTGATAGCTCTAATCGTATCTGGCCCCTCTTGAAATGCGGTATCAAAATAGACGCCATAATCTTTAAAGATCACAGACTTCTTCCATGTTCGAGACAAAACGTTTTTGAGTTCAACAATGAATGACGGGCCCTTGGGCATAGGTTTTTTAAGTGTTGCCGAAGAGTATATAAAGATGTAAATATCTGATGAATCAATCTGCTCTTCAACATAATCGGAGGGAGATAGAGACAAATTAATGACATTAACACTGGATATATTTTTCAAGTGACATGATTCAGAAATAGCTAAAGACAACTGCATATTCTCTTCATCTGAACCTATGAGAACTCTGATGTTATTACCTTGCTTTACCTTTTCTGAGATGGCTGGATGATTCTTTAAGCATTCATACATGTTATAAATACTTTGGCTCTTCATTTCAAATCCTATATTCCTCTTTATCAAGATAAAATATAGAGGATGAAACATCCTCTATATCATGACATGTCTTATGGCCAAAGCGCTGTACCAAAAGGTACCACTGCACTTTCATTCATGATTTCAACACCATCTTCATGCGTTTCTTCATCTAACCACTCTTCAAAAACTATATCCTGCATTGGAATTTCTCCTTACTGAATGCCTAATTTAGAATGCTTGCTTAAAGAGTCTTGAGACTCGAATAGAACCCTACCACACCCACAGCAACGATCAACACCCCAGCAACAACCACATTACATTTATGTTACATGCATTCATCCTGTCACCTCCTACATCTACAAAAAACGACAAGTATGAATTTCTTAAGGCAAGTGCCCTTGAATCAAAGTTGTAGGATGCAACTCTCATAAAGAAAGTTAGCCGCAATTAGTCATGAAGCTGAACGGCACATAAGAAGAGAGCGAAAGGACAAGCCCGGCAGAAACAACGGATCTTCTCGGAGTTGAGGAAACAGCAAAGTCCTTAGTCTACTGAACCAAACTCTATCAATGGGTCTTTGCGAGATCACCAAGCTGAGTAAAGCTAGCGTTGTGAGCGAGCCCGGCAACATTATCGATGCAAATTAAGGGAGTAAATCTCACTTCAACTTAGGATCTTTTAATCCGACTTTTGGCTGGTTCAGTGCCAACTCCAGCAAGGCGTAGCGGTGAGTCGGCTGGGCATAGGAGTTTTGTGCAATCGCCAACCTGAAAAAGTAGTTAGCTAATTGATTGTTTCCTTTAAGTTGCTGATATTTCCCAAGGTAAAAGTAACTGGCACACAGATGCTCGGCCAGGGTCCGGTTGTTACTCGACAGGGCCACACTCTGAGTGAGCAGCTCCCGATGTGGCAACTCACCCAGGTAGTAGTGACTCAAAGAGAGCACCAGTCCCTTACTTTGGCTGTTTTGCTGCCAGCTCTTTAGCTCTTGAATCGCCCTGTCAGGATCATCTTTATAGCGAGCCAGATAACGCCACAGGGCGGCTTCCGCAAAATAGGGGTGATGATTCAAAAGCCACTGGAAATCGTCGATCGCCAGCTGGGGGCGTCGACCATAGAGAAGAGCCACCCCTCGCTGCAGATAGACCTCAAATTCGTCGGGATTCAGTTCAATCGCCGAGTCAAACTCATCATAGGATTGAGGGATCTTATTATTTTGCAGCAGGTAGAGGCCAAGGCTAAAATGCACATCGGCAAAATCCGGGCGCAGCCTCAGGGAGCGATTAAAGTCGACCAGAGCCAGGGCCCCCTGCCCCAGTCTATCCCAGATCACCCCGCGCTCGTAATGCAGCCTTGCCTGCTCAACCTGCTCCAGATCTTTTTGAGCCAGCAGGTGACCCAGCTGGAAGACCGCCCACTGATCCTGTTGGGTCGATTGAAGAGGCAGGGCCATCGGTGGGTAGTCGCTCACTTTCCCCCCCGGGAGCTGCAGCCTAAAAGGCCCGCCGCTAACAGGGCAATCGCGATCCAGCGCTGGAATACACCTCCTGACATCGGGCCTCCTGCCTCACCTCATCCGATATGTTAGTTAACGGCACTCTTTCCCTTAAGCTTAGCTTGGGTTTTCAATCGGGTAGCCCGCCTCCTTCCAGCCGCGAAAACCACCATCCATGCTGATCACCTGCTGATACCCCATCTTGTTGAGATTATCCGCCGCCAGGATGGAGCGAAAGCCGCCACCGCAGTAGAGCACCAGAGGGGTTTCTTTGTCAGGAAACAGCTGCTCAATGTCGCGCTCGATCACCCCTTTTCCAAGGTGAGTGGCACCCGGAAGCTTGCCGGACCGGAGTTCATCCGCCTCACGAACATCCAGCAATACAAACTCGCCCTCAGGATATCTTGCCTTTACCCAGTGAACATCCACCTCACGAACACAGGGGCGAACCCTATTAACCAGGGATAAAAAACCTTCGCTATGTTGCATCTTTGTGCTCCTTAATTAAAAAAAGGAGCGCTATTGCGCTCCTTTATCACTCGAGTCAATCCAGAGACGATCTAAGGCAGATCGGCCCCTTCTTTCTCAACCTTAGGCGGCATCAGGTGTTCGCGCTTCACACCCAGGAACATGGCAAAGGCACTTGCCACATAGATGGATGAGTAGGTACCAAAACCGATACCGATCACCAACAAGAGTGAGAAGTTGTGGATCATGGCGCCGCCCCAGACATACAGGGAGATCACCACCACCAGAGTCGTTGCCGAGGTGATCAGGGTCCGGCTCAGGGTCTCGGTCATCGATACATCGATGATCCGCACCGAGTCGCCCTTACGCAGACGCCGGAAGTTCTCCCGCACCCGGTCGAATACCACTATGGTATCGTTGAGTGAGTAACCCACCACGGTCAGTACGGCGGCCAGCACCGTGAGATCAAACTCGATATGGAAGAACGAGAAGATCCCCACAGTGATGATCACGTCGTGGGCCAGGGCCAATACGGCTCCCAGCGCCAGACGCCACTCAAAGCGCATCGAGACATACATCAGGATACACAACAGAGCCACCAGAACCGCGAGTCCACCCTGCCAGGCAAGTTGTTTACCCACGGATGGGCCAACAAACTCCATCTGCTTGAGGGTTGCAGAGGGATACTTACTCTGCACCGCATCCATCAGCTGCTGACCCTGTTGGGCTGCCTTGAGGTCTTTGCTCGGGGCCATCCGGATCATAATGTCACGGCTGGTGCCATAGTTCTGCACCAGGGCATCAACACCCTTCTCCTTAAGTACCTCACGCACCCCCGGCAGATCAGCCGCATGGCTGAAGCTTATCTCGATGACGGTACCACCGGTGAAATCAAGACCCCAGTTAAATCCCTTGATACAGATACTGGCAACAGCCAGTACCACCAAAATCAAAGAGAATACCGACGCCGGAACCGCAAACCTCATAAAAGGGATAGTCCGGCCTGGCTTCAAAATCTGAAACATTTTGAAATACCCCTTAAATAGACAGAGATTTCACGCGCTTGCCACCCCAGATGAGGTTAACAATGGCACGTGTACCTGTGATTGCAGTAAACATGGAAGCCGCAATACCGATCATCAGGGTCACCGCAAAGCCCTTCACCGAGCCGGTACCTATGGCAAACAGGATCACCGCTGAGATCAGCGTGGTCACGTTCGCATCGGCGATGGTCGAGAAGGCTCGTTCATACCCCAAACTAATCGCCTGCTGGATTCCCCGCCCGGCATTGAGCTCCTCGCGTATTCGCTCGAAGATCAGGACGTTGGCGTCAACCGCCATCCCCATGGTCAGGACCATACCGGCAATGCCAGGCAGTGTCATGGTCGCCCCCGGAATGAGAGACATGGCTCCCACAATCAGCACCAGGTTGCACAAGACCGCCAGGTTGGCGATGAGGCCAAACTTACGATAGTAGATCATCATGAACACCAGCAGGATCAGGGTGCCATAAACCATGGCCTGAAAACCGTGCTTGATGTTCTGCTGACCCAGGCTTGGACCGATTGTGCTTTCACCAATGATCTGGATCGGTGCGATCAGAGCACCGGCACGCAACAGCAGCGCCAGGTTGTGAGCTTCATTGATGTTCTCAAGGCCGGTGATCCGGAAGTTGCGCCCCAGACGTGACTGAATGGTCGCCACGTTGATCACCTCTTCCACCTTCTTGAACTTAGGCTTCTCACCCGCTTTTGGCTTGCCAACCGGCTTGTACTGAATAAACACGGTCGCCATCGCCTTACCGACGTTGTCCTTGGTGAACTCGGACATGCGGTTTCCGCCACTACCATCAAGCTTGATACTAACCTGAGGTCGGCTGTACTCATCAAAGGCAGACTGAGCATCAGTGATGTGGTTACCCGTCAGGATCACCTGCTTTTTCAGAACAACCGGCTGGTCATTCTTGTTATACAGCAGTTGATCACCCGGAGGTACCTGGCCCGCTGCAGCTGCAGCCGGATCGGCATTCTCATCCACCATCCGGAACTCAAGGGTTGCGGTCGCACCGAGGATCTCCTTGGCACGGGTAGCATCCTGAACCCCTGGTAATTCAACGATAATCCGATCGGCGCCCTGGCGCTGAACCAGTGGCTCGGAAACCCCCAACTCGTTGACCCGGTTACGGATAATGGTGATGTTCTGCTGCAGCGCATATTCCTGGGTTTCCTGCAGCTTTTTCTGAGTCATCGCCGCCGTCATAGCAAAACGGCCGCCCTGATTCGCCTCAGTAAACAGGAAATCCCGGTAATGCTCACGCAGGTAGCTCATCGCCTTGGTGCGGGATTCTTCATTACGGAACTGCAGATAGATCTGATCCTTCTGCTGGCGAATGCCGGAATAACGAATTCGCTCTGTTCTCAGGTCGGTCCTGAAATCCTGAACAGTCTGAGCAAGGGTCTTATTGATCGCCTCATTCATATCGACCTGCATCTGGAAGTGGATCCCACCACGCAGATCGAGTCCGAGCTTCATCGGACTGCCACCGATCGCCTTGAGCCAGGCTGGTGTTGCCGGTGCCAGGTTGAGAGCAACTACATAGTTGCTCCCAAGCGCCTTGGCAACAACGCCCTGAGCCTTGAGCTGATCGTCAGTGTCATGAAACCGAACCAGGATCTGGGAATCATCAAAACTGACGCTCTTGAACGGGATCTTATCCTTCTCAAGCACATCTTTGATCTGATCCAGCGACTGCACCTGCAGTGCATCTCCGTGGGAGTTGGAGACCTGCAGGGCAGGATCCTCTCCATAGAGGTTCGGAGCTGCGTAAAGAAACCCGATGACGATGACAAACAACACCAACAGGTACTTCCACAGCGGATATCTGTTTAGCACTTAACGCTCCTTGCTCCCAGTTACATAGACTGGATAGAACCCTTAGGCAGTACCGCGGTAACAAAGTCACGCTTGATGGTGATCTTGGTCTGCTCATCCAGAGACAGAACAACAAAACCCGTGTCAGTGATCTTAACGATCTTACCTACCAAACCACCTGAGGTGAGTACCTCATCACCCTTAGACAAGGATGACATCAGGTTTTTATGCTCCTTGGCACGCTTGGACTGGGGGCGGTAGATCATGAAGTAGAAGATCGCAGCAAAGATCACCAGGATGATGATCATCTGAAATCCACCACCTGCCGGCTGACCCGCTTCTCCCGCGGCATGGGCTGCACTAACCCCAAAAAAGCTGCTTAAAGACATTTATCGTTCCTCTTCGTTATTAGAAGTTCACACTGATTAATCAATGGCCGCCGGGACAGGCTTGCCCTGACGCTCATAGAACTCTTTTATAAATTGATCCAGCGTATCGCTGTCAATTGCATCCCTCAATCCCTGCATCAAACGCTGATAGTAGCGCAAGTTGTGGATGGTGTTGAGACGTGCTCCCAAAATTTCGTTACATTTATCCAGGTGATGCAGGTAAGAACGTGAATAGTTCTTACAGGTATAGCAATCACAATCGGCATCCAGCGGCCCGGTATCGGTACGATGACGGGCATTACGGATCTTGATCACCCCTTCGGTGGTGAAGAGATGGCCGTTTCGGGCATTACGGGTTGGCATCACGCAGTCGAACATGTCGATACCGCGGCGGACCCCTTCCACCAGATCTTCCGGCTTGCCCACGCCCATCAGGTAGCGAGGCTTATCTTCAGGGATCTTAGGGCAGATGTGCTCCAGGATCCGGTGCATATCTTCCTTGGGCTCACCCACTGCCAGGCCGCCGACTGCATAGCCGTCAAAGCCGATGCTCTGTAGACCTTCCAGGGATACATCGCGCAGATGCTCATAGACACCGCCCTGAATGATGCCAAACAAAGAGGCGTTACGCTGCTCTTCGCCGTTCTGCTCATTAAAACGATCGCGGCTACGCTTGGCCCAGCGCAGAGACATCTGCATCGACTTATCCGCTTCGGCTTCGGTCGCCGGATAAGGGGTGCACTCATCAAAACACATCACCACATCGGAGCCCAGATCGTACTGGACCTCCATCGATTTCTCGGGGAGAGGAATACCTTTTCACCATTAATCGGGCTGCGGAAGTGAACTCCTTCCTCTTTGATCTTGCGCAGATCTCCAAGGCTGAAGACCTGGAAACCACCGGAATCGGTGAGGATGGGTCCTTGCCAGTTCATGAAGTCATGAAGATCACCGTGCTGACGCATGATCTCCTGGCCGGGACGCAGCCACAGATGGAAAGTATTGCCAAGCAGGATATGAGCGCCGGTATCTGCAACCTCTTCGGGTGTCATCCCTTTTACCGTACCATAGGTTCCAACCGGCATGAATGCCGGGGTTTCTACTGTGCCACGCTCAAACTTAAGGCGCCCGCGGCGCGCCCGGCCACAGGTCTTGTCTAACTCAAACTTCATTGTCACTCCAGGTCAGAAATACAGTCTGACTCACTCAAACAGTTAAGCCGAACGCTGACGGCTCAGGAACATCGCATCTCCGTAGCTAAAGAAACGATACTCTTTCTTCACCGCCTCATTGTATGCCTTGAGAATGTTCTCTTTTCCGGCAAAGGCGGAGACCAGCATGATCAGGGTCGACTCAGGCAGATGAAAGTTAGTAATCATCGCATCTACCAGCTGAAACTCAAAGCCCGGGTAGATAAAAATATCGGTATCGTCGAAAAAGGGAGCAAGCGGCTTATTTTGTGCCAACGTGACCCGAGCGGCACTCTCTAATGAGCGAACCGAAGTGGTGCCAACGGCAATGATCCGTCCACCCTGTTCACGGGTTTTGGTGATCTGATCCACAACCTCCTGGGAGAGCTCCACATACTCGGAGTGCATCTTGTGCTCTTCGATGTTGTCGACCCGTACCGACTGGAAGGTTCCGGCACCCACATGCAGGGTGACAAAGGCAAATTCCACACCCTTGGCCTTTAGCTTCTCCAGCATCAGCTCATCGAAATGCAGCCCCGCGGTTGGCGCGGCAACGGCACCTGGCTTTTCGTTATACACCGTCTGATAGCGCTCCTTATCGGAGTCTTCATCGGCGCGATCGATATAGGGAGGAAGGGGAATATGGCCAAACTCTTCCAGTAACTCAAGCACCGGGCGCTCTCCCTGGATCTCCAGCAGGAACAGATCGCCCTGGCGACCTTTCACTTCGGCGTGAACCGCCTGCTCGAAAATAAGCTTGGTGCCGGGCTTCGGCGCCTTGGATGCCCGCAGATGGGCCAGGATCTGCTGGCCATCGAGCAAGCGCTCCACCAACATCTCGACTTTACCGCCCGTCTCTTTTTGACCAAACATCCGTGCCGGAATAACCCGGGTGTTGTTAAACACCATCAGATCACCAGGGCGAACCTGCTCCAGCAGATCTGCAAACATACCATGACACAGCTCACCACTGTTGCCATCGAGTTGCAGCAGACGACTCCCCGCCCGCTCGGGCATGGGATAACGCGCGATAAGCTCATCGGGAAGGTCAAAAAAGAAATCAGACAGCTGCATGATTACCACCAATTAATACAATTCAGGCGGCTAGTCTAGTGAGGCACTGACCGAGGATCAAGCAAAGAAAGCAAACTCAAGGCCAAACGAGGCCAAATCCAGTGAAAAGCTCCCCCTTTGGCCCCCTCAACCCAGTGGATTGTTGTCGAAAGGGCTCGCCCTCACCTGAATTTGGCAAAGCTCTCGATCGCCTTGAGGACCCGGCGGCAGACATCGGACAACTGCCGGGAGCGTAATCGATACAGAGCGATTTGGTGGTCATCGAAAAACGTCAGGGGCTTTTCAAGTTCGATCAGTTCACCACTTTTGAGCTCCTGCTCGACATTCATTCGGGTGGTGATGGTGAATGCCAGGCCACGTTTGGCAAGCTCAATACAGGAGAGCATGTTATTGATCTCATAGCGGTGTGCGCCATTTTTTTTGAGCTCGTTTCTCAGGGTATCGGATAAGCCCCGGCGGTAGCCGGTCGATATATAAGGCAGTGCCCAGGGGCATTTAAGCAGATCGTCTTCCTGTTTCAAAAAAGGGCTATTCGGAGAGCCGACACAGATCAGGGGATAACTCAACACAGGAGTCGCCACGAAGCGCTCAGGGTGGGAAACATAGTTGATCTCTTGCCCGTCATAGAGCACAAAGTCAACCTCATGGCTGAGGAGTTTTTTGCTCAGCTCTTCAAAGGTACCATCACAGATCCTCAGCTGGAGATCAGGAAAGTGAGTATAGAGCAGCTCAGCTAAAGGAACCGTGACCATTTGTGAAACCAGCGGGCCACAGCCGATGCGTACCTCACCAAGCTCCCCAGGGCGATCTGCTCGGCGCGCAGTTCGAAGCTGCGGGTCGCGGATACTATATCCAGCGCATGTTCATATAGGCCATGAGCGGCATCACTGGGAGACATCTCCCGGGTATGGCGGTAAAAGAGAGTCAGACCCAGCAACTCTTCCAGCTTCTTCAGGCTCTTGGTGATGGCAGATTGAGTGACACCACACTCCTTGGCTGCTGCCGAGATACTTTTGAGCTCGTAAATTTGGATAAAGTGCTCAAGTTGATTCATCCCGATGTTCTGCATTCTCTGTACTCCGAAGCTGAATGTTTAGCTACTAATCGCCACTGCCCCTATTCCAACATGGAATTCAGTTAGTCGCATCATGCATGCCAGCAAGGTTTAAGCTATGTCGTCTTCTTTTTACGAACGCTTGTTATTATGACAAATTTTCACCTGAAAGCCTTTAAAATCATCTTTGCAGCCCTCTTTGTGACCTCCCTTCTATGTCACAGCGTCTTTGCGACGCCAGCCCCGGAGGGGATTTTTCAAAAAATTGAAAACACCACACCGGCACAGCGAGCCACCCGGCAAACCCAAATGATGAGCAAAAAACTCAACCTCACCCCGGCTCAAAAGAGTAAGGTCGAAAACATCAATCTTAAATACGCTAAAAAAGCGCAACAGATAGTGGATTCAGACAGCTGGCGCCTTGGCAAGGCCCGCGAACTACGCGAGCTGGTTTTTCAAAAAAATGACCAGCTGCAGGCCGTGCTCAATCATGCTCAGTTTGAGCACTATCAAAGGATCCAGCAGCAACGGATGCAGGCCATGGTTAATGGCTGAGCTCTCTAAAGCCAGTCTCATCGCTCCACTCCCCACAGTAAGTTGCCAACTTGTTTGGATACCCTGTCTCTATCCCCGGCTACGCCACTTCACCGTGGCCGGGATCTGCAGCTGAAATTCCGTCAATGTCTGCTGTTCAATCAGGGCTGTCGCCAGCTCAAACCCCACCCGGGCGATCTGCTGACAATCCTGAGCGATCGAGTCCACCGGCCAGGGCAGGTAATTGAGCATCTCATAATCATCAAAGGTTCCAAGCCGGATCTCAGTGCCCAGGTGTGACTGCTCATGCACAAAGCGCAGCACCCCCTCCATCAGGGAGTAAGAGGCGGTAAACAGGGCCTCAGGTAAGCTACCTAGTTCCTGATAGAGCTGCTTGACCATCCGGTAACCCGTATCGGGCTGATAATCCTGCTCACGTATCCAGGATGTTTGCTCGGTGAGTCCAGCCTGCTGCAGGCCCAGCCTAAAACCCTCTAAACGATGGCGACTCGGTGAATACTGGGGCTGGCCCCCAGATAATAAACCGCGGGCTGGTCGGCGGCCAACGAAGCAACAAGCTCTTGTGTCGAACTGACCGCATCCGAGATCACATAGGGAAGTGACGAGTCTGCAATACAGCGATCGATCTGCACTACGGGGCAGTTTTTCTGGTGGATCGATTGGTATAAATCATCTTCCTCGAGGGATGAAGCAACTAACAAGGCATCAACCTGGCGAGCCAGCACGCTGCGAACCACCTCCTGCTCAAGGGATGGATCATCCTGAGTACAGGCCAATAACAACTGGTAGCCCGCCTCACGCGCCTGGTGCTCCAGCTCGCGGGCAATGGTCACAAAACCCAAATTGGTAAAATCCGGGATCACCAGGGCCAGGGTCTGACTGCGCCCGGAGCGCAGGGTGCGGGCAGAAAAACTCGGTGTATATTCACAGCGCCGGGCTGCCTCCTGAACTCTGAGCTGAGTTGCCTCAGCGATACGGTACTTCTTACTGGAGCCGTTGAGAACCAGGCTGGCGGTGGTCTTAGAGACCCCGGCCTGGCGCGCAACCTCCTCAATGGTAGCTCGTTTTCGGACTGTCACAAGCAAAGACTCGACTGAAAAAAAAGATTCATTCTACGCCTATCTTTTCAAGGATCCAGTAGTTCACATCCGCTGCCCCGGTGACCAGGGTGAGCTCAGGGTCACCCTCCTGACAGTAAAAACGACTACTCATGACTGCCTCCCCTGGTTGATGAATATCTCCAGGGTGCTGTGATCGACAAAGATCTGCAGCTGCCTCACCCTGCCCTGCCAAAGCCTTTGCTGCCAGCCCTCCTGCCAGTCATTTCGTTCCAATATGAGTCTGTTGTCGGTGCAACGAATTCTGAGCGCGCCTTCAACCTCAAGCTCAAGCTCTCCCCTGAGCTTTACCAGCAGCTCAGCCGAGCTCACCGCAAACCTGTCGCCGGGATTGGCAAGCCCACACCACGCCTGACGCCTCAGTTGCCGGCTCTCAGAGACGGGCTGTTGGTAGAGCCGCCCCTCCTCAACTTTCAGCTCTCTGACCATGCTCAGACAATGCACCCAGCCCTTTGCGGCTGTGGGCAGGGCTTCATCTTCAACCTGGGGGCTTCCCAGCCAGCCAATCAGCAAGCGTCGTCCCTTGTCGTCCTCACAGGTCTGGGGGGCATAGAAATCAAAGCCATGATCCAGCGGCTCGAAGGCTCCATGCTGAAATCTAGCCCCGGGATAATCAAGCTGGCCGCTCAGATAGCCTGCGCTATCTGTTGGGGTATCCTCTACCCCCTGGGGGCAACAGAGCAAAAACTCCTGTCCCCCAGCGAAAATAGATCCGGACACTCCCACATGTAACCAAAATCGCCCAAACCATTACGCTGACTGCCTGCGATCTCCCCCCGCAGCAGCCAGCTTTTAAGATCGCTGGAGGCATACAGTAGGATTACCCCTTGCCGCTCCAGAGTCTGCGCCCCCAGCACCATATAGTAGCTCCCCTGGTGTAGCCAAACCTTGGGATCCCGAACATGCCCGGTGTAACCTTCGGGAAGCTCGATGACAGGCCCAAGCTTGCGCCAACGCCCCTCCTGCTCCCGGACCGCCATACATTGATAGGCGGTTCGTTGCCCGGCAGGGAGCTTCACATTGCCGGTATAAAAGAGATAAAGCTGGCCATCTTTGACTATGGCAGAGCCTGAATAGCAACCATCCTTCTCAAAATCCTCAGTGGGTGCCAGTGCCAGAGGCTGATGCTGCCAGTGAATGAGATCGTCTGAGCTGACATGCCCCCAAGCCTTGGCGCCGTGGCTGCATGCCCAGGGATTCCACTGGAAGAACAGCTGGTAGCGCCCCTCAAAGTAACAAAAGCCATTGGGATCATTGATAAGACCCAGCGGAGCCGAAACATGCCACTGCGGCCGCCAGGAGTCGCTGTGATGTGCTTGAAGTTGCTGAGCCAGGCGAGCCGTGAGCCTGGCTCGGTAAGCCAGTTCGCTGTCGTTCATGATAGCTCCCCAGAGATTTCACGATCATTTTGCGCCTGGTCCCTGGCGCTTTCTTTTCTACAGCCTCCAAATAACCAGGTACCGACAAAAGCCAAACCAAAGGTCAGGAGCAGTCCCACAAGATATGCCCCCAGACCTCCCGGTTCAATCACAAAACTTCCGGGGATGACGGTCACCCCGAACCCAAGAGAGTAAACCTGCATCGCCGCGGTAAAGGCACCACCAAGGGCTGCGGCGAGACTGGCAATAATGAAGGGACGAAACAGTTTCAGCGTCACACCATAAATGGCGGGCTCGGTGATCCCAAAAAAACAGGTGAGGCAGGCGGGCAGTGCGATCTCTTTAAGGGTTTGATCCTGAGTGCGGAAAAATACCGCCAGTACCGCCCCCGCCTGGGCGATCACGGCCATCGAGATCAGAGGATTAAGCACATCTTTGCCGGTATTCGCCAAAAGCTGGGCCTCGACGGCATTGAAGCTATGATGGAGTCCGGTGATGACGATCGCCTGGTTCAGTCCCGCAAAGATAAAACCACCAGCCATTGGTGCCAGGGTGTATACCGCCATGATCCCATCGGAGAGCATCTCCCCCAACCAGCGGCCGGCAGGGCCGATCGCAATTAAAGAGATAAACCCCATGATAAGCACAGACAGGAAGGGGGTCAGTACCAAATCCAGACAGTTTGGCACCAGACGACGCAGTTGTTTCTCAAGATGCGCCATCACCCACACCGCAAACAGAATCGGCAAAACGGTTCCCTGGTAGCCCACCTTACCTACTTCCAGACCCCAGAGATCGAAATAGCCAGCCACTCCATGAGAAGTCATCCAGGCATTTTGAAGATCCGGATGGATCAGTATCCCGCCCAACACAGCAGCCACAAAGGGATTGCAGCCAAACTCTTTCGCCGCAGAAAAGGCGATCAGAATAGGCAGGATCACAAAGGCCGCCGAAGAAAACAGGCTGAGCATAGGAAGCAGGCCATTATCCGCCGGTATATGGATATAACCTCGCTGGTTGAGGTTATTCACCAGATTCAAAACCCCCATCAGCAGCCCCGTTGCCACGATGGCCGGGATAATGGGAACGAATATATTCGAAAGTACCGCGGCCAAACGTTGCAGCGGGTTCATATTCGCCCGGGATTGCTGCTTCACCTCATCGGTACTACTCATCGAGAGTCCCGTCAGCCCCGGCAGCTCGGCAAACACCTTGTTGACCACCCCGGTTCCTAGGATGATTTGCAGCTGTCCGGAGGCAATAAACACCGCCTTGACTCCGGCCACCTTCTCAATCCCGGGCTGATCGAGTTTCTCGTTATCCACCAGGGCTAAGCGTAACCGAGTCGCACAGTGAGCCATGGAGGCAATATTGGCTTTCCCCCCGATGAGGTTTAAGATCTGCCGGGCACAGTGTTGATAATTCATCTCTAATCATCCTCTCAGGCTGCTGAAAACTGAAGGCTCTGCTGCTCAATAAATTGCAGTAATGCCGGCTTATCGGGCAGGGCCTCCATCGCCCCTCTGGACTGCGTCACCAGGGCGCCACAACCACAGGCCCGGGCCAGAATGTCATACATCTGCACAGTATCAGGCCAGTGGGCATAACAGGAAAGTTCGCTCAAGAGTCCCGCCATAAAGCCATCCCCGGCTCCTGTGGTATCCACCACCTCAACCCTGGGAGAGTCCAGCTCCAGAAACTCTCCCCGATACAGAGCCAGGCATCCTTTTGCCCCACGGGTAACAATCGCCAGCACGACGCCACGATCAGAAAGACGCTTTAACCCCAACTCACAGCTCTCACAATCCGTCAGTTCATAAAGCTCCTCTTGTGAGCATTTCACCAGATGGCTCAGAGCCAGGGCCTGCTCCACCCTGTCTTTCATCAGGGATTGGTTTTCCCACAGCTGGTGACGCAGGTTAGGATCAAAGCTCACCCAGCCTCCCTGCTCACGAACCTTGTGCATCGCAGCAAGGCTTGCCTGATGCGTCGAAGAGCCGATAAGCGCGATCGAGCAGCTATGCAGGATGACCGGCCCTGCTATATCGGGCAGCTCTGCCTCGGTCAAAAACTGATCCGCAGCTGGATTGACCATGAAAGTGAAACTGCGCTCAGCCTGCTGATCGAGACTGACCAGTACAGTCGAGGTTCGATGTGCCGGATCCGTTGCCAGGAAGGTCACATCCACCCCCTCGACAAACAGCCTGGCCTTGAGCTGCCTGCCAAATGGATCATCCCCCACCCTGCCGATAAACCCGCAGCTGCCTCCCTGACGGCTGATCCCCACGGCAACATTGGCCGGAGCCCCTCCGGGACAAGTCTCCAATAGACCACTTGGGGCTGGAATCAAATCCATCACAGCATCTCCCAATACCCATACCGGTTTTTTCTGCATAATGCCTCCTTATCCGCTGATAAAGCCAGACTAGCTAAAGCGTTTTAGCTACCGCAAGAAATTTGCTGAATCGATTAAGTAAAACGTGAGCTGATTAACAAAACAGCAGTTGTCGAATGGCTGAACTCGGGAGGAACTTGCTTGGGGGATTCAGGTGAACGCGGCAACATAGCCGTTTGAGACGAAACTCGGCAGGAGTACAGCCTGATCCAGTTGGCGTTTCAGGTGGTTGAAGCGCCAACTGAGGCTTAGAGGAGATTCGATATAATCAGTAGGGCTCTATCCTGGGCTGCGTCTCATCCTAAGCCCAAACAGCAGGGGCAAAAGAAGCAGGCCATAGAGGGAGAAAGCCCCTCCTCCACCGCCTCCCCCACTTGATCCGGAGGCTGTTGGCGTCACGGTAATGGACTGCTGATACCAATCACCGGTCGCCCGGGAACGAGCCGTTCCCCCTAAGATTACATTAGTCTGGTAACTGGTATTCGTCTGCCCCTGAAAGTCCACGGTGACACTACAGCTTTGGCCTACTCCCAACGCCAGGGAGGCGCAACCATCATTGGTGATGGAAAAGACGCTGCTATTGCTAAGGGTGGTCGAGCTCGTATCGAAGGTAGTCGTTCCCTGGTTGATAAAATACAGGGGCGTTGTGACAACCCCTCCGGTATAATTCGTGATCTCTTCCTCATCCTCTATGATGCTACGAACCCAGTCTAAAGCGTTATTATTATCCGCCCTCCAAAAAGCCACAGCCTTGGTGTAACCGGCTGATGCACCACAGGCGTCTGGGCCAAAACTCACGATACCGGCCAACCGCCATCCATCGCTCTGGTACATCAGGGGACCACCACTATCACCAAAACAGCTATCGGAGTTCGCGGGAGCGGTATTATCCTGGGCACAAAACTGAGTATCCAGATCGGCTGCAGAGCAGGCATTGGTCCGCTGGTAACCCAGATAGGTATACTGCAAGCGATTCGATAACTGGATGTTGTTATAGGCAGCATTGATACTTCCCCAGCCCAACACCATTAATTGTGTCCCTGGAGCAGGTAAATCGGTAAAGGCATTGAAAGTGCTCTGAGCCAATGGCAGCAGATAAGTAGGAATGCTTATCGGGTTCGTCAGCTGCAATAATGCGATATCATTGGTGAGATTATAAGAGTTATAGGAAGGATGCAGCCGGATGCTCTGCACTGTATGACGATTGCTACTGGTGGCAGCATTCAGCTCAATCTGACCCTGCATGATAATGAGATCAGACGCCACCACCCCGTTATCGACACAGTGAGCAGCCGTCACCACCCACTGAGGGGAAATCAGCGAGCCGCCGCAAAGATGGTCAAATGAGGTGTCTTGCAGGCTGACCATCCAGGGGTATGTCAGAGTATTGACGACAGGCTCTCCATTAATGATCCGTTCCCTGTATTCACTGCTATCTATGGCGGCAACGACCGGGATCCCCGCAACGATTCTTGCGATAAAGCTAGCATTGACCACGGGTATAGCCCCAAGCCACAGGCAACCCATGATCAAAAGCTGTAGACCTATTTTTCCCATAATTTAGCCCTCGGGCACTATCCTGTGCTTTGATAAGTGTAGGCATTAAGGAGCCAAGCAAGTGTCATTCCACGATATTCTTGCTATCCACCTTCGAGCATGCTGCAATTGAAGGCCCCCTCACCAAGCAGAGAACAACCATGGATAGTAATCATTACCAGGCACTCGCCGCCCGCACCCTGGCAAGCGAAAGCGATCCGGATATATCCAACCAGCAGATGATGCTGGTATGGAATGCCCTGGGCCTCACCGGTGAAGCCGGCGAGGTGGCCGATCTGATCAAAAAAGGGGTGTTTCATCAACACGGTGTCGATAAAGAGCAGTTAAAGAAGGAGCTTGGTGATTGTCTGTGGTATATCAGCGCTCTGTGTAGCACTGCCGGGATTGAGCTAGCTGAGGTGATGCAGGCCAATATTGATAAGCTCAATACGCGCTATCCTCAGGGGTTTACTCCGCAAGACAGTCTCCGCCGGGTGGATATAAAAGCCAAACAGGAAGAGAGTGCATGATCCAAGCCCTCTATCAGGCCTATCTGGGGGAACTGTTTGGGATCCGCTTTTTTCAGATCTTCGAACAGCAGGCAACCGATGCAAAGACTAAAAGAAAGTGGCAACTGCTGATCGCTCTTGAGGAGCGCACCGCCGCCCTGCTCCGGGAGTACCTGGAGGCTCGGGGCACCACCTGCCCGCAAACCCACCAAGAGATGGAGGACAAGGCTCTCGTCCAGGCAACAAGCTGGCAGCACCTTTGCTGGAATGAGCTAATGGAGGCTCTGGCTCCCTGGATAGCGGGTTATACCAACCATTACCGGGAGCTGGCCAGCCAATATCAAGCACCTGTCATGCTGATGGTTGCAGAGCATGAACAAGCGATCTTAAGCTTTGTCCAGCTGGAGCTGAAGCAAGCTCCCAGCCTGAACCCTCTCATCGAGTTTCTGGAGCGCTACCCTGCTAACTCACAGCATCTATCGGGAGAGCTCCTCTCCGAGCTGAGTAGCTCAGTGACCAGCTCCCCCAGTTTAAAGAAGGTCTGAGTCCTGTTACTACTCGGCCGCCACACCAAGCCAATCTGTCGACTCGCCTGCTCCTGCCTCAGGGGAACCGTCACCAGCTCGGTTCCCTCTAAAATTCCGGAGTCTATTGCCATCTGAGGCAAAAAAGTCGCCCCCAGAGAGGCGCCAACCATCTGCACCAGGGTATGCAAACTGGTCGCCGAAAAAGGATTGATCTTACGCTTATCGGTCATTCGGCAGGCACTCAGGGCATGCTCGGTCAGGCAGTGTTCTTTTTCCAGCAGAAAAATACTCTGATCCGGCATCGCCTGATAATCCGGCAGAGGATAGCGATCTAACCAGTCGCGGTGCACCACCATCTGAAAGGGATCGCACCCCACTTCGGTGGAGTGCAGGCCACCAATATCCACCGGCAGAGCAAGGAGTAACAGATCCAACTCTCCCATCTCCAACAGCTTCAAAAGGTTGGTGGTAGTGTCCTCACGTAACAGGAGTTCCAGTTCGGGAAACAGTTGACTGGATTTTTGCATCAGCCGGCTCAACAAAAACGGCGCTATGGTCGGAATACAACCAAGTCGCAGCCGGCCACTCATCTCATCCTGAGCTCGTCCCAGCTCCATCAGATCCCGCGCCTGAGACAACAGCCCCCTAGCCTGCTCAATTGCGTTCCACCCCATAGGAGTAATAACAAATGACTTATGATCACGCTCAATCAGCTGAGCTCCCATCAGCTCCTCCAGGGTCTGGATCCCTGAACTCAGGGTCGACTGACTGACAAAGCAGGCTTCAGCAGCACGCTTAAAGTTGCGGTGCTCACTCAGGGAAACCAGATACTGGAGCTGTTTCAAACTAGGCCAACGGTGCATAGAAAAAATCGATTGAACTCATCTAAATAATTCAGTTTCTGAAATGTACCACGCACAGTAGACTATGTCCCACTATGTAACTGGATTTAACCAATTCAGCCCAGAATGAATACATTTTGCGCTGTTCTATTAACCAGAGGAACAACACTATGGTACTCGTTGGACGTCAGGCTCCAGATTTCACGGCTGCGGCAGTTTTAGGTAACGGTGAGATTGTTGATAACTTTAATCTGAAATCACACATTGCTGGTAAGGCTGCGGTTGTATTCTTCTATCCACTGGATTTCACCTTTGTTTGCCCTTCCGAGCTGATCGCCTTTGATCACCGTATCGAAGAGTTCCAAAAGCGTGGTGTTGAAGTGATCGGTGTTTCTATCGACTCAGAGTTCACCCACAACGCATGGCGTAACACCAAGATCGAAGATGGCGGTATCGGCCAGGTTCGCTATCCTCTGGTTGCAGATATCAAGCACGAAATCTGTAAAGAGTACGATGTAGAGCATCCGGAAGCTGGCGTTGCTTTCCGTGGCTCTTTCCTGATCGACAAGGCTGGCGTGGTTCGCCACCAGGTTGTTAACGATCTGCCGCTGGGCCGTAACATCGATGAGATGCTGCGTATGGTTGACGCGCTGCAGTTCCACGAAGAGCACGGTGAAGTTTGCCCGGCTCAGTGGGAGAAAGGTAAAAAAGGTATGGACGCATCCGCTGAAGGCGTTGCCAAGTACCTGACCGAAAACGCAAGCGAGCTGTAATCAGCCCTTGCTTAGTAAAAAATACCACGCCCGGCGTGGTATTTTTTATTTGAGCCCTTCCAAAAACCCTCTGCGAACAAACTATACTTCCCAAAGAGTCCCGATACACAACGGAGACAGCCGTGTGGCGTACCCTGCTTAGTTTTCTGCTCTGCTGGCCAATCTTCACTACACACTCAGCTCCGCTGACCATTTTAACTGAGCCCTGGCCCCTATTAGCTACAAAGAGGATAATCAGCTTAAGGGATTAGCCGTAGATGTAGTTCAGCGCATCCAGCAGCGGCTCAAAGATGAGACACCCATAACCCTTATGACCTGGGCCAATGCCTGGCAGATTGCAACCACAAAACCCAATGTGATGCTCTTTGCCATGACGCGCACCCCACAACGGCTTAAGCAATTTACCATGCTCGGCCCCGTTGCCATCGGAATGACCGATCTCTACGCCCTTGAGGACAGCTCGGTCAAGATTGAAACCCTCGAAGATGCAAAAAAAGTGAAATACATCGGGGTTTACCTCTCCGCAGTAGAAGATCAGATCCTCTCTCGGGAGGGGTTTTCTAATCTCATCCGTTACACCACACCGCGCAAGGCTGCGCTATCTCTGCTAAACCGAAAAACCGAGCTTTGGTGTAACGCCAACCTCACGGCCCATAGCATCCTCAAGAAGGTCTCTCCTTCCCATGCCAAGATCAAACGGGTGCTGACCATAGGTGAGAATCGTCTTTATCTCGCCTTTTCCAAAGGAACAGATCGCCACGAGATCCTTCGCTGGTACCGGGCTCTCATCGCGGTAAAACGCTCGGGCGAGTTTAAAGATATCTATAATAAGTGGCTTCCCGACGACCAACCACCGCGACAGATTGAGCTACTTGGGCTTTCTGCACAGCCCTGAGCCAGGCGTACATTAACCGGCCCCAACAAGCAGTCAAAACCTCTGATCCCACAGACTAAGGCGAACCCTATAAAGCCTCACTATACTTAACGAGAAGATCGTTACCCATGGGATTAACCTATGCTGCACCGCTTAATATTACTCACTCTGTTACTGGTCAAATCCTCACTCCTGTTTGCCGGTAACCTGACGATCCTGACAGAGCAGTGGCCTCCCATGAATTTTTCAGAAAAGGGCAAGCTCAAAGGGCTCGCCGTTGAGGTGGTTCAGGCCATTCAGAAAAAACTGGGGGATGATACCCAGATTCAGATGATGACTTGGCGCAGTGCCTATGAGCGCGCAACGACACAGCCCAATGTCCTGCTATTTTCTACCAGCAAAAGTGAAAAACGTCTTCCCCTGTTTACCTTTGTTGGGCCACTAGCGATCGGCAAATTAAACCTATACGCCCTGAAAAACAGCCCCTATGAAGTCGACAGTATTAAAAAAGCTAAAAACGTGAAACGAATTGGTGTCTACTACTCTTCGGTCGGAGAACAAAAGCTGTTTGATCTAGGATTTAAAAACATAGTCTCGGTTCGCTCACTGGAAAAAGCGGGCCGACTTTTGATCAAGGGGCGCGTCGATCTCTGGTGTAATACCAATATCTCCTACCGCCAAATCCTCGATAAGCTCGGCTTTCCGGAAGATGAGGTGGTCTCCAGGCTAACCCTGGATCAGAGCAACCTCTACCTGGCATTCTCCAAGGGCACGGACCCAAAAACCATAGCGCACTGGCGTGAGGCATTTCGCATGCTGCATCGCGATGGAACCTTTAAGACCATATATCAGCGTTGGCTCCCTGGAGAGCAGCCCCCGAAAAGGTTGAACAGGTAGGAGTGACCCCTGAATAACGGCTAATAAGAGCAAAAACGGCAGGCAAAGCGGGACCCAATATCCAACACTATACTTAGCAATAGATAATTCTGGAGCCAGCAACATGTGGATTAGGGCGTTACTACTCACTGTACTTTTAAGTCCCTGTGTGAACGCAGCCAAGTTTGCGATCCTGACCGAGCAGTGGCCCCCGATGAACTATCAGGAACGTGGTGTCTTCAAAGGACTTTCCGTTGAGGTGGTTCAGGCACTGCAAAAAGATCTCAAAGATACCACACCAATCCAGATCATGACCTGGCGCAATGCTTACCTTCAGGCAACCAGCACCCCGAATGTACTGCTCTTTTCTACCGTAAAAACCGAGATGCGCAGCAAGTTATTCACCTTCGTCGGTCCACTGGCTAAAAGCTCAATCAACCTCTATTCGCTGAAAAAATATCCTATCCCGATTGAGACCCTTGAACAGGCCAAGCATGTGAAGCGAATTGGGGTCTACTACTCGGCCGTAGAGGAGCAACGCCTGATTGAGATGGGATTTAAAAACCTGGTCTCGGTACGCACACCGGTTAAGATCGCGCACCTGTTGCTGCGGGGGCGCATCGATCTTTGGTGCAATATCAATATCACCTATCGGGATATTCTCAAGCAGTTGGGAGTCTCTGCCGATCAGGTGGTGAAAAAACTGACCATAGATGAGAGCCCCCTCTATCTTGCGTTTTCAAAGGGGACACCAGCTGAGACCATTGAGCGCTGGCGAAAAGCCTTGATCAAGCTCCACCAAAGCGGCGAATTTGAGAAAATTCACCAGAAATGGCTGCCTGGAGAGGAGGTCCCTGGCTTTGTAGAGCAGCAGGGCGTGCTTAAAGGACCGACAGATCAAGTCGATAAAAATTGAGAGTAGCCCATCATCCCGCTGGCAATCCCTACCTGTCATTTAAAAGTCAGATGTCTGACTGCAGACACCTGACAAAGCACATCTCATGAATCACACATGCGTATAACGTCGCGGAGTACTCCCCCCACTATTAATACTCTGTTCACTGCGATAGAGACGCTCAATCGTGTCCCGGTTAGGGAGATTGAGTGGTGTTACTTGTTTCATCCCTCTAAGGTTACTTTTGGCCCGCTCAAAAAGACTACCTCCCTTACTAAGGATCTGTCCCAAGTGATATTGATTTCGCAAAATAGAACCCAGTGAACTTGCCACCTTATGGGGCGCCATATCCAGAAAACCCTTCAGCGAATTAACATAAGAGTAAAGGGACTCAGTCATCATCTGGAAAATGATATCCTTACTTAAAGACCGAGAAAGATCAGAACTCCAGTCATACGAGTCACCAGAAAATAGCTCATGAAGCAAAGCAATATTATCGAAGTGCTTTCGACAACACTCCAAAAGAAGACACGCACGTTGCTGGCCAGATGCACCGTGGGGATTAAAGATTCCGTGGCCCCCCTGCTCTTTGATGGTTCCCTGCAGTGCATTAATTGCGGATGTGGCCTGGCTGAGCACCGGCAGATTGATCGATGGGATCAAGATATTTTTAACCTGAGATGCTGGAGGCATGATGGACATTCGATACTCTTTCAACCTGAAAGGATCGAACGCGCCACTAGCAAATAATTGTGAGCTGCTATGGTTGAGGGTATGACGAACCTGGTATCCTCTAGAGTACTCAAGTGCTCCACTCGCAGTAGCCTCTGACAGTCCTTTCACATATTGCAAAATTTCGGTAGAGAGCCTCTGCAGCTCAGCCATATTAGATGACTGCCTGGAGTTTAATATTCGAGCACTGTTACTCTGACGACTCGCAGCTCCACTCATCTCAAGTGACTCAGATAAGACTCGAAGCTTATCCTGCTGTAGCGGGGTAAAGAGTTTATGTAATTTCGCTTGTAATGTTGGATCTTTTTTAGAGAGCTCATAGAAGATGACTTGTAGCTTATCCTGCTCAGACCAAGAACTTGCGATATCCTGATTTAGATAATCCTCCAGCCAGACTATCGATTCATCATCCTGATTAATGAAACGTCTTAATTCAATAAAATCCCATTTAATATCATTTTTAATACTATTCGCGGTGCCAGAGCCGACCTCCTTCATATAGCTCACATAAGTTGAGCCTGTATCAGGAAGAAAAAATAAAGTCCCTTGGTAAACGAGCGATTGATACAGAAGATAACTGAACGAAAATGCAGTATGAGAGCTCGATCTATTAATCCCATCCTGAAGTTCTGAAGCATGAGGGTTCGAGGTGTTCTTTACTATATGCTTCGCCGATACATATTTAGCTGTAATCTTATCCTTAAGTGATCCACCACTTAACTCAGATTGATTAACAATTTCCCTCAAAACTTCAAGAAACTCTCCCCGGTCAACACACCTTTCCAGTGACTCGGTGAATCTCAACGCATTTTTAACTCCAGAAGCCGTTATAATATGCGAACCTTTTAAATGCATCATCTCTGCAGCTTTCTGAATTTTAACACTCGTTGTGCCTTTCATATTCTGTAGAAGATAAAGTTGATAGTAGATATTGAAAGAGTCTCGAGCTGCATCTTTCAAATGTTGAAGTGAAACAAAAGCTTTTATTCCTGTAGTCATTGCCAGTCCCCTTGAATAAATCACATAACGACTATCTACTCTGTTCCAAAGTAACTTTCAGATATAGTCAAAACCTTTTACTTTGATTCGTTAGCCGTAAAATCATATAGCAGAACACGATTTCATGTGATATAGCGATAGCGACCTTGCTCAAATAAACCAAAAATAAAATCCATGCATTTGGCTGTAAAATGCTCAATTATTGCTCATCGGTCCAAGTTGTTTTGATGATGGCACCTGTTCCAACCTCCAGAAAGAATTTAAGAGATTTTCATTGAGGAACAGATACTGCATGATTAACTCATAACCTAGAGATTAAATTTCTTCCAAGAGCAGCGAGCAAGATATAAAAAACAACCGAAAAAGACAACTCAGGCATTTGCCTTACATATATGTGTAACCTGGCTAATTAACACTCAAAAGAGAGCTTTTTTTATAGAAAAAACAGAATAGCTAAAGATAAAAACATACACTCCCCTCCTGGGAGTACAATCAATTAACCTAAAAATAAAATATGAAAAACACACATAGCTTACACATCACGCATTTATTTTTGATTTTGGTAAATCCAAATTGCGAATATGAATCCAATTAAACTAGGATTACGCTATTGAAATAGAGTTCGTATTTCTGTGCTGATAATTCAAATAGAATTTAATCATGAAATTTGATTTGTGCATTTGTTAGTCGATAAATGATCTTCCAAAAACTTCGCAGATCATTTTTTAATCAACATGCCTCTATTAACTCAATTTTACTAAAGCGCCTACCTCAGGGATTGAGACGCAGGCTACACCCATTATCTCAGGGAATGATGACACCACAAGTATGGCAGGATTGAAGGCCTTAGAGGTGGTGTCATTAGAGTCTACCTATTCCCGTTCTGATGAGAGCTAATGAGGGAGGAGCTGTGATGGCCGTAAACAACAAAATACCAAAATCAAGATTAATGATTCAGTACGACACACGTGTCGAAGGTCAACCGAAAAAGAAAGAGCTTCCTTTTCGGATGATGGTCATGGGTGATTTTTCTCAGGGTAAGTCAAAAGATGCACAGCTTCCCATCGAAGAAAGAGCCCCTCGTGCATTGCAAAACGGCCTTGATGCAGCCCTGAAGGATATGGATATATCTGTGAATATGAATGTTCCAAATAGCATCACGCCTTCAAAGTCAACTATGCTGGATATTAACTATAAATTCAACAAGTTAGCTGATTTCCAGCCAGACCGCATCGCCCAAAAGGTCCCAGAATTAAATGCATTATTAAAGCTGAAAGAGATGCTGTCGTCATTTGAAAAAGATATCGATAATAATAGAACCCTCAAGAAAACCATCGATAAGATTTTTTCAGATAAAGAAGCGCTCAACATGCTCAAGAAAGAGCTTCCTATGCTTGAAAATTACCAGCTCCACAGCAGCCAGGATAAAGGGCTGGAAGGTGAGTTGATCACTGCTGACGAACAAGCTAAAGAGGCATAAGGAATAACAAAATGAGCGATACCATGACAGCAGTGCCAGAGCAACTGAGTACCCTCTCGAACCTCTTCTCGATGTTCGGTGGATCCGAAGAAGAAAAAAACACTAGCCTAAAAAAGCTGGAAATTGACCGCCAGGATAACCTCGAGGCAGTTACCGAGATCTCTGAAGACTATTACTCAAGCAATATTGCAGCTTTAGCCCTGATCCTGGCTAATAACGATGACATAGTGAACTACAATAAACTCTATGTTCAGCGCGCCATCGAAAGAATTGATGAGATCGTTGAGGAGCAGATCAATAGCATCCTGCTTCATCCTCAGTTCCGATACCTTGAGCATCAATGGATGCAACTCAAGGAGATCACAAATCATGATTACGATAACATAGAGATCGCCATCCTTGATGCACCAAAGGATGAATTACTCTACGACTTAGAGCGAAACCTCTACGATATATCCAGCAGTGAAGTATTTAAGAAAGTCTACGTTTCAGAGTACGATCAGTTTGGGGGAGAGCCCTATGGTCTGCTAATGGGGATGTATGACTTCAACAACACCATGGATGATATCACCTGGTTGACCGGGATGGGTATGGTTGCAGAGGCATCTCATGCCCCCTTTATCGCTTCGATGAATCCAAAATTTTTTGGTGTCGAGAATATCTCAGATCTCAAACAGATCAAGAGTTTTGAAAACCTTCTGGAACATCCTCGTTACCGGGATTGGAATGCCTTCCGTAAGACCGAGCAGGCTGCCTATATCGGACTGACTCTGGGAGATTTTATTCTGAGACAGCCTTACCACCCGGTAAACAACCCAGTGGCTGATAGCAGGATGTCAGGGTTTTCAGAAGAGGTTCGCGACTTTGAGTCTAACTCTACCTACCATTGGGGGAGCTCCGCCATACTACTGGCAAAGAACATCATGCGTTCCTATGGAAAAACCGGATGGTTTCAGTATATGCGAGGCCCTGAAAATGGTGGCTACGTAGAAAACCTCACGGCTCCCGTATATAACATCCGTGGATTTGATGAGCAACGCTCTGCATTCAATATCTCATTTCCAGACTACATGGAGCTTTCTTTGGCAAATATTGGTGTTATGCCAATCGTAGAGGAGAAAGGGACCGCAAATGGCTGCTTCTTCAGTGTAAACTCAATTAAGAAAGCAGAAGAGTTTGCTGATGATTTTGACTCAATAAACTCACAATTAGCAGCAAATATGTCTTATACACTATGTATTTCTAGAATTGCACACTATGTCAAGTGTACCATTCGAGACAAGATTGGAAGTATAGTAACCCCTGAAGAGATCCAGACCATTCTCACGGAGTGGCTAAATCGATACATTACTACAGTGAGAAATCCTAATGCACTTGAGATGGCCCGATATCCATTTCGAGCTGCAGAGATACAGGTTTCTCCGATAGCAGGAAAAGCTGGCTGGTACAAATGCCAAATAACTATACTACCACATGTTCAGTTTGAGGGTATGGATACGCAGCTTAAGATAGATGCCCGTCTTGACCCTGGACTATTTGCATCGGGCGAATAGTCAAAGCTCTAGCTGTTTATTATTAATAACAATACGCTTGTTATTAATGATTCAGCTGAATACATAAATAGAATATAAATATTCACACAAGGAATCATCATGGCACAAACAGAACCACTGGTATCAAGAAAAGTAGTTGAACAAGGTTTACCGCTTGAATTAAGAACCTCAGAAACCTCTTTTGTTGCCAGAATGGCAAATATCGAGCCTCGCATCTGGGTGAAGTCACTGGAAATGTTTGGCTTGTCATTCTCCCCGGCACTCTTTGCTGGAGAAGGTGGAGTAACCGAAGCTCCGTCAAGTGCAGAAGCATCCGCAAGCATTGTTTCATTGACAGTCCAGTCACCTAACGCCCTCGCCGGAGTACAACTCACGATTGGATTGCCATTAAGCCCAGAACAAAAAACGGACCTGGAAACAGCATTTGCTGATGCCAAAAACGGTAAAGGCAAGCAAACAATCGTACTGGGTCAAACTAACGAAAAGCAAGAGTTAAAAAATGATGATGGTGGCCAAACCTGGGGTTACGCTATCAAGTGGGAAGAGCTTACTCTTGGGATGATCAGCGCGACAAATTGCAATATGGATATTCAGCAGTTTGGCTTCCTGGGAGGTAATACGACACGGCAAGACTATTGCTTAGTTACCTTTGATGGCTTGCTAATCGATGCTGAACATAATACTGATTTGAGCGCTTTTGAGGTGTCTCATAGCTTAGCTTCTCAACAGGGATTATACCCACTCCAGGGTATGGCTGCAGCTGCAGCTGCAGCATAATAATCAAGCTTAGTAAAACATCGCACTATCTCAGTAAGAGATAGTGCGCTTTAGTATTGGGTGATAACAATCATGGCAACACGCATACACTGGAAGGAAGGCACTCTCCTGGGTGCTGATCATTTCCTGACTCAGGATCGACTGGTAGCAAGCTCAATCGCGGAAGCAACATATCTTCCATACGGAATGAGTTTTGGATTAAGTGAGCTTTCTATTGACCTGAATCTATTGCCAAAGGGTGAGTTCATCATTGATCGGATCAGTGTCTACTTCAAAGATAGAAGCTTTATCTCTCTTAAAGAAAACACTTTACTGCGACTAAGCCTTGATGAAAAGAGCTCACAAACTATATCAATCTACCTGAATACATACCAGGAGCAGATGACTCATAAAGAGATAGGCCTGCTTAAAGACACTCTGTTTCTAACAGAAAAACCGGACCCCATTTCGAAGCAAAGCATAAAGATTGCTGAAGTTACTCTTGCAGAACAGGGCTGGACTCTGACTCCATACACTCCCCCCCTTTTGAGCTGTGATTGTTCGATATTTACTATCCTCCTGAATCAGGTGACGAAGCGGCTGATCTCAATTGAAGCTACACTGAACCGTTGTCACGAAAATCAGAGTCTTTACTCCAACCTGATGCTCACCTGCTATGAAGTAAGTAGTAAGCTGCAAGATATAAATGCGAACCCAAAGTCAGTACATCCATTTATCATTTTTGAATTATTAAAGAAATGTCACCTTATACTATCTGTTAGTATAAACTCAAACGAAAAACCACTTAACGTTAACTATAACTTTGAAGACTCACACAAGAGCTTTGAGAGTATTTTAGAAAAGATAGATGATTTATTGAACAAACCTCTAAAACAACAGTTCATTATACTAAAAAAAGAAAACAATGCATTTATTGCTGAGCATCTTGATAGAGATTTTCTAAATGCAGATGAATATTTATTAGTCATAAAAAAACCAGACTTAGAAACTCCTGATCTTGATATAAAAGACATCAAGGTATCATGTGTTTCTCGAAATAAATATATCAATCAGATGTCATTATCTGGAGCCTTATTAGAACATCTTCCAAAAAGTGGCTTACATCAAATCAGAGGAACTGAAAACCATACAACTTATCGAATCATGCCTGGTGCAGAGTTGGATTATATAATAGCAGAAAAAAGCATAATGATAGAGTCGAATGAGAGTAATAAAATCTATCAGTTCATGATTTACTATAAATGACAATGGATATGATTAGCATAATTAGAGACCTGTATAAACACCTAAGCATTTTTGATATTTTACACCTCATGAATGAATATGGAGTTAATAGCAAAAATGTGGAGTTTATTCCTGACTTCTCAATCATAACAAAGGACTGTTTAGTTCAAAAAATTGAGCAGGAAAATTTAAACATAAAAATCACCCTGAGCATCAGTAAAGTCAAAAAATTTTATCATATACAAAATGCTTACCATCAAGCGGATATAAACTCTCAGAAAAAACTAAAACAGATAATAACAAAAGGAACGTCAAAACTATTACATGATTACTTCTATGGTCAATTCAGTGTAATGGGTCATTGGAATAATAGCAATCAAACCTCTGCTTATTACAAAAGATCAATCGTATACTGCATCAGCAATTATGCAAATTATATTCAAAACAAGCTGTCTGATTTTTATACATCTATAGAGATAAACACGGTAAAGCACTCAGAGAATAAGGATGACTGCATCCTGGAACATAATTCCATTCTAGGAATGTCAAGGTTAAAAGGAAGTGTCAAGCATTTCAAAGTAGAAATGAAGATTTGCATACATAAAATAAACATTTCTGAAATAGACAAGTTTAATATAGTAAATATCATCACAGAAAATGTTTATTATAACAGGATAAAGGGTAGCCTGAATATTAAGGTTCTCCTGAGAAAAACAGAGAATGAGGTTGAGAATGAACTCCCAACCCTATTGGGAAAATTGCGATTGAAGCATCAATATAAAATTACAATCTAGCTATTAATATCAGAGCTATCCCAAATATCATCAATATCGGATAACAGATCATTAAATTCATGCTCAGAAGAAGTAGCTAACTGACTTATTTGTTCACTCCCTTCATCCATGCTTATATCCTCCTTAAAACTATACTGCTCGTTATCAATTAGCGATACACTCTCATCAATCAACTTCCTTTCATCTCTGTAGGCATCATTTATATAATCACCTTCATGAAATGCATCAGATGAATAATTATTTTCAACCATTTTTGGAAGATCTCTCAAAAACCTATTGGGATCACTGCGATAAAGATTTGATGCAATATGCCACTCGAGAGTATTTGAGTGCTGCTCAATATGCCTGTATATTGATTTGGCATGGGGGGCTAGTGATTTGAATAATGGAAAGAATAATCCGGGAAAGTACTCCTTCGGATCAAAAACAGTAAGTTCACTCTGAATGTCATTATAGATAATCGACGACTCAAATAGCCTATCATCTTTGAGTGTAGCCTGAAACATGGCCACTTTCTTTATCAAGTGATACCACTTATTCGATGCAAAATTATCAATGTAATTATTATTTTTAACTGATTTTTTATTGCTTATTTTCTGATTCTCACTATTGAACTCCGGAACTTTATCAGAGCTCACTTCACTTTTCTCTTTGTCACTTAATTTAACCAACCAGTCACTAAGTGATTTTAACGACTTTGTTGCTGAAATATATTGGCTTGAACTAATATACTCAACAGCTGGTTCACTTAAAGAAGCAGAATACTCAAAAAGTTGAGAAAAAGAATGGGCCAAATCAGAATACTCAAAGAAACTGCAGCTCCGCATTAGATCAGATATCTTTAGTTCTATCATGCTAAGCAAAGTAATAATACCCTGCTTAATAGCTCTAGAGAAATCTCTGGATGGAGACAGCTTATCATTGAGGCTAGTGAGGCATTTCAAATAGGAGTTGAGCATTTCATTTAGCAGCTCAACTTTATTAAGATTCAAAAAAAGGTCACAGGAGAATCCCATAAAAATCAAGTATATATCAACACTATGAGTTTCAGTTGAATAATCTTTAATAGCGGTTAATGCTTTAGAATACTCACCTTCTTGATAGTAATGTATAATTTGGCTCATTCGCATCGGGTTAACTTTTTCAAGAACTCTTAACTCATGGAATATATCATCAATAAAATCAAACATCATAATTACACCAAGTACCACAAACTATAAGTAATCAAAGGAACGATCAAAAAAACACATATAAGACTATAATAAGCCCTCCCAACTTTTCGCCCCTTAATTTCCTTTTTACTATAAAATGATAGCTCTTCCGAATTCTCAGTATTACCCTCACTCATATGACGCAAGGATTCTTTTGCTTTACAAAGGTATTGATATCGATCTGAATGATTTGGGCAGTCAAAAAACTTACCAAGAAAACCACTCTCTAAAATATAAAGTGAAACTTCATAAATTATCTTAGGATACATGTTATTTCCACATATCTCATCTAAGATTGCAAAAACATGTTCACCACCATCCGAACGCTGAAAAAACTCACTTTGAAGTCCATCCCAGCGAGCTTGAAGATTATTTTGTGTTATGAATATTTTGCATCTTTCATCAATGATAGCGACTATCAGAAATATGATTAAGTCTGAAACTTTCTTGCTATATGAACTGATAAGAAACGCCTGCATGAGTTGTAGCTCATTTCTTGCGTGGCTCCTGAAATTAAGAATATAACTATCACTCACATCACTATCTCTAGCTTGCAGTGAAAAATCACTCAATGTACTTGATAAATCAACAAGCTTAAATGCCTTATTCAATAAGCAAATTTCACTTAAAACCATTACACACCCCAGGGTTTATGTCTATACATAGAACCAAAAAATATTAATTTTAAAATATATTATCATTTTACTTGCACTGCAAACTTGACCATTAATGGATTATTTGCAGTAAAAAACTCTACAATTACAGCTGATACATATCGAATAAATGATATATCTTGCTGATAATTTGATGTGATGACAAGTTTGTTAAGGTAAGTATCATAACAGATAGTATCGATTGATCGTAAAAACCTATTATAACTATTTTGATGCTGATATCCAAAAAGGAAAGATAACGCAAATAAAAAACCATTGTGTTTTCTTATGTCTAAATCTGTGAAATTATCCAGAACCTTAGTCATTGCATTAAGATCCTCGTACTTATTTAGTAAAGCACCATCCTTCGAATGTAGTATTACAAAATCATTATTTGAGCAGATGAAGCTTCTGGTTTTAATAGATAATCTATCACTGTGTACACCTCCCTGCATCCACAGCCCTTTGACAAAGACCTTTTTATACTTATCAAGTGATATACTTTTGGGACAGTAACTCATTAGACTTTTATATGGATTAAAGAAAAACTCACTCTCAGATGGATCATAATACTCTTCATAGCTATGATTATTAATCCAAACTTTTTGAACTAGTTTAGCAATAGCCTTATTGTCATCTCTACATATTAGAGGGATGTTATCTAAGGTCTTATCTATAGATTTTGAAACTGAATAACCTTCAAACAAGTTAAATATTGGAATGATATTAGTAACAAATAGAGGGTTTGAGTTAAAGCTCATTAACTGAATGTCATTATCAAAATCAACCTCAAAGTAACACTGCATTGAAGAAAACTTTGAATTATTAGTGTCCCAGGGATAGTCATCAATCACTAATCTCATCCCCAAAAAGAACTCTGGTGAGATTAACTTTAGCTTAAATAGATCATTAAGTGGCAAAGAATAACAGGACTGATCTTCAAAATGAGCAGCGACGATATATGTATCACCAAGTTCATCAGTTAACTTAACTTGCACACTTTTTTTACTAAGAACCCTTTCTTTTAAATCCATAAGCCTATAGTCTTCTGGGCACCACAATAATGGATTAACCCAAATATCTATATAGTTGCTTTCAGTATTATTAATTCTTACAGGCGCATCGCTTGAGAGGTTAATTATATAATTATTCCGCTCTTTAGATACATCTACAACATTGAATGATGAGAGAAAAACATCGCAAAGATTCGAATAGGTAAATCGTTCATTCTCATCAATATCTAACACCTCAAATTTTGACTTATAGTCAACAGCAAATGACGCATGTGATAATCTAGCCTCAGACTTAACTAAAACATGCTTTGGTAAGTTCAACAGTAAATGTTGATTGAATTTTAATAAATTAAGTTCTTTATCATACTCCATCTGCTTCAAAACTGAATCTTTTATATCATGGCTCAGCTCAACAAATAACTTTTCCAAATATTCATAGTTCTCTGTTGATATATCTATCTCTTTGTCCAATGAGTTGGTTTTCATAAGGAGTTACCTAATATAAGCCCACTTAGCTAGTTACTGTTGATGTCTGACCAGGATTACAAAAAGAGACAATACCACCTTTAGCGTATTGACACATCGCCATATTATTCATTGTATTAATGGGTGCTCCCTGGATTTTAGTAAATACGTTAGTTGGAATGAATTCAAGGGTTGGAATGCAAGGAGTGATAGGGGTAAGAGGTGTCCATGCCGGATTAGTCACTGAGTTACAGCCCGGCGCAGGAATAATATTTACAATCGGATTTTTATCCTGAATATTTGCTGCCGGTTTTCCTGAAATAAGAACCTGAGGTCTTAAGGTTAGATAAGAAAGTGGGGCCAACCCAAAACAGCAAATCATCTGAGAAGATGTACAGGTAGCCATGATGGATGATGGTGCTCCTACAGACATAGCAGCTGCCTGATATTTGCTACTAAGAGCTTCACTTGTTTCAAGTTCATCCAGAATCCGATCAAGCTTACTGGTAACAACAGTTTGCGCAGCGACTAATCTATCTTGTTTACTTGCTCCTGTCCCTTGTGTTCTGGAACCTGTCGTATTGTCCACCCCTGCTGACTCATTACCATCCAACCCCGAAGGAGCTTCCGAATCTGGGTTTGGGTTTGGGTTTGGGTTTGGGTTTGGGTTTGGGTTTGGGTTTGGGTTTGGGTTTGGGTTTGGGTTTGGGTTTGGGTTTGGGTTTGGGTTTGGGTTTGGGTTTGGGTTTGAGTTTGAGTTTGAGTTTGAGTTTGAGTTTGAGTTTGAGTTTGAGTTTGAGTTTGAGTTTGAGTTTGAGCTTGAGCTTGAGCTTGAGCTTGAGCTTGAGCTTGAGCTTGAAAAGCTATCACTCTTTGGCGCACTCCCCTCCTGATTTCCTGAGTCAGGCTTAAGTTTTTTACCTGCATGTAGCGTTAAAGAGCTAACCCTTTGTTTATACTCATGTGTTTTTTTTACAAAAGTATGGGTATTACTGTCTAACTCATCAATAGAGAGGGGTTCGGATATAGCAGGGGTCGCCTTCAATTTTTCAGATAACTGCCCGAGGGATTCATTTAATTGAGTGGCAGAGTCAATGATCGCCTCATAATTTTTGCAGTCACCAAGCTGTGCTAAAAGGGATGAAAATCCCGGAATTAGTGACGAAATTGAAATCTTATCTCCTCCCATAATAGTATTGATAAACTCATCATAATTAGTAGGATGTTGCTCCTTCATAGTAGACTCAAACCTGAGATAGTCTGCGTTAAGATACTGATTATTAAATTCGGTTAATGAGTTAATTCTCATTGATAGCTCATTAATCAATGTTGAATCAGGGCCATATTCTTCCAGTGAAGTTTCATTCGGATTTGAAATTAAACACTCAGCCAAATTAGATAGCGCAACACTTAGCTCATTACAAAGAGGAGGAAAGTCAGACATCGCCATGAATGGCGGGATATCAAACGCTCTCATAGATGAAATATCATAGTTCCGTTTCTCTATCCTACTTAAAATATCATCCAGCATCGAGTTAAGGTCAAGTATTGGTATGCTACTCCAATCAGCCTCTAAAAAATCATTAGGAAAAGCAGAACAATCATCTTTTTCAGAAGAGGCCTTAATAATAGAATCTATGCATTGACAAAATTCATCCAGCGCATCAAAAATATCTTGGCACAAGCTATTTGCAAGTGATGCGTTTGGTATCTGTATCTTTGGAACTTTATCGGATAGAAAATTCAATTTTTTTACGCTATCTGATAATTTAACCTTTTCCATAATAAAACTTGGATCTATCGACTCTTTTATATCTTCAGCTACTCTGGAGTAGATTCCAGGTTCACTGTATTTCAGCATATCACCAGACACTAGTTTATCCGCATAAGGATCTATATCCTTAGAAAGGATATAGGTGAAACTCATAACCGATGCCAAGGATTGTTTTACTTCATCAGGGTCTATTAAATCATCATCTGTGGAGAAGCAAAGGGCCTTAGCTATCTTTAAGCAATCATCAACAATTTTGGACTGATATTCATAGGCCGATGATGAATCCCTTTTCAACTTATCGAGCTTGCTGTTAGTCTTGAGCAACGCTTGTTGATATTCTGATTCATTCTTCTCATTAGGTTCAGCTTTATACAAGTTAACCTTAGACTGTAAGTTTTGTATCTGATTATCTATTTCATGAGCCTGCACAAGCAGCCCACTAAAATGAGAGGTCTCAGCCGTATTTCTCGCGATATATAAGCTCGGAGAGATTGAACTCATTAACTGAACATGCGTTTTATGAAGTTCCCTAAGTTTAGATGCAGGTAGCTCACTCATACTTCTTGATAAAGAGTCATGTTTCTCTTGAACTGCTTGTAATCTGGATGCATCATGAGTAGTCGGTGCATCTATAGAGATACGACTCAATAACTGTTCAGCGGGATCACTCGATTCAGTAATTGGAGACGATTTCCCGAGTATCAGTTTCTGTTGCTGATTATCTATTGTCATCGATAATTGTGTTGGCTTTTCATAATTACTAATTTCTGCCCAACTTGAAATAACTCCCTTCAGGCGTTTAAAAGAAGTTGCTCTACTTTGATCCGAGTTACCCTCTGAGATCTGTGTAATATGCTGGATGGGATTAAATTTATCGAGATTCACGCTTTTCTTGTTATCGTCTAGCGAGATTTCCTTATAAATGGAGCTAATAAGAATAGCATCAGAAACTCCTAAGAAAATTTGCGAGCTGCCACATAGATTGTATAGGTTAGCAATGTTTGACTTATCCACGCCTGAGATTGGTACAGGCAAAGATGTTGCTCCAGTGATACAAAATGGATAGCTTAAAAAATCGCATGCAGTGACGGATTGAATCATCTCGGAAAACGATAATTCATTACCAGACAGACACATTTGAAAGAGCTCTCGCCTGACTGCGTATTGATAGCTCTCATATTTTGTTGCTAAATTTTCAATCTCGCTCACATCTGCACTTGAATCTATTACAGCTAAAGTCTCATGAAGCTTAATAAGCTGTAGAGTGCTTGTTGAGTTCTGAGTGTTTTTGTGCTCAACATAGTGCTCATCAGGCTCTGAATGATTCAAAGTATCCATGATATGATCAAGGTATTTTGAACTTGGAGATAATGATTTATTATTATACTTATCTCGTAATGAGTTAACCCTGTAACTATCTTGTTGATGTTGCTCCTGATAAATATCTAGTTGCGAATATAATTCAAGGGATATACTAGATAAACTACTTATATTTGCAGTTCTAAGAGCATGATGCAAGTCATTTCTTCGTTGATTTATTATTCGGCAGCTCTCTGAGCTTGATCTACCTACAGCAGAAGATGAGATACTTTCCAACATATTCATGATCTGGCATATGAGAATAGGCTCCCTGCCTGTAACTTTATAATTTACCCTCGTAAACTCAGATAAACTCAACAGTGATCTCTTCACGTTAGTGATTATCTTATATAATTTATCATTTGCATTTTTTGATAGCACATGGCAATGCAATAAAAAATCACGATAATAATCTATAGAGGATTTAGTCATAGTTAGTTAACCAATGGATGTAATCTGACCCTTTAGATTTGCAGCTAGAGATGCTTTTAGATCCAAGCTTGCTTTGCTCTTTATAGCAACAGCTTGTTCTCCCTGTAAGTTAACAGCTCCTCCCTTAATTGTTAGACTACTCCCAGATTCAACGCTTATACCTTTTTTTGCTTTGATTTTAATATCATCAGATTCTAGGTTTATACTTTTGTCTGAGACAACGCATTTTGAGTTTCCAACATCTATAGAAACACTTTTATCCTTAACTACAAGAGATGAATCTTTATGCCTTATGCTTGCACTATCCTTGCTTACCTGTATTGAAAAATCACCAACAGTTAACAATACACTATCCTTAGCATTAACAGTATATGCGTGACCTATAGAGTGGCTAGCATCTCCAGAGGCACTGTACTCAATTACGCAAGTTTGATCATCAGCCTTGCCTTTGACGGAAATAGATACGCCATCATCAGACATTGTAATCTCATGTTGTATCATACTAGTTAACCTTTTTGGCTGATGATTTGTTAATGGATAATATTAGTGAATCTCCCTTAGGTTTTTTTATATAGTACTTCCATCCGGAAATTGGCTGACGCTTGAAAATAAAGTACACAGCAAGAGGTGAGTCTTCTACGTTAATAGATAGAAGCCTAGTTCCCAATTTTGGAGATATAACATACCTCTGTACTCCTTTATCTAATGCATGTTGGCTCAGAGATGTATAGGTTTCAGTCACAAAACTCTTCTGATCCGCCGGTTGCTCAATAATCATGGTAATCGGAGTTCCTGAATTGGCCTCGTGGTCAACGGATAGTTCAACCCTAAAAGAGTCTTTATTCACCCATGGCATCAGAGAACAAGCACTAACTTCTAATATAATTAGACTTGCTAATAACACTCTAATCATTGTTTTCATACATTCTCCTTATGCTCATGCTTGAAAAGTGATAATAATTTTGATTTAACCTTAAATGTAACTATATAGGGTGAAACCTTTGGATTATCACCTTTTATTAGCCATTGGCACTTCCCACTTTTATCACACTTTGAATCAGCCATCATCTTAAATAGAGCCCATTCCCCTTGATAAGACAATTGATAACTAACACTAGCATTACTCAACCATCCAACTGAAACAGAGGGTTGGAGTTGCCAATTATACTTTAATGATTTATTCGATTGCTCCAAGGTATTAAGCCCAAGGATTTTGCTATCACCGACCTGCAAGAATGAGAGTGTCATTTTTTCATTTGAATCATTATTTGACTCAAATGGCTGAGCTTGAACTAATAGATCAATATCTAATGGCTTTCCTTTATCACTCCATAATAATTTCTGAATATGGAAAAAATAATTCATAGTGGTTAGATATGGCTGTAAGCTGACTTTTTGATTCAGAGATAAACTTTCATTCAGCTCCCACTGAGTTGTCAATGGGCTTAAGTGAATAAACTCCTTTAATAAATCATACATTTCATTGTAATAAACCCCATGGATACCAAATGAATTATTTAGTGTATCTGAGTCAATAACATTAGATGAGTTGAGATCAAAAGGAAATTGACTTTCAACCTGTGACACTTTAGGGGTTATATTTAAATCCCATGTGTCAATCAGATTATTAATTAAGAAATTGGCAATTGATTGACGAATGATTGATATGGGAGTTGAGAACAGCTTATATGAAATCTTATCAGTGAATCCATAATTATTAATAATATCGTCCATCTTACTGATTAGATTTTCTGGTGTATCACTTGATAGCTGACCATATAACCTCTTGTAGTTTTCAATATTCGTCTGACTCAGAGAATTTCTTATAGTCAATAAGATATTTTTATATGTTTGATAATCTTTTGAGGAAATAAATTCATTTAGCTTACTAAACCTAAGTTGTATCTCATATAACTCAGGTACCGTTTTAATTACAGCATCATTAAAGGATGTATTATCTCTGACATAGTCGAGCATATTTGAAAGAGGTGTGTTTTCAGAGGTTCTATCAATTAGGAACATCTGGAGATTATCAAGATTGACACTTTTGGGAAGGGTTTGCACCAATGCAGAATTCATCATATAAATATATTTATCTGCATATGTTTTGATTGAATCTCTTCCAAACTCATCTAATGAGCTGTGATTGATACCTTCCTTATCTAATATTCCAGAGAGATTCTTATATTTATTTACCAAAGGAATAATCGAGTTTTCTAGCACATTTTTAGTATAAGCCAGAGATATATTTTCTACATTTCTTGAGAATACTGAATGTGTTGTATATTGATAATACTCCTCTGGATCCAGAAGATTGATAGAGCTCTGATCCTTATTAAGGATCTCATAAAGGTTTGTGTTTAAATCAGCTGACATTAATACATGCATCAGCTGCTTTCTTCTTGCTAGCTCTAATCCATGATCGTTCATGAATTGCTGTATTTTTTTATGATAATCCAGCATTTGATTGATCACATGACTAAAGCTTTTTACATTTAGCTCTTTCCCAGGTATTAAATCTTGCAACTCAAGTAGTAATGAGCTCTGATTACACTTCTCTTCTCCATAAGGTAATTTCCCAGATAAATTGATGAAGAACCTTTTATAATTCATCCCCAGAGAGTCACTTTCTGAGAGTATGAGAGGAATGCTTGATTGTAACAGGCATAATTTTTGATTGACTACTACATTATCAGATATGAAATTCCTTAACTGATCATTTGATATATGGATGTGTCTATTATCAATAAATCCATCTAACAGCTTATTTGACATCATCCCTGTTTTTATCAATCCAACGCCTTCCTGCATGGATAATGAAATACTAATCTCATTGAATATTTTAGAGCTGTTATTATCATATATAAGTTTTAATTGCTCTGAACTCAATTTAGTCACTGCTGAGATGATGTCAGAATTTTCTTCCAACTTGTTTTTTAGCTTTGGAGAGTTAAAGGCACCAATGACAGACAAATATATTGCCTTGTCGAAGATGGACTGTGAATTATATAGCTTAGGAAGGACCTCATCATTTATTAAAAAATCAGCATACTGTTTATTTAACAATTGTGATCCCTCTGAAGTATATATATTCCTGATCAGAATCTTTTCTCTATACTTATTTCTAAGCTCTTTATAGATATTATATCCACTTTCAACATCATAACTAGATATCCCAGAAAATGGATTTTCTTTCTTAATGGCATAGTTAAACTTACTAGCCTGATAATTGTTGTATGCAAAAACACCTGACACAGAGATTGATAGCAAGCCAAATATTGAGAGCAGTATATGAGGAAGTCTGATAGATTTATTATATGACAGTGAGCAACTATTAAAATAGTTACAATATGGATTATCACTATGCAGACCATAGTTCAATTTAATTGGATTAATATTACCAGCCAAATATAATGATTTGGAAAGCTCGGTTACATATTCGACTGAAGATAAGACATGGTGCTCAAGTCTCCCGGCTGTCTCTATTAAACCTGAAATCGAATTTATATCACATTCAGGTTTAGTCATCTCTAGAGTCAAAGAATTTCTTACTTGATTAAAATTATCTATCGTTAATTTCTTTATCTCTTCTGAATTAAGATCACCTTGAACTAGAATCGCTGTTCTATTGTGCAGTTTTTTATAAAACTGCTTCAAATCCTGATCTGCTATCTCACCAAGCAATTCAATATCTATATTGCATTTGCATTTATGGAAGATCTGAACTTCAGACATAATCCTCTGGATTAAAGCTGATGGTGATACAGTTTGTTTTTCAAGTGCTACTCTATATAAGAAAAATGGAGCTTGAATGTAACTCTTACGGTAGAGCCTATCAAGCATCTTGTTCATGACTCTCATATCAAGCAAGGTTATTTCTTCGGTTGTCACGACAAACACTATCATGCTTTCATTTACAATTACAGATTGAGAAGCATCAATAATTATTACTTCCGCCTCATCCATGTTTATCAATTTTCTTATATATTTATAGACGTTATCTACATCACCTTCACTAGCAATAAAAAATGCAGGAAGAGTTATATTTTTTGCCTGCTTTTTTAATTTTTTCACCACATCCAAGTAAACTGACTTGTGCTTACTTGTTTTAACCCCAGGAATCTTAGTGCTCTTTATCAATCCAGATAGTGATGATGCCTCTTTCTTATATTTTTTATAATATTTCATGCAGCGACGAACAACTAAAAGAATGGCGACCGCACCAACAGCTGAAAAAATATATGTAGCATATTTGCTATTTATCAAGCTTAACATCAACCTTGCTCTCCATCACTTCCAAAATATAATAAACTAAACCCACTTTTCTCACTCAGAATCATCTTATTTTTAACTTCATTTTGAGTTGTTTTTTGAGTTATCTCAAATGTAGAGCTACTGCTATCACCATTAGGCGTACTCGAGGCTAACATGACCTGCTCCTCTTTATTTGCGCCAAATAGTAGTCGCTGAGACATTTCAACGCTAGCTAAATCATTAATAGTTGCCGTATTACTCACAACCGAATCAATAGCCATTTCTTCTGCATTTATGATCTCAATTCTAATTACATCCTGATTTCTTAATGGCATAAACATATTAGACATAGCCCCAGAATATTTGACTGGAACATAAAACGGCCCTTTTACATCATCGCTTTTATAAAGGCATTGAGGTAAAATTATTGCGTAACAAAGCACTTTCTCAGACAGGGTTGATATCTGGTATTTTTCACGCTCAGAACCTTGCTCATCGGCGAATGAGGATTCCGCTCCATCAAGAGTATAAAACATATATCCTTTTTGAATACTCTCATCGACTTTATCTCCAGTTATGATTTCAGCCTCAGATGTAAAACTCCTAAATGGAATATATTCTGGGTAGTCTTTCTTCTCATCACCATCATGGCTCCATACAACATCTAGCTGACAGTGATGAGTCAGCCCCAGACTCTCCCCCATCAAGGTTATTTTTTCTGCTCTATCTGATTCATCTTCTGAGCGATATCCCATGTCTTTGATTTTATTCTTTACTTTTCTTCGAGTTAAATCATTCTGTCTATATTTTAATAGTACGGATAGAATTGAAATTGAGTCACAATAGTTGGCTACTGATGACTCAAATTGCTCAGTTATCAGCTGAAATTTTTCGTACCCTGGATATATGCTAAAATATGGCATTAGTTCATTTTGACGAATAAGAAATTTGTGCGGCACATCATAGCTCTTTAATTTTTCTATTTTATTATCAACAAATAGGCTATTTATCTTTTGATCTCCAATGACGCTGGTATCAACCTGAATAATACCCTGAAATCTACTTTTCTCAGAAAACGCACTTAAATCAGTACTTACCGATGAGGCCATTGATAAATTTGATATCTGACTATTAAGTGCAATTGGGGATCTTATGTCACAGTTAATTTCTTTTATCTGCTGAAGATCTGCTTCGTGTAGCTCCTTCTTTGTCGCCTCCAGTGTAGAAGGATTATCATATAGATAATATTTAGACATGTTCTCTTTAGATGCTGAATCATAATCGTAGATAAGTTGAACATCATAACTTTCTAGAATTTCAATAAAATAGTCATAGAACGTTCGCTCGTGAGTACCAATCGCGATTTGTGCTTTCACTTCAGCCAGGACTGTACAATTTTCTATATCAAATTGAGCCCATGATTGAAAAAAATTGTTTTCATCAAAAACATCAATATAGCTCTTATTTTGATCTATATATACTGGCTTATGGAATTTCCAAAACGCATGTGCAGGATCGCAGAACTCAACTTGAAATTCTTGATCAATTGATGCTATTCCACTCTGCGGTTGATCACCAGTTAATTTAGTTGTAACTAGTGGGTTGATCATTTTTATGTGCGCTTCTTGTTCAAGATTTCCAACCGCCTGTAGATATATTTTTTTCTTGTACTTACCATCCTCTTGCTCTGAATCGTCAAAGATATAACTATTCTCAATAGTTATCAGTACAGAGAGAGGCGAATTATCATATAGAAACTGATAATCTGAATGGAACTTCAATTCATTGTACGAAATTTTGAACTTGGTAATTCCATTAAAACCATAACGCTGAAGAGATATATCTAATTCATCAATATGATAATTTGAAAGAACAAACCCTTGATATTTGCTATGCTTATTTTTTACTTGCTCTGGATTTGATGAAAAACTTAGAGGCTTTGTTGAAAATGTTTCATCAAGTGGATTTAACTCAATAATTATCTTTTGTTCTATAATATAAGGATTATATCCAACAACAGGATTTATTTTTTTTTCAATTATTTCATCAAGACGTATTGACTCATCCTTTGTCCTAAAACTCATTGAAAAATAACTTGCTAACTTTGCCAGTGATTTATTCATCAGCACTATAGCTGATTCATCGAGAGCTAATAATATCTCATCAGTTATTTGGTTTTCTAACTCATTGAGATATGACTCTGAACTCATCTGCATTTCATCTGAATTACACAGAGTTATTTCTTTAAGCAACTCAATAAAACTTAAACATCTATAAGTCATCATGAAAGCATTGGACTGACATGAGGTGATCACGTAAGGAGAGATGAGATTTAGCACTAATGAGTAAGATGTTAATAGATCATATTCCACTGCAAACTTATCACGAGAAATAAGTTTAACAACCTGTTTATGAAAGTTCCTTAATTCATCTTTACTTTCATGACTAAGTAGCAAGACAGTTGCAATGGTTAAGCAGCCAAGAAGCTCATGTGTTACCTCTCTGAACTCTGCTTCCGAGAACCCTGGTGAGCTCATTGCCCCTTGAAAAATCTCATTTATTTTTTGGTTGATGTCAACTTTATCTTTGTTTTTTTCACACATGGCCAACCGCATCAATTCATTCTTCCATAATATTTAACAACTTGACGAAGCAATCAAAATCGCTGTCTTCCCTATATTTATTGTCAAGGCTGTCATTATGGTTCTATTATTAAATTTATTGAATCAGATACGTCGCCAAAGCACTAAATACGCTATCGCTGATGTACTATAATTCCATTTAAAAACTGCCGAACCCTGGCATGAAAGATCATCAATATCGAAACCCAAAACAAGCTTTTCAGCAACGGTTCTGAAACTATCTAAAACTAATCTTATCTATTTCTTAAATATATTTTATTTCTATATTTATTCTTAGATATAAACTACCGGATAGTAACCAGTTCCACAATAAACTTCAATTTCTATTATGAGTTTTGTTTTATGGAAATTCCATTATTCAAAGCACGACCAATTTTTGATATCAAAAAGCACCCATGCTGTTGTTTTTGTCAGAAATCGAATTTACTATACTGAACACGATATATGAATCTAAAGATTCTCTATTAGAGTATCTATTATTATTTTACGAAATATATATACACCGAAAGATATACCACTGAGATAATAGCAGATGATATTACTGAGAGTATCACTCTACGTAATGATCGTTGAATAATTTTCCTCTCGTTTTCAACCCGACTTTGAGATTCACGGATTTGCTCCATGATTCGAGCCTCTGATTCCTTTCTCAATTCATTTATTCTCAGTTCTGATTCCTTGCGCTGCTCATTAAATATATTCTGCTGTACTGTCAAACGCTGGTTCTCTTTTTCCAGTAATTTCTTCTGCAGAATAATCTTTGCATCTGCCCGCTTCATCGCCTCGATTAGCTTTTCATCCAATAGCTTCTGGAGTTCATCTGAACGGCCAACTAGCTTTTCAAACTTCTCATCAGATCCCTTGATCAGCTCTTCAAATGTATAGACCATAATCTCCTCTAATTAGCGATGAATCTTGCTTTTTGGATCTTGCCAGCATGATTGTTCTATATACAGCCAGCATTACTCATAAAGATAATTCAAATCCAACATTTTTCCTTTCAATTCCGGCCATCACTGTTAGTTATGGAATTTTTATCAGGCTTCTATACAAACTTAGTTAAGTGAACCATCAAATGACGAAAATTCCAACACCAAAGCCCACAAGAATGCAACCTTGACGCATCTATTTGTTTACTAAACACGCTGTTTTTATTAATATCCAAAATGTTTCGATTTAACCTAACGAGAAATAGATGGCTAATTTAATTGATAAGCTTGCCTGGGTTTATATTAAGGACAGAAAAGTTCTGGGAGCTCGCTCGACTGGAAAAGATAACTACTATATCCCGGGAGGTAAGCGTGAACCTGGAGAAACGGATCAACAAGCTCTGAGCAGGGAGATTCGCGAGGAGCTGAGTATCTCGCTTGTTCCTGAGAGTATCAGCTACTTTGGAAGATTTGTGGCTCAGGCTGATGGAAAACCCATAGGTACACAGGTTAAACTCAGTTGCTATCGGAGCCAATACACAGGGAGATTAACAGCAGACAATGAAATCGAAGAGCTTGCCTGGCTGAGTAGTCAGGATAAGGGACGCTGTTCAACGGCAACCTGTTTACTATTAGACTCATTAAAGCTGCAGGAGCTTATTGACTAAAGCTCCCGATCGCTCCATCAGAGGTATCGCCTAAGGTATAGTCCAAGAATCGTATATAAAACAGATGCGGGGAGATAATAGAGCAGTATCACTGGCCATATCCTGCGTCTGTCCTCCAGTCTCTTTCGGATCATGGGGGAGACCCTAACACTAGCCTCTGCCGGAATTATCATGGCAAGTAAAAATAATCCAAACATAATGGCATGTACGAGGTACTCATTCCACCGAAGGGAACACAGTAACTCACTGAGGGCAGAGGAATAAGCATAGCCAGAGGTAGATAGGGAAACATTGCCGGAGGTAGCTGTCCGGCGACCCCTTTAAACAGCCCGGTCACAAACCGTAGATAATGGCCCCTCCATCGCTGTTTTAAACCCGGATTGCACTCGGGGCAGATGGATCTTTTGATCCCTTTTCTCTGGTAATAGGCCAGCTGACTCTTCTTGGTAGACCAGCCACAGTGGTAGCACTTAAAGGCCATCGCTTCTCATTCCAAATCGATGTATGAAATCCCTTCACAAATAGCCCGGATGATTAAGATAAAATCCCATCTTCAATCGCCCGATTAAGCTTGTTCTCAAGGCAGCTCCACAGGGGCCGGCTGGCCCTTGCGATCCGCTCGCCATTGAGCTCAAGAACCTGCTTGCCGGAGATGTTGAAGTTTTTCCAGCTATGGCCGTCATCATGCAGGTTGTGCAGCAGGGGCAGCACCCGGTCGATCGCCTTGGCAAACCGAGCATCCGCAGACTCTCCCTTCTCAAACTCACACCAGAGCTTTAGGCTCTGTTTACGTTTCAGATTTGGTTCTGCAGTTGGTAATTTTTTCATCCAGCAAGGCAGAAGATGTGTGGTGTAGTTGTTCTACATGAACATCTGATAACGTAGTTGGATGGATAAATCACCACTGCCCTTCGGGTTGCGCCTGAAAAAGCCCTGTTCATTGTTGCTCATCACTTATTTAGAACAACTAAACCTCATGATTCGCGTCGCGAACAGAGCATTTTCAGGGGCAACAGGTTCAAAATTGAAACGTCAACAGAGCCTAGATACTCCTCCCCCTGCTCTTCGGAGAGCATCTGCAGGAGCCGCTCTACTCCCGCTTGCTCTTTGGCCTTTTGCTCCGCCGTTTCACTGGCATAGATGATGGTATCGCCCGCATCGATCTCCCCCAGATCATGAAGAAGCAGCATCTTGATCACCCACTGTATATCGATAGCTTGCTCCGCATAGTCTTTAAGCAGCAGGGCCGACAGACACACATGCCAGCTATGCTCAGCCGAGTTCTCATAGCGCTCGAGCCCCACCGGGCGTGTTTTCCTGGTGACCGCCTTGAGCTTTTCAACCTCGACCATAAACCCAAGTATCTGCTCAATTTCATCCATTCCATCATCTCCTTTGCGCAGGACCTGTTGAGATCTCCTGTGTCAGAAGTTCAACCGAACCTGAGGCTGCTGCGATTAATTTATGCGAGCAGTAACTCCCTGAGTTCATCCAGAGAAGCCACCTCATAGTCGGGCTCAATTCCCGGTGGTTTCTGCTGATTGGTGATATTCAGCCAACAGGTATCGATACCGGCATTGATCCCCCCCTGGATATCTGAGTGTGGATTATCGCCGACCATCAGTACCTTCTCTTTGGGAGGGTGCTGCATGTGCTCAAACGCATGCTCAAAGATCCCGACATCCGGCTTGGCAACGCCAACCTCCTCAGAGATCACCAGGGGGAAAAAGGCATCCTTGAAGCCGGTACGCTCCAGACGGATGGTCTGCAGCTCAGTAAAGCCGTTGGTAATGATCCCAAGATTCACCCGACCCGACAGCGCCTCAACCAGGCTACGGGCACCCGGCAGCGGGGCGCAGATATCTGCCATCGCCGATAAGAACTCACTATTGAGGGTTTGGGTCGAAAGGTTTAGTCTCTCTGCCCAGGGCTCAAATCGAATGTGTTGCAACTGCTGAGCGGTGATCTTGCCATCCTGATAGTCGACCCACAGGGGTTTATTGATCTCCTGATACTGCTGATAATCTTCACGGGTAAAATCGATATCAAACTTAGCAAACATGGTCTTAAGACCAAGGTAGGCATCAAAATGAAACAGAGTTTCATCCGCATCAAACAGGATCCATTGGTACTTCATCGGGTACACCTATCTACTTCTATTCAGTTCCACTCCGCCATGGCCGAGTGAAGAAAAATCATGATTAGCATTACTGACCGGGATTCAGCTCAGCCTTAAGGTTGGGCGGGAGCCCGACGATCGTCAGGGTATCGGTTGCCGCATCATAGCGCACCCGTTCCCCCAGCAGCGCCCGCTCAAAGCTGATGCTAAGCCCACCACCGGTACCACTGTATTTGGTCAGGGTCTTAAGAGCGCTTCGCTCTACCGGAAAGCTCTCATCGAGCTCATAATCTGTTTTTACAAACTGGTAGAAACTCTGGCCCTGCTCGCTATCCTCACCCATTGCCTCCGAGAGCTGGCGCACATCCAGCTCCTCTCCCTGGGAGAGTTGCTCCTGGCAATATTGGTAGACCTGCTTCTTGCACTCCTGCTGTTCGGTTTTATCCAGCTCGCTCACGGCGCAGTAGGCATCAACCGCCTCCACCAGCTGCTTATTCTGCTGCCGAGCATCCAGCTCCTCCTGGGCTCCCAGAAAATCGAGAAAGAAATCGGAAACCTTGCGCCCGGCCCGTCCCTTGATAAATGAAAGGTAACGGCCGCTGTCTGCATCCACCTGCCAGGCGGTGAGATCGATACGAGCCGCCAGCTGCATCCGCTGCAGATCAAGATAGTTGGAGTGATTGAGTTCAAGCTGATGATTCACCGAAACACTCTCTTTGTGGCCCAGCAGGGTGACCAACAGATAATCACAGCCGACCCAGTTATAGTGGGCAAAAACCAGTACCCCCTGCTCCTCAAAACCATAACGATTGAGGGATTCAACCAGCAAGGAAGTCGCCTCGATGCTCATGGTCACAAACTCTTCGTCATCTCGCTTGTGGCGCTGCAGCAGGGCCTCAAAGCTCTGCTCCTCACTAAGCTCGGAGTTGAAACAGCCCAGCACCTTGCCTGGCTTGGCGTTATAGATCTGGTGAAGTTGCCCTACAAAGTCGGCCGTTGAGCCCTGCAGAGAAAGCTCCTCGGAGCGGGTCGCTGCTGCCATCTTGCCATCGCTGTCCTGGCGCAGTGAATGAAGAATAATATGCTTGATTTCAAGACTCATACTAAAACCATAGAGTTAGCCGAATGTCTCGCGTATTATAGGTCGCTGTACGTTAAGATAAAGAAGAGATCTATATCCTTATGCCGATCCTCTCCAAATACAGTGATGAGCAGGTTGAATCCCTGATGCAACAGATCCAGACTCTGTTTGATCAAAACGAGGCACCCGCCGATCTGCGCCTGATGGTTCTGGGGAACCTGACTACCCACCATATCAACCGCTTGCCGCAAGCCCAGCGCATGGAGATCGCTCAAAGCTTCTCCGCGGCCCTGACCAACTCGGTCAAGTCCAGCGGTCACTAAAAAGGATTTTGTCGTTACCCGGCCCGGCCGGGTGACGCTCTCGCCTCTCTAACCGGTTTTCCTGACAAGAGCTATTTGGCATCCTCGCCAGCCGTGCTAGGGTATTGCCCCTGTCCAAGGTTTGATCACGGAACTCCAGTGTTGCAGTTACTCCTGTTAAGGGCCCGCAAGGCTATCACTGCTCTGCTCAGAGCCCCTTTTTTCTATTTCCTGCTGACCGGCGCTTTTCTGTTTGCCTGTTATCAATATTTTCACCCCCAGGCCAAGCCAGAGATCCTGATCACTCAACCCGAGATCGCAAGGTTAAGGCAACAGCTCAGTGACGATGGCAAGCCTGTGCCCCCCTCAGAGCTGGAGCAGGGGATAAGGCAGATCGCCCACCAGCAGATCCTGGCTCAGGAGGCATTACGCCTGGGTCTTGAGCAAAGTGACCCCACCCTGATGCAGATGCTGGCCGATAAGGGAATGCGTTTTATTGAGCACCAGGCCAACGAGCAAGCGAGCAATCGGCAACGCCAACTGGATTATTATCACCGCCACCCCGAGCTATCGACTCTCTACCGCCATTACAAATTACAAAAACTCACTCTTCGCCAGAACGAACAGTGCCTGCAGCTCACACCTGTGCAAATCAAGCGCAATCTGGAATCGGGTCAGTTAACGGGGTGTTTTGAAGGCAAACAAGAGCTCTCGGTGAGCGGAAGATCCTGGTGGAATTCGCGCCACCCTCCCGTGCAGCTTGTGAATCATCAGGCACAGCTCGACCACTGGTTCGCACAGCTCGATGCCAACGGCGAGCCGGTTTTTTACCGGATCCTAAGCGCCGGCGGCCACTGGCAATTGCCATTTGCAGCGGTACAACCCGAGATCAAAACGGCTTTGCTGCAGACACTTGAGAAGCAAGCCCTGGACAAACTCTATCAGGGCTATCAGATAAGGAGGATCAAATGAGGCTCGCCATCCTCCTGTTATCACTGGTGTGCTCGAGTGCACTGGCCCATCCCTTTGTCAGCGATTACGGCTTTTTACAGCAGACGGCAGCGGGTCGATACCATCTAACCCTGGATCTCCCCGTTACCGCTGGTGCCCATGCACTTCCGAGTCTCAAAGGGTCCCCTGGTGTCACAATTGCTCCTGAGTCCCGAACCCTGAGTGAGGATGGCTTCGGTGAAGATCACTGGCGCTATGAGATCCTAAGTCACAGCGACTCCCCCGAGCTGACATTGAGCTTTCTCGGTAAAGAGAATGCACAGCTCATCCTCAGCAAACAAAACCTAAAGGGAGAGAGCAGCATTGAGCTCCTCAATGCTCAGCATGAGCGGATCCGCTTACAAGCCGATGGCTCCCCCTGGCAAACCGCTGTGACCTTTCTTGGTAAGGGGATGTGGCATGTATTAAGTGGTACCGATCATCTGCTATTTATCCTGGGGATCTTTTTACTGAGCCCTTCGCTCAGAGAGCTTCTGTCCAAGGTCACCCTGTTTACCCTGGCACATAGCATCACGCTGTCTCTGGCGGTCCTTGGCTTTGTAACTATCCCTGCCCCTCCGGTTGAAGCAGGGATTGCCCTGAGTATTCTCTATGTCTGCTTCGAGCTCAGCCAAAGACGCAATAAAAGTGCCGGCCATGTCAAATGGGTGATCTTTAGCTTCGGCCTGCTACATGGCCTTGGTTTTTCATCGGCACTGACCGCAGGCGATCTGCCTCAGGCTTCGATTCCGCTTATTCTTGGAATGTTTAACCTTGGAGTCGAAGCCGGGCAGCTGCTGTTTATCTCAGCGATGGGAGGAGTGCTCACCCTGCTGCGCCACCTAAGGCCTTTGTGGTTCAACACGGCAGAGCGGGGGCTTGTCGTCTTCATGGGGTGTAGCGCTGCATTCTGGTTTTTCCAGCGGTTACCCCCCATCTTCTTCTGAAAGTAGCCCGAATAAGGAGCCGTAACCGCTCCCTTTTATTAAATTTTTCCTATACAAATCTAAATTCCCGGTGCTACAATTCGCGCCCGTAAATCACGGGTGCCTCGCGGTGGAGGATCATAGTCATGCGTCCATTTTTCAATTCAGTTGTGAACCGGGAACTCTCCCTGCGCGCGCTGTGGCTCAGCATGCGATTTACCTTCTCAAAAACCGCTCCATCCGAGCAGAACGAGTTCTATCCCGGCAACCAACTCCTGAGGTTATGCCGCGAGCAACAATCCGCACTCCCTCCGAGTCGATCCGCTCTTTCCTGAGACCTCACTCTTCAGTGCTCTGAAGCAAGCAGTCATCGTCTCCAGGAAGGGGCATTTCCAATCACCTGTTACAGGTAAAAATTTCTATCAGCCATCAATGACCCATGTCATCATGGATGATTTAAAGTACCCGAATGGGCAACATCTCAAGGATGCAGTGTTGGATCAGATCCTCCCGCTTGTGTTGCATGAGCCTTCCCCCTGAGTCCGGCCCAACTGTATTGACGTCACGCAATGCGGAGCTTTATCCATGCGTACTCTATATAATCAACCCTCGAGCAGACTGCTTCCCAGCCAGTGGGATCTGTTTGCCCTGTTACTGATCTTCAGCGTGCTGATCGCCCTGTGCTGGGCGGGCTCAAACCTTGCTGGTCCCTTTTCGATCGGCGAGCAGATCCCAATATCCCTGAGCCCCTGGGCTCTGCCCCAGTACGCTCTGGAGACTGTGTTGCGGATGTTTATCGCGCTGGCGCTCTCCTTTGTGTTCAGCTTTATCGTCGGTGTCATCGCCGCCAAGAGTGAGCGCGCTGGCAAGCTGATCATTCCGATCATCGATATCCTGCAGTCGGTGCCGATTCTGGGCTATCTGTCGATTCTGATCATCTTCTTTGTGTCGCTGTTTCCGGGCTCCCTGCTGGGCCCTCAGTGTGCTGCGATCTTCGCGGTTTTCACCTCTCAGGTGTGGAACATGACCCTGAGCTTTTACCAGTCGCTGCGTACCGTGCCCAAAGAGCTTCGGGAAGCGGCCGAGATGTACCAACTCTCAGGCTGGCAAAAGTTCTGGAAGATGGAGGTCCCCTTCTCTATGCCGGGCCTTTTGTGGAACGCCATGATGTCGATGTCCGGAGGCTGGTTTTTTGTGGTCGCCTCTGAGGCGATCTCGGTTGGTAACCGTGAAGTGATGCTGCCCGGGATCGGCTCCTATATTCAGCAGGCGATCAACATGAGTGATGTGCCGGCGATGGGCTACGCGATTATTGCCATGCTGGCGGTCATCGTACTCTATGATCAGTTGCTGTTTCGCCCGCTGGTGACCTGGTCAGAGAAATTCGTGGTCTCGGATCTTCCCTCAGAAGGCTCCAGCTCCTGGTTTCTCACCCTGCTCAAGCGCGCCCACTGGATGCAGGCATTCTCAGGTCTTTGTGCCCGTCAGGCCAATGCCCTGGTGAATCTTGAGTGGCTTAAGCAAAAAGAGTATCGCAAACCCGAGCACCGGATGGCGGATCTCGAATATGGAAGCCTCAACAAGGGTCTGTGGTACGCCTGTTTGCTGGCGATGGCAGTGGTTTTTGTCTACTTCACCTGGGGCTTTATCTACCAGGGACAGGATATAGGGCTCAGCGAGACCCTGCATGTTCTGCTGCTGGGGCTCTATACCGCGATTCGGGTGTTTGTGTTGATCCTGATCTGCTCACTGATCTGGCTGCCGGTTGGGATCTGGGTTGGCCTGCGCCCGCGGCTTGCGCAAAAGATCCAACCGATCGCCCAGATCCTGGCTGCCTTCCCGGCCAACCTGTTCTTTCCACTGTTTATCATCCTGATCATCCATTTCAACCTGAATGTTGAGATCTGGTGTGCTCCTCTGATGGTTTTAGGGACCCAGTGGTACATACTGTTTAATGTGATTGCCGGTGCCTCTGCGATTCCGCAGGAGCTTAAACTTGCCGCACAAAATATGCAGGTCCGGGGCCTGAGCAAGTGGTTCAAGTACCTGATCCCGGCGGTCTTTCCCTTCTATATTACCGGCGCCATCGCAGCGGCGGGTGGCTCCTGGAACGCCAGTATTGTAGCCGAGGTGATGATCTGGGGCAGCCACAAGCTGGTTGCAACCGGGCTGGGTGCCTATATCGCGGAAAACACCACGGCCGGCAACCTGCCGAAGATCGCCCTCGGGGTACTGGTAATGTGTATCTGGGTCACCGCCTTCAACCGTATCTTCTGGCGACGCCTTTATCGCTACGCTGAAACTCGTTTTCGTTATTAACCACAGCTCCAGATTGTGAGGGACTAAAAATGTCAAATAACATCGTTGTTGATGTCCAACAGATCTCAAAGGCATTTAAAAAACCAGACAAGCAAGAGCTGCTGGTTCTTGAGAATGTAAATTTCACCATGAAGGAGGGTGAGATCGTCGCCCTGCTCGGTAAGTCCGGCTCAGGAAAATCAACACTGCTCAGGATCATTGCGGGTTTAACCGCACCCAGCAGCGGTGAAGTCCTCTACCGAAATCAGCCGGTGCGTAGCCCGGTTTCCGATATCTCTATGGTGTTCCAGAGCTTTGCCCTGATGCCCTGGCTCACCGTCCTGCAAAATGTGGAGCTGGGCCTGGAGGCACGTAAAATGCCACGGGCTGAACGTCGACGCCTGGCCCTGGAAGCGATCGATATGATAGGTCTGGATGGCTTTGAAAACGCCTTTCCCAGAGAGCTATCGGGCGGGATGCGCCAACGGGTCGGCTTTGCCCGGGCCCTGGTGCTCAAGCCGGATCTGCTGCTGATGGATGAGCCTTTTTCGGCGCTGGATGTGCTGACCTCAGAAAACCTGCGGGATGATCTCTTAGAGCTGTGGCAGAAAAACAGTGATATGAAAGGGATCCTCTATGTGACCCATAATATCGAAGAGGCGGTGCTGACCGCCGATCGCATCATCATCTTTGGTAGCAATCCAGGCTTTATTCGTGGCGAGCTGGCGGTCAACCTCCCCCATCCACGCAACAGTCAGGATCCGGCTGTCACGGATCTGATTGATGAGGTCTACCGGATGATGACCACAGCAGAGACCAATGAGCTGCGTGAGCGAATGAATCGGCGCAAGGCGCTCACCATCGCTTACCGCCTGCCCGATGCCGACATCGAAGAGCTGACCGGTCTTTTGGCCGAGGCCCTGGATATCCAGCAGCAGGGCACCGCCCTGGATCTGCCTGAGCTTGCCGACTATATCCGGCTAGATGTCGACGACCTGTTCCCGATCCTTGAGATCTTGTCGGTCCTTGGCCTGGCACAGGTTTCCGACGGTGATATCACCATGACCAAGCTGGGCCAACAATTTGTTGAGGCCGAGATCACCGAGCGTAAGGTGATGTTCTCAAAACTGCTGGTCAATAATATCCCGCTGGCCCGCCATGTGATCCGGGTTCTCAGAGAGCGCCCCAACCACAAGGTCCATGAGGCGCGCTTCTTAACCGAGCTCGAAGATCATTTCAGTGATGATGAAGCCAAACGGGTATTTGAAACCTTTATCGAGTGGGCTCGTTATGCCGAAATCATTGAGTATGACGCCACCAGCGGCATCCTGATGCTGGATGAAACCAACGCCTAAGCTGAGATGGAACTCACAAGATGGGCAGGAAGCCCAACCAACAGCCTAAATTCGCTGCCAAGGGAGGATCCCATTGCGTATGATAAGGGTATTGGTGATCACCTTTAAGGCTTTATATGAGACAGGAAGCTGTATCCGACTATTTTGTTGTCAATGGTGAACTGTGCTCTACCCAACACAGTGAGATCTTTGAGAGCCTCAGTCAGGACTCTTTGTATGAGGTGGTTAAGCTGGTCAATGGCAAACCTCTGTTTTTTGAAGAGCATATGCAGCGCTTTCGCGCCTCTGCGGCAAGTTATCTGCTGATCATCCCCCACAGTGATGAAGAGATCTCCCTGGAGATCGCCCGCCTGAGTAAGCAAAACCAGCAGCTGCAGATCAACTGCAAGCTCCTGTACTGCCACCAGCCAGACCAGGATATTTTTCTCACCTATATGGTACCCAGCGAATACCCATCACCTGACTCCTATACCCATGGTATTCACACCATTTTATTTAGTGGCGTCCGGGAAAATCCCAACATCAAGACCCTCAAGGGCTCATTTCGCTACCGGGTAAAGTCCGCCCGGGAGGAGGCCAATGCTTATGAAGCACTCCTCACGGATGGAGAGGGCTGCATCAGTGAAGGGAGTCGCTCCAATATCTTCTTTGTCAAAAAAGGGATGATCTATACCCCCCCGGCACAAACCGTGCTGATGGGGATCACCCGTAAGCATGTGATGGCTATCTGCCAACAGCAGGGACTGAAAGTTGTAGAAACAAGACTACACAGGGATGAGTTGGCAGAGCTTGATGGGGCATTTCTAACCGGTACCACGGTTGATGTACTTCCTGTGGCCTCTATCGATGGGCTGCAGCTTGACTCCATGAACTGCCCCGAGATCAGGATGATCATTGAGCAATACACGCAGCAGATGCAAAGCTACCTCGATAACCCCGGGCCATGACAAACCGCGCTACGGCTGCGGCCTGCCAATAACAGGTCGTTGCTTTGAGTATTAGCCGATGATCCGGTAGTTTCTGGCCTGTAGCCAGCTCTGAATCGGGTGCTTGGACTTTTCACTCTTGTGAGAAGAGGCGGGTTGCTTGTGCTGTGATGTTTTCATATAGCCCTCCTGTGTTTGAGTAACAGTTAGACCTGAACGAATCACTTCCTGTCAGGCAACTTCATCATAACCAGGATAAAAGTGTGATGCAAGTCACAGTTTCATCCTGTCTCGCTGCGACCTTGAGCGATTTTCCGGCTATTGGCAGCAACATTGCGAGATGGAGAAAACCGCTCTAATCTGAAAGATGACGCCAGATCACTCCTGGAGAGCAGGGAGCGCGAGATATGATTTTTTTTATGTATCGTAAATTTGAACGTGTTTCTCTGCGATTATTGGTGTGGATTTTACTGTTCAGCTCTTTCTTTGCCGTCTGTGTCACCCTGGTTCAACTCTACACCGATTATAAGAGTTCTCGCTCCACCCTTGAGAGTCATTTGGAGCAGATGGCAAACATCTCATCCCCGCCGATCGCCACCTCGGTGTGGAACTATAACTCAGAAGTGATGAAAGATATTCTTGAAGGCTTACTGACTCAAAAAGAGATCGCATTGGTCCAGGTCATGGATAAAGAAAATAATGTGATTTTGCAGCTTGGGAGCTCAGCTGGCTTGAGGGATGTGGTTCAAAAGGTGCCTTTGTACTATAAAGAGTCCCCTACCGAGACGGTTTTGGTTGGCCATTTTGTCATTTCGGCAACCCTGACCGGCATCTACAAACAGCTGGTCTCAAAAGCGATCGTCATCCTTATTTCACAGCTGATCAAAACCCTGCTGATGTCGATCTGCATTCTGTTCATCATAGATTTCATCATCATCAAAAACCTCAACAAGCTAAGTGACTGGGCATCCCAGGTAAAATATGACGATTTCAACAAGCCCCTGGAGCTATCAAAGCGCAGGAAATCTGAGCATGATGCTCTGGATCGGGTGGTTGAGGCAATCAACCTGATGCAGTCAAGATTTAGTAAAACCATTTCAGATAAATACCGGGTCGAGATGGAGTTGCGGGAGGAAAATGAGCAACTCAAGAAGGAGCTGATAGAGAGCTCCTCCCAATTAGATGCCTGCCTTGAGAAGCTCAGCAAGAGCAAAGATCAGGACTCCTGAAACGATCTACTAGCGCACCCTCACAGGAGCCTGGCGAGAACTGTTTGGCTCCGGTCCGGCGCTCCTATCTTGCCCGTCAGGCTACCGTCATCAGAGCTTTTCAGCGATATAGAACCCGTAACTGACAAACTCTTTGAATCTCTCATAGAGGTCAATTTCAAGCAGGTTCTCCTCCACGATTGATTTAACAGCGTCGGCCCTATCCGGGTTATCCAGAGTAAAGCTCTCAAAACGTGCCTTCAGGGGTTGGTAATAACGCTCCATCCAACAATCCTGGCTGAGGGGGAAGTAGCCAAGGAGCCTATAGCCATGAGCCTCGAGCTGAGCAATTTTCTGTGAGGGCATTGCCACCTGTGGGTATTCCCGCTCCCAATGTTGGGTAATTTCATCGGGGCGCTCAGCGGTAAGCCAGCTAAGTTCTGACACCACCAGCCGCCCTCCCGGTTTGAGGTATTTGCGCCACTCACGGATCCCTTTTTCAAACCCGATGTTATAGACAGCTCCCTCAGACCAGATCAGATCAAAAGCTCCCTCATCAAAGACAAGAGCCTCCATATTACCGACACTGGTATGGATCTTATCCCCGACTTCCTGCTTGCTGGCGCGCGCCTTAAGCTCCTCAATAAATTCCGGAAGAAAATCGACCGCAAGAATCGAGCCGTTAAAATGCCTCGCCAGCTCAAGAGTTGATGCACCGGTGCCACAGCCGATATCGGCAATCATCAGGGGTTCGGTTTGACTCAACCCCGTCAGCCGAGCTGCAAGCCGTGTCTCTTCCGGACCACCAGGCCCCTGACGCTCCTGGGTCACATGAAGTTTTACCAGTAGATCGAGATCATTCATCATCAATTCCCTAGTTATCATTGGCAGTTAGTTTTCTTGTCAGGACTCCGCAATGAGACTCAAAAAGGACTTAAGGCGCTCTCTCGGGGAGGGCAACTTCAGGAAAGTAGCTCTCCATCCTTTGCCACAACCCCTGCCAGCTCTTGTCTTCGAGCAGAAGCTCAAGTTGATCCGCACCAGGCCGCCCCCTGGCTTGATGCACAGCGACCATCTTCTCTATCGCCCGGGCCAGCTCAAACTCGAATCCGGGAAGAGCATCCGCTTTGGGGGTATCGACCCCATCCATCTCAGGCAGAGGAACAAAACTCACCAGTCCCTGTTCGGTGGCTTGCTCTCCCAGATAGTCCCTGAGTCCCGGCAACTCGGTCACCACAACCCGGGCCCCACAGGCCAGCGCCTCCACAACCACCAGCGGCAGCCCTTCATAAAACGAGGGCAGGATAAAAATGTCGGCCTGCTGTAGCGTCTTGACCAATACAGATTGCTCAACCACCCCCAAATAATTGGGGGTATGGCGCATCTGATTAAAGCTCTGTTTAATCCCCTCTCCCTCAACCCCGGTGCCATTGCCAATCAGGGTTAACTCGAATGTTTCAGGATCAAGACTTGAGGCCTCCAGGGCTTTTAGCAGCGAGGGGACCCCTTTGGCCTGACTCAGCTTACCGATATAGACAGCCCTTAGTTTATCCAATGCTTGGCGAGGCTCAGTTGAAGGATAAAATTGCAGGGGATCATAACCACTGCCACAAACATGCACCCGTTCAGGAGCAACCTCAAATAGCTCAATGATCCGCTCTCTTTGCACCGGATTCAGGGCAAACAACTGTTCACACTGCTGTAGGTGCTGGCGGACATAGGGAATGAAACGTGGGGTCAGTTCAGCCTGGCGCAGGCAGGTGCCATGACACTGTCCCAATACTGGTATTTCAGGAAATAGCTCCTTGGCCAGTGCAGTGAGAAGCCACAAGTGATGACTGACAATCAGATCGGGTTGAAACTGTTCAACCGCCTGCTGCAATCCCAGGCTAAAGGCGCGGCGATATTGCTGGTACTGTCCCTCCCCCAGATCCCGGTAGCGGGTGCTGGGATAGGGCATCACATCACTCATCCCAACCACGGGAAAGGGCAACGCCTCACTCTCAAAGTAGACGGGGAAAAAATTCTGCTCATCCAGGATATCGATTTCAGAGTGTGTCTGGGATGATGGGATCCCGGCCAGCACCGCCTGTTGATACCCACGGGTCGCTCCCGCTCTTAAGAGCTCGGTCAAAAAAACGCCGCTACCGGTTCGTCCCGGCCGTTGGGCCAGCAGATGTAAAATACGCACTTGATTACTCTATCAGGATGAGTGATGGCTTATTGTAGCGGGTTATCTCAAAACTCTCAGCCTGAATCCCGTGGCCAGAGTCGCAAAATAACAAGCCAAACCTTATTGCGCTTTGAGCCTACTGTTCACAACCGGCTCGGCGATAAGCTTCTGGTACTGTTCTTTCAGCTCAGCCTGATTATTGGCGGGCATCAGGGCTTTGAAGTATTCAAAATACTGCCCTTTGGAAACTTTCAGATAGAGGATATGGTTGATCTTATCGATAAGTTGCCTGCCCCACTCATTTTTAGGGCACACCACGTATCCGACCTGGTATTCATAATCTTTAAGCCTCGGGATATAGGCTATCTTATCCGCCAGCTCCTGCTTATCCGCCTCATACAGCATCGATGGGGTGGAGAGTGTATAATCTGCCCGCTTGCGCAACAGCATCTCCAGAGGCCGCAGGCTCGAACCATGATAGTTAAGCGGGTACAGGTTCGAGTCGTTGCGATAATCCTCGATCAGCCCATTGGCATAGGCTGAGTAGATTACGCCATTCAAATAGACAAAACGCAGCTTTTGATCCTTAAGTAACTCCTGAAGGGACAGAGGTTTTCCCTGGCCAAACTTTGCAAGATCTGTTTTTCGGATCACCAGAGCCGAAGGTGGTGTAATGCGTGCCGGCAGCGAAAAATACATGAACTCTTCACGCTCAGGGGTCTTATACACCCCGTACATGCAGTAATTCAAACGCTCCTTGATCCCGATAAACAGGCGATCCGGGGAGGTCTGCACAAATGTATTGTGATAGCCTTTGAGCTCCTTGCCCAGCATCCGCACGATATCAAAACCAAAGCCACGCAGATCGTCCTTTCCCAGGTAATGGTACAGAGGGGGTGAGTCCAGGTAGGGCCAGTAGATTTCGTGCTCCTCATCCACAACCTTAGGGTGATGAGCCTTAACCCCCATCGAGCCTGAGATGAAGCAGGCAGAAACCAGCAGGATCCAAAACGCTCTAAAATACCGCATGCATCACTTCCTCTCACCCCCCTGCCTCTTCCCAAACCACATCCGGGAAAAAAGCAGCTCCTACCAAAGAATGCGTCGAGTCCTGCGTTTTTTCAAACTAAGGGGCGGATTAACGAAGCCATGACACAGTTGCGGGGCTACCCTTGCCCGGGGAATCTTGCGACAATAGCACCTCGGCAAGGAGTACTAATGGAAAAAATTCTGATCAGCGCCTGCCTTATGGGCGATAAAGTTCGCTATGACGGCGGTGATAAACAGCTGTCGCACCCTCTGATCAAGCAGCTTAGGCAACAACAGCGGCTTATCCCCTGCTGTCCCGAAGTCGCGGCTGGTTTACCCATCCCCCGCCCACCCTGTGAAATTTCGGGTGTTGGTGGAGGCTCAGGGGTACTCGACCAGCAGGACCGGATCATTACCCGGGAGCATGATGATTACACTCAGGCCTTTATCCAGGGCGCCCTTATGGCGCTGGCATTATGCCAGCAGTATGGGATCCGCTTTGCCATTCTCACTGAAAACAGCCCCTCCTGTGGTTCTGGAACCATCTATGACGGATCATTTTGTGGAAACAAAGTACCGGGTTCAGGTGTCACAACTGCATTACTCATAAAACATGGTGTGCGAGTCTTTAATCAATACCAGCTGGATCAACTCCAGCAACTGCTTTCAGCCAAAGACAGCACAACCCATCAAGGATAAGCAAAACACTATCATGGATGTCATTCTTACCGCGATCATCTTGATCCAGGATCACAAGGTCTTACTGGGCCTGCGCCAAAATACCGAAAGCTTCGCAGAGCTGTGGGGGCTTCCCGGTGGGAGGGTAGAAGCTGGCGAATCTCCCTGTGCAGCAGCATTTCGGGAGCTTGAAGAAGAACTTGGGATCACTCCTGAGACACTCGAAGGCCCCCAGGTAATTACTGAGGCTGATGCAGGGCGTATCAGCTATATCTACTGCTGTCATCGCTGGCACGGTGAAGTGCAAAACAAAGAGCCCGCTCTGTGTCGTCAACTCAGCTGGTACCCTCTCGACGCACTTCCTGAATCTATGGTTCCCTTTTGTCGGGAAGGGATCCTTGGCTCGCTCCCCAGATCTGAGCCCTCTCCCTGAAGGATAGCGCCACTAAGAGTTGCCCCCGGAATGAACTTTTGCCACCCTAAGATGAGTATTGATAAGGAGCATACTATGGATCAGGATTTTGCAACCCCGGATCGAGAGCGTTCGGCCCGGACCATCACCACGGTCGTCTACGCCCTGCAGGCGCTGGCCTTTCTTAATGGCTTAACCTTTATCGTTGCAATCATCATCAACTACATCAAGCGTGAAGATGTACGAGGTACCCTCGCACAGTCCCACTTCCGCTGGCAGATACGAACCTTTTGGTTCAGCTTGCTGTGGCTGATCCTGGGAAGCATAGGATCCTTCTTTTTAATTGGTTACCTGATCCTGCTGGTCAATGGTATCTGGGTCATTTACCGCATCGTGCGCGGTTGGTTAGCCCTCAATGATGGCAATCCCATGTATCAATAGCCGATAGGAAAACAACAGGGAGCTTAATATGGAAATTGAGATCCACCCCGCCACCGATCTGGAGTTTGCTGAGTCCTTAACCCACAGCAATATGCAGGCTTACTACCGAAGACATGGCCACCTGTGGGACCCACAGATCTTCCGTCAAAGCTGGCAAGAGTTTGAGAATTACCAGATCAGTCACCAGCGTCAGCCCATTGGTATGGTTCGCCTGAGCTTTAGTGAAACCGCCTGCCACCTAAGGGATCTTCAAATTGCTCCATCCTGGCAAGGGATGGGCGCCGGGACTCAGGCACTGGATTGGGCTCAGAAGCAATGCCTCAGTAGAGGCTATCTGAGCCTGAAACTTAGGGTATTTCAGGATAATCCAGCCCTGAGGCTCTACCAGAGGCATGGCTTTGCCAAGATAAAACGTGAGGGACAGCTTTTTTTAATGGAAAAAATATTAACTCAGGCGCTCCCCTTCTCGCGGACTATTGCACAGGCTGACTCAACCACTTGATCTCGTCACCTCGGGTTATCCATAACACTCGCTCGCGCAGCCCAGCTCGACTATCAAAGTTCGGTAGTGTTTCACATCTGTTGTTGATGTCTGATTTCATGTCTCACCAACAGGGTGTGTATCCTTCCATGGAACCTCTGCTTCCGCATCCCTGCGGCAGAAGGTTGGTGACCTTGAAATCAGTACACCTTTGTATGAGCAACGGATCTGAGACATAACCCAAAGTTCCATGCTTTCAACCTAAGATGGCGCCTGAAGCGCCATCTTAGTTTACCCATTCACCAGCCCCACTTAGTGGAGTCGCTTTAATTTCAGGTCAACGATGACAGGATCATGATCCGAGGCGCTATAGGGATTCTCATACTTTTGCAGATCCCCGGTATATTTACTGCCATATTCGAATAGATCGCTCTCATAGGAGTTGATATGCCAATCGGCCACCTGAACAACTCTGCGGGCCATGGCCCGGTTAGCCAGTGCATAATCCAGGGTCCCTAGCTCTCCACTATAGCCATAGGAGATCGCCTCATTAGCGTTAAACCTGACATTCATATCGATGAAGCCATAGTTTCGGCTCACCTCACTGCCCTGGGTTTCATAAACTCTGTCACCAATAAAGGTGTTTGAAGCTGAAACTATTTTGCGATCACTCAGAGCCGGCCGGTAATCGGTCAATACCCGAATCGGATCCTCTTTGGCATAAGAGTTAAAGTCCCCCACCAGCATCACCAACCCCGGGATCTTGGCGGCCTTCTTGCCGAGAACTTTCGCCGCACTCACCCGGAATTCGTTGCAGCTCCCCTGAAGATCGTCCACCTTACCCAGATCATCTTCCATACACCCGGATCCCTTCGACTTAAGATGATTAACAATCAAAGTCAGCGGCTTGTGAGTCCCTTTGACCCTGAAAGTCTGACGCAAAGAGTCGCGCTGATATGCACTCGCTGCCTCACCCGCCTGATTGGTGTATTGCTGATTTGGCATCCTGATCACCCCGGCTTTTCCTTTGGGCTTGAGCAGAGCCGGGCGATACAAGATACCGACCATGATGGCATCGGTTCCGAAGTATTTACCCTCGGTCAGGCGCTTGCCTGAGAGCTTAACAAATGCATAGTGCCTGGATGAATCCTTCTGTTGCTCGTTAAGCGCTGTCACCAGATTTGAGATCGCAGAATCCTCACCAAAGCCATTATTTTCGACCTCCATCAGCCCCAGCAAATCTGCATCCATCTGGGTAATGGCCGAGACTATCTTGGCTCGCTGCATCTGGAAATCTTCCAGGCTCTTAGCGCCCCGGTTACAGCTATCACTGTAGCTGCCGTTACAGCTGATATTCAGAGCCCCGCCGATCTCAGGGTTGCTGGTAAAGAAATTGAGAACATTAAAACTACCAATTCTTAGATCTGAGCCCGGAGCTCGCTCCGGAGCGCTCTGGCGATCGTTCTCAGGGGTGCGCAGAAGATCACCTGTACCGATCGTCACCTCCTGTGGGACAATCAATCGATACTGATCGTACTTATAAGCGACCATCCCCTTCAGGTTTGATGGGGTATCACCGATGCGAATATACCCTTGCGCCGCATCCCAGCCGGGAAGCCAGGGCAGAACCCCAGACTTGGCCTTATAATCGGACTCCACCACCAGCTGATTGAGGGTATTGGCTTGCTGCTGCGCCTTAGCCTCTTTTGAAAGAGCCGGATACAACTGGGTTGGCTTAAGAAGCGGAGCACGGTAGGAGAGCACCAGGTTATTGCGATAGCCAGCATAGTCAAAGCTGAAGTTACGGGTCACCTTGAGCTCACTGGCTCTGTCCAGGATAACCGGCATCCCCTCGTAGCGACTCAGGGCATGGTGCAGGTCTTCCCCCTCACTCACCCTCAGGAGCCTGGGGGCCGGAGCTTCCCCCTGGGACAGAACCGTCAATTTTGGCTCAGGGTAATCAAGTTTAAGCTGGGTTCCCCCGTAAAACTCCTCGACCTTTGCCTGAAGACAGACGGTAGCACCGGGTTTGATCCCCGGGTATTTGCTGGCGATATCCTTGAGGTAAACAAAGATCCCATCTGAGGTTTGGGGGTTTTGATCCCCCTGGGTATCCAGCAGATAAAAGCCCTTGTTGAGACTCTCCCCCACACCACTGACGGTCGCCTTCACCACTACGGGATCCGGGCTGATAAAACCACTCTTGGTGGGAATTGTTGCTAACGGGCTTTTATCCCCACTGCCCTGGATCACCGGGATCGGCGTAAACGCCTCGTCATCGACAGGACAGCTGAAATCCGCAAGAGCGACAGAGGGGGCCAGGGCAAAACCGGCAGCAATTGGAAGTAATATTCGAGAACCTAGCATTAACAGTCCCTTTTATTGTTTTTTGTTCGAAAGCGAAGTATTGCATCTGTACAAAAAACGACAAGTGACGATGAGCACATTCCCACACATAAAACCAAGGCCAGTTCACACTCTGGTGTTTTTTCGCCCTTACAAAAAAGCGCCCGAAGGCGCCATTTTCAATCTGATAGATCCGACTCTCCGGGTTACCCGGCGCTGGCACGAGCAGCCAAACGTGCCCGGAAGATCTCTATCAATGCTGGCAGAATCGAAACAAAGATGATCGCCAGGATCACCAGGCCGAAGTTACTTTGCACCACATGCAAGTTACCAAAGTAGTAGCCAAGATAGGAGATGGAGAAGACCCACAACAGGGCACCAAATACGCTAAAGCTCAAAAATCGCCGGTAGCTCATGCTGCCCATACCGGCAACAAAGGGCGCAAAGGTTCGCACAATTGGCACAAAGCGGGCGATGATAATGGTCTTGCCGCCATACTTCTCATAGAAGTTATGGGTCTTATCCAGATAGGCGGTCTTGAGTACCCTGGCGTCTGGCTTGAAAAAACGATCCCCCAGCAAACGTCCCAGCCAGTAGTTGCAATTATCCCCGATGAGAGCGGCGCCAACCAGTAACCACACCAGCAGGTGCACATTCAGGCCCGCCGATGGGATCGCAGCGATGGAGCCTGCTGCAAACAGCAGTGAGTCACCCGGCAGAAAGGGGGTCACCACCAGCCCGGTCTCACAGAAGATGATGGTAAACAGCATCACATAGCTCCAGGGTCCCAGCTGGTTTACCAACTCCCCCAGATGCTGATTCAGATGCAACACCAGATCGATCAGATAGTGAAGGGTCTCAAGCACAGTCGATTATATCCTCAGACAAAAGTTGACGGTGGACAGGTTAACCTAGTTTAAGCCACCAACAAAATTAAACGTATGAAGGGTGAGACCGCCTATGCGGGTAAAAAGTTCAGATTGCTCAAAAAAAGCCTCCCCTGCCCGTATGTCAGTGATTGTGAACACCCAAAATTCTACCTCCACCGACTCTCTATGGCTCCTTTTTGTCTTTTAGCCTTTTCTTAATCCGGCTCAAGCTGGTCGGAGTGATCCCAAGGTAAAAAGATACCTGATAATCGTTGAGCTGACGCTCAAGCTCTGGATACCGTTGCAGAAAATCGATATATCTCTTCTCCGGGGTATTCGTCAGAAGGTACCTCTCCTTTCGCTCTTTATGGATCAGCTGTAACCTGAGCATATTCAAAAAAATATGACTCTCAGACGCCATCCAGCCATTGAGTAATGAGTAGGGAATCGAGACAAGGGTCGTATCTGTTATGGTCTGCAGCTGCCAGGGCGTTGGAACCTTATCGAGTAGCGACTCGTAGCTTATCAGGAGTTCATGCTCCCAGTGGAATTCCTTGATAAACTGCCTTCCATCATCGGTGAGGTAAATACTCTGGCAGATCCCATGTTCAAGGAAGTGAACATGCTCCTGAATGGGATCTCCCTGATTAAAGATGATGGTTTTGGGTGGTATTCGTTTTTCCCTGGCGTATCGCCTTACCTCTTCAAGCTCCCTGTCGCTTGCTTCCAGCTCCTTGAGGTAATCACAAAGCACCTCTGACATATCCGGCCCCACAGTTAGATCTGTACTCAATTGATTCTAATACAGCGGGGCTATTTCACGAAGTTGCTGATCCGCAAGCTCGATAGTGCTTGGGATGCCTGAGGTGCTCTCAGGGTAGGATTGGAGGGCTGGGTAGTGAAAGAGCGTAACGACCTTGCCTGGTAGTTACGCTCTGAAATGAATCTATGAGTCTTAAAAAACTATTTCAGCTTCTAGAGCTCAAGGGCATAGGAGTAAAACTCGGTATCTCTCTGATAGCCAATAGACTCGTAAAGCTTTTGCGCCGGCAGGTTGTCGATGGCGGTTTCCAGCGTCAGCTTGTAGGCTCCTGCCTGCTTGGCAAACAATTGGGCCTGCTCCATCAGGGCCCTGGCGACTCCCTGCTTGCGTGCCTGCTCATTGATGTAAAGATCGTAGAGAACATAGTAGCGCTGGGCAGCCACTGAGCAGAACATAGGGTAAAGCTGGGTAAACCCAAGGGCTTCGCCCTGAGCATTGGTCGCTAAAAAGATTACCGACTCGCTATTTTCCATACGCTGGCGAATGTATTGAGTACAGAGCCCAAGATCCGCGGGCTGCTCATAGAACTGGAGATACTTATCAAACAAGATAGCGACATCATCAAGCTGAGCCAGGGTCGCTTGCTGGATCTTAATTGTGGAGTTATTCATCGTGACTTCCTAAGAGGCATGAGTTGAGAAAACATTCAACGACTATGAGATGCTCACCAGCGGCAAGCCATCCCTCTACACTTAGGCCAATTCTGAATCATACACGGCTATTTATCATTTTCATAGGGCAAGATTAAGGGAATTATCTTTGATGAGAGTCAGTCACTCCCCTGTCAGCACCTCAAGTAGCTTCAACATCCCCCAATGGCAGCACCATAGAGTCTGCTATTTACCCGGGAAGCCAACTCGGCATACCCTAAGCCCCGGCCATCACTCCACCCAGGCGCGGTAGAAGCGCACCAGGCCGGTGGGGTGTGGGATCACCCCATGGACCTGCTCGCTTTTGGCGATAATGTATTGCTTGTGATACAGAGGTACCCAGGGTGCATCCTGGTTGATGATGCTCTGAGCCTGCCGGTAGAGAGTGATCCGCTGCTGGCGCTTCTGGCTGGATTGAGCTGCCAGCAGCAGCTCATGCAGGGGCTCGCTGCGATAAAACGCATAGTTGGATGCCTTGCCTTTAACCGCATTATCATAATCAAGCAGTACATACAGGAAGTTATCGGGGTCTCCATTGTCGCCAAACCAGCGACCGAAGGCCATCTGATGCTTGCCCTGATCAACCCAGGGGAAATAAGCCTCCCGGGTCATCGATTTTAACTCCACCCGGATCCCTACCTGATCTAGATTGCGCTTGATGATGGCCCCTAACCGCTCATTATCCAACCGGCCCCGATAAGCGATGCTGGTTTCAAATCCATCGGGATAGCCTGCCTCTTTAAGAAGCTCACGGGCTCGCGCCGGATCATAAGCATAATCCTGGATCTCATGGTTATAGCCCCACATAGAGGGCGGCATAGGATTGACAGCCGGGATCGCAAAGCCCTGAGTCACATCATTGATAATCAATTTTTTATCGATGGCATGATTGATCGCCTGGCGCACCTTGAGCTTATTAAAAGGCTCCAGCTCCATATTCATCGCCAGGTACTTCACATGCATCACATTACCCATCTGCAGACTGGTGGTGGCATTATTCTCGACAACCAGCGCCTCTTCGGGCTGCAGTCCACCCACCACATCCAGCTTTCCGGAAAGAAACTCTTTCATTAGCTGATTTCCCGGCACCACTTTATAGGTCAACTTATCTATGTAGGATTTTCCCCGCCAATACTCCAAGTTGCTGCGTAGCACTATTTCTTTACCCGGTTGCCAGCGCTCAAAAACAAAGGGCCCCGTCCCCACCGGGTGCTTGTTAAAAGAGACCCCCTCTGTCTTGTAAGCAGACGGGCTGATAATTTTGGCGGCCGCCATCGCCATATTCGCCAGGAAAGGAGCATAGGGGTTGTCCAGAGTGATCTTTACTCTGTACTTATCCAGGGCAACAACGCTTTTTACATTCTTAAAGGTAAAATCGGCATACACCAGATCCGGGGTATACTCAGGAAATGCTTTATCAAACTGGCGACGGAAACTGAAGACTACAGCATCAGCATCCAGCGCCGTGCCATCATGAAATCGGATCCCCTGGCGCAGCTGAAATATCCACTCGGTTCCCTTGTTACGGATCTCCCAGGATTTTGCAAGATCCGGCTCCACCTCGGTCGAATCATCCCGATAACGCACCAGGCCATCAAAAATAAGATTAATCACAGTCCCGGACTGTAGATCGTAAGCCTCAGCCGGATCCAGTGTTACCGGCTCTGCGGATTCTGCATAAACAAACTCCATGCTGGAGCCTTTTTTCAGCTGGGGTTTCCAATCCTGAAGTCCATATCGATCCAGGATAATTTTGAGTTTTCCCGACTGGCGTAATTCTCGGATCCCATCACTAAATAGCTTCGCCAATTGTTCAGAGTCTTTTTTACCCTGGGCAAAGGCGATAAAAATATCTTTCTCCTGGCCTATGGTGCCACGGCTGACAATCTCGCCGAGTGGGATCTCTTTTGTTTTCCGCACCCAGCGCTCAACCTGAGAGGGAAGCACCACGATATCCGTCCGTCCATAGAGGAGCTTATCGAGATTTCTGGCAGGAACATCCTCTCCATAGAGGATCTGCACATATTTAGTCCCCTCATTCTTACGGATGTAATCTGCTATCTCAGGGCCATACTCGACGCCACCCACAACCCCAAGGCGCATCCCACTTAGTGAGTTGAGCCCAACAAAGCGCCAGGGCTCGCCCTTTTTGACATAGAACACATCTTCCACAAATCCAAAGCTCTCCTCGGGGAGCAGCATTCCCCGGGCCTCCGCCCGGTTGGCTCCCAACACCGCATCCGCTATGCCGTTATCCACCTGATGAAGAGCCCTTCTCCAGGGCATGGAGCGATACTCCACCTTGTAACCCTTGCTCTCAAAAATTGCACGGGTTACCTCGACCATGTAGCCAGGTACAGAGGATCCACTGCGCCCACTAAAAGGCATCCGGTTTTGACCACTGATCACCAGAGTTTGGGCAAACAGATGCTGGCAGGAAAAAAGGGTTACAAGTAACAGCAGACTGAGCTTTGACATAATGGCATCCCTGATCCGGCAAGATTGGATTGCACTCAGTAAAGTGTAGTACAGTCAGGAGTTCAAAAAACGAACCAAGACAACCCAAAAGCGAAAGGAATGCCTATGATTGAACAGCCAACTCTGACCAGCTCACGCTTACTACTCCGGCCATTTTGTTTGGCCGATGCTCCACGAGTTAAGCTTTATGCCGGAGACATTCGAATCGCCTCCGTCAGTGGCAGCATCCCTCACCCCTACCTGGATGGTATGGCCGAAACCTGGATTTCTGCACATCAGCCGGGCTGGAAAAAAAAGAGGCTGGCTGCCTATGCCCTGTGCCTCAGGGAAACGCCTGAAGAGATCATAGGTGCGATTTCGCTGTTCGATATTGAAGGGGGAGAAGCCGAGCTTGGCTACTGGGTTGGTGTTCCTTTCTGGGGAAAAGGCTATTGCACCGAAGCGGCCCTGGTTGTCATCAAGTTTGGATTTGAGAAATTAAGCCTCACACGGATCCATAGTCGGCATAAGGTGCGAAACCCAGCCTCCGGACGAGTGATGCAAAAAGCAGGATTACAACCCGCAGCCTACCCGGGAAGAGAGGCAGATGAGCCGATGGAATACTACGAGCTTGTCAAACCTCAAGCCGTTCCAGCCTGAAACCCTGGGGTTTGCCGGGATATTAGCCAGTCAAACGCAAATCTGAGCAAGTTTCAGCCAAACAGAAAAAATCCCCTTTACAGCCTCCTCACCGCTCGGTATGATGCGCCTCGTTTCGGAGAGATGGCTGAGTGGTTGAAAGCACCGGTCTTGAAAACCGGCAAGGGTTAATAGCCCTTCTAGGGTTCAAATCCCTATCTCTCCGCCACATTTCTAAGCCCGCTCATCGAGCGGGCTTTTTTGTATCTGCCTTTCTCAGTCAGCGCGGTAGCTATAATGGAGTTAAAGCTCAACTGAAGCTCACCGCCATGGCCTATCTCCGCTCGCTGGTTTTAGTTTTCGCCCTTGCTGTAAGGCTATCCCAGGCCCGAGCCTTAACCCAGGTTACTGTAGCCAGCGGTGAATGGCCTCCCTACACCTCTGTAAAATTGGAAAAAGGCGGTCTCGCCAACGCCATAGCAACTGAAGCCTTCGCCAGTCAGGGTGTATCCCTAAAGATCCAGTATACCTCCTGGTCCCGGGCAATTCGGCTGGTTCAGGCCGGAGCCATAGATATCACCCTCCCCTGGGCGATGACGCCCAAGAGGCAGCAGAGCTTCAGTGCAATACCGATGGGACTTTCGGTCGAGCGTCGCCTGTTCTTTAATAAGGCCAAACCCTTTCACTGGCAAAACCGAACACAGCTCCTGTCGGCAAAAATAGGTATCCTGCGTAACTACTCCTACGGCGCCGAATTTACCCCACTCTTAAAGTCCACAAACTCTGAGTATGGAAAAGATGAGAGCGCCAACCTCAAGAAGCTCTACCGCCAGCGAATCGATGTGTTTCCCTGTGATGTGATCGTCTGTAGCTACTTTCTCAGCCTGCTGCCATTTAACATCGCCCGTGAAATTGGCCAGGATACCACCACCTTTCAGAGTGAACCTATGTTCGTTTTGATCGGTAAAGAGCACCCTCAACACAAGGAGATCATTGAGGTTTACCGTCAGGGGCTGGCGACCATTCGCGCGAACGGCCGCCTCAAAGAGCTGATGAGCTCCTTTGGTGTTCAGTGAAACATTAGTGCATCTGCGCCGCCTGATTCAAAATATCGGCCAAGTGATTAAATAAGCCGCCGATCGCTTCAATGACCGGGCCATGACTTCCAAAAAAATGGCTCTCAAGGCCGGCTACAGCAACGCCAATCAAGGCATATTCAATGGCATTACTGCCTCGTTCATTGCGGATAAAGGTGATGAGAGAATTCGAAGTGGCACGATATAACTTACGGCAATCGATTGCGATAAGATCCATCTTAAACTCCTCCTGAGTTCTTCAGTCTGTCGTTGCAGCTCCCTTGCTGCCCCCAGTTATTTTATGAGCCAGGCTCATGTAACTGAGTCCTTACATGCTCCCTCAGCCATTTGAGAATGGCAATCTTATTTTTCAACCTCTGTGATCGGGATAACTTATGACCGACAGGTCACCCTCATACTCTTTGTAAATCAGCTTAGTGCTTTCACTTTTGTGCTCACCACCGCAGCTGAAAAAGCCCTAGGCTCACCCTGGGCCATAAAAATCCGGCCACCTGGGCCGGATTTTTACACCTGAGATTTCAGGATATATTAAGCGTACTCTTCTACCGGTACACAGGAGCAGAACAGATGGCGATCGCCATACACATCATCCACCCGGGCCACGGTTGGCCAGAACTTATTGCCACGCTCACAAGCTGCCGGATAAGCCGCCTCTTCACGTGAATATGGATGACCCCACTCGGGCTGCATCAGATCCAGCTCAGTGTGGGGGGCATTGACCAAGGGGTTATCCTCAGCCGGCCACTCGCCGCACCCAACCTTGTCGATCTCGGCACGAATCGACAGCATCGCCTCGATGAATCGATCCAACTCATACTTAGATTCAGACTCAGTTGGCTCAATCATCAGAGTACCAGCAACCGGGAAGCTCATGGTCGGCGCATGGAAGCCGTAATCCATCAGACGTTTGGCGATATCCAGCTCGGTGATCCCGGTCTGCTCCTTCAGTGGCCGCAGATCGATGATGCACTCATGAGCCACCCTGTGATGACGGCCGGTATACAGGACCGGATAGGCATCCTTCAAGCGATGTGCAACATAGTTGGCATTGAGGATCGCCACCTCGGTAGAACGCTTGAGGCCCTCATCCCCCAGCATCACCAGGTACATCCAGCTGATTGGCAAGATACTGGCTGAGCCAAAGGGTGCCGCAGAGACAGCTCCGTTATCATCGCTGGCTAATCCCTCTTTGACCAGGCTATGGCCCGCCACAAAAGGCGCTAAGTGAGACTTGATCCCGATAGGTCCCATGCCCGGACCACCGCCACCGTGAGGAATAGCAAAGGTCTTATGCAGGTTCAGGTGAGAAACATCGGCACCTATATATCCCGGATTGGTCAGACCAACCTGAGCATTCATATTGGCACCATCCAGATAGACCTGGCCACCACAGCGATGCACGATCTCACATACCGCCTGAATTGTTTCCTCATACACCCCGTGGGTGGATGGGTAGGTCACCATCACGCAGGAGAGTTCCTCCTGATGCTGCTCAGCTTTGGCCGTGAGATCATCCAGGCTGATGTTGCCCTCTTTATCACAGGCAACCACCACGACCTTGAGACCCGCCATCTGAGCCGAGGCGGGATTGGTACCATGGGCGGAGCTTGGAATGAGACAGACGTTACGCTCTCCCTCACCACGCGAAGCATGGTATTTCTGAATCGCCAGCAAGCCTGCGTACTCTCCCGAGGCACCTGAGTTTGGCTGCATGCAGACCGAATCATAGCCGGTGACCTTGGCCAGGGCATCACGCAGCTCATCGATCAGCTGCAAATAGCCTTTGGCCTGCTCCAGAGGAGCAAATGGATGCATCCGGCTAAACTCGGGCCAGCTCACCGGCAGCATCTCGGAGGTTGCATTGAGCTTCATGGTGCAGGAACCCAGAGGGATCATGCCGTAGTTTAGGGTCAGATCCTTGCGCTCCAGGCGATGCAGGTAACGCAGCATCTCGGTTTCTGAGTGGTAGCGATTAAACACCTCGTGGGTCAGGTAATCACTGCTGCGCTGCAAAGCAGGTTTAATCGAGTGGTAAGGGTGTTGGATCAGCTCCCGATCCAGGGCCCTGACATCCAGCCCATGCTCCTTCCCCAGCAACACATCAAACAGCTCAGCAACATCGGCAACCGAGGTGGTCTCATCCAAGGAGATCCCGATCTCACCCGGGCGATCCATTCTCAGGTTCACCTTATGCATCTCGGCACGCTTGAGAATCGCCCCCCGCTCACTGGTTTCCAGGGTAATGGTATCAAACCAGCTATCGTGGCTCAGGCGATATCCCCTGTCCATCAGGCCCTTAGCCAGAATATCGGTCAGGCGGTGGACTCGCTGTGCTATGGTCTTGAGCCCCTGAGGTCCATGATAAACCGCATAGAATGCGGCCATGTTGGCCAGTAACACCTGAGCGGTACAGATATTAGAGTTAGCCTTTTCACGACGGATATGCTGCTCTCGGGTCTGCAGGGCCATCCGCAACGCCTTGTTGCCGTGTCTATCCTGAGAGACACCGATAACCCTTCCGGGTAACGCACGCTTAAAAGACTCCCGGGTCGCAAAGAAGGCGGCATGGGGGCCACCGTAACCCATGGGCACCCCAAAACGCTGGCTGCTTCCCACCACAATATCGGCTCCCATCTCACCCGGAGGGGTCAACAGGGTCAGAGACAATAGATCCGTCGCCACACAGGAGATCGCCTTTTGCTGATGCAAAGATTCGGTCCAGGGACGCAGATCCAGCAGTTCACCCGTGGTCGAGGGGTACTGGAACAGGGCTCCAAACAGGGTGTGATTCACCACCTCGGCCGCCGGTGCCACAACCAGTTCAAACCCGAAATAACTGGCACGCTCACGAACCACATCTATGGTTTGCGGATGAACATCCTCGGCAACGAAAAAGGTGTTCGCCTTACGATTTTTCGACACCCGCTTGGCCATCGCCATCGCTTCGGCCGCCGCCGTCGCCTCATCCAGCATAGAAGCGTTCGCCAGCTCCATTCCACTCAGATCGCTACACATCTGCTGGAAGTTTAACAGCGCCTCGAGCCGCCCCTGGGCGATCTCCGGCTGATATGGTGTATAAGCGGTATACCAGCCCGGATTTTCCAGCACATTACGCTGGATCACCCCGGGCAACAGGGTGTCATAATACCCCAACCCAATATAGTTCTTGCGCAGTTCGTTCTGACTGGCAATCTTTCGCAAGCGAGACAGGGCATTGGCCTCGCTCATAGGAGCACCTACACCAAGAGGCTTGGCGTTCATGATTGTCGGTGGAATGGTTTGCTCAATCAACTGAGCCATCGAGTCAACCCCGATGGTGTTTAACATGGATGCGGTCTGTTCGGCATCAGGGCCGATATGACGATCGATAAATTGTTGATTTTGTTCCAGTTCAGCCAGGGAAAGCCTCATTCAGGGTTCCTTTGTCATTGGGGGTAAAGGTCTCAGATCACAAAGATCCGATCGGCAAAGGTCAAAAAGTAACGCCCCTTACGGGGCGTTGCTCAATTACTCATCTTCAAGGAGGCCCTGGTAGGCCTCAGCATCCAGCAGCTCTGCCAGCTCAGAAGGATCAGACAGCTTGATCCGCACGATCCAGCCGTCACCAAAAGGATCGCTGTTTACATTTTCGGGGGAATCTTCCAGATCCTCATTGACCGCAAGGATCTCACCACCAACGGGACTATAGATATCGGAAGCCGCCTTGACCGACTCGGCAACGGCACAATCCTCACCCGCATCAATCTCGCGTCCCACTTCAGGAAGCTCAACAAAGACCATATCACCCAGCAGCTCCTGCGCATGCTCGGTAATACCCAATACCACTTCATCATTCTCCTCGACACGAATCCACTCATGTGAGGTGGTGTACTTCAACTCGGAAGGAATATTACTCATTGGGGGTTCCTCTATTGGGGACGTTTTAGCAAATACTCTGCCCATTGCGAACGAAAGCGGCCTTAACCACACGCACCGCAACACGCTTATTTCGGATCTCAACCTCGGCCTGCTCGCCGATCTGACGGGGAACGCGTGCAAATGCAATGCTGTAGCCCAGCGTTGGAGAAAAACTGCCACTGGTGATCACGCCACGCAGCTCACGGCCCTCGGCTTCAAACACCACGGCCTGGCCCGGACGTAATACACCCTTACTTTCCATGATAAGGCCGACCATTTTATCTGTATCCTGCCCCTCTTTGTAGCTCAGCAGGGCTTCTCGGCCGATAAAATCACGATCCTCGGGCTCCCAGGCTATGGTCCAGCCCAAATTTGCCGCCAGCGGCGAGGTCTGCTCATCCATATCCTGACCATACAGGTTCATCCCGGCTTCAAGACGCAGGGTATCACGGGCTCCCAGGCCACAGGGGGCTACCCCCGCATCCAGCAATGCCTGCCACAGCTCAGTAATCTGTGATTCCGGCACCAGGATCTCATAGCCTTTTTCACCGGTATAACCTGTGCTGGCGATAAAGAGATCGCCCAGCTGACGCCCAAAGAAAGGCTTCATCCCCTCAAGCTGCTGCTGACGATCTTCGCCCAGAACAGCCCCAACCTTAGCGACCGCGTTCGGCCCCTGCACCGCGATCATCGCAAGCTCAGTGCGTTCGATCAGCTCAATGCCAAAGGCAGTGGCTTGCTGATCGATCCATGCCAGATCTTTTTCACGGGTTGCAGAGTTAACCACCATCCGATAGTGATCATCCGCCAGATAATAGACGATCAGATCATCGATTACCCCACCCTGAGGGTTAAGCATGCAACTATAAAGAGCCTTTCCGGGGGTTTTGAGCTTGGCGACATCATTGGCCAGTAGGTAGCGCAGCATCGCCTGGCTTTTTTCGCCCTGTAGATCCACGACCGTCATATGAGAGACATCAAACATACCGGCATCGCGACGCACCGCATGGTGCTCTTCCAGCTGAGAGCCATAGTTGATCGGCATCTCCCAACCATGGAAGTCCACCATCTTGGCGCCAGCTTCCAGGTGTTTATCATAAAGGGCTGTTTTTCTGCTCATAGAAATCCTTAGTGCTCCTTTGCTAGGGGCCGACCCTGCATCGGGTTGGGTCAGCAGCGCCGCCCGATTATACCGGCGCGCCAACATTTAAGAAACAACCTGTAACATATTTAATCTAAATTTATTTGGTTTCAGCCCGGGGTCTGGCGATCTCAGGGAGGTCTCCCTCCAGGCCACATGCCCTTCGGATGAGGTTTTCTTTAACAAAGCCCATCCGGTTAGTCGCGCTCATCCCTATATCTCGGATTAGTTTTTTAAGGGGGTTTGCTCCTGAAAACAGGTGCTTAAAACTTTCCATCAGGGCGATCATCTTCATCGCTTCCGCTTTTCGCCAGCGCTCATAGGGACGCAGTTGCCGATAACTGCCAAAAGCCTCCCCCTCAGAAGATGAGCCAAGCAATACCTCGGCCAGAGAGGCTGCATCCAGCAGACCAAGATTGACCCCCTGGCCCGCCAGTGGGTGGATGGTATGGGCCGCATCTCCCACCAGGGCAAAGCGCTCACCGGCAAAAGAACGGGCATAGCGCATGGTCAGGGGGTGAGAATGTCGCTCTCCCTCAAGCTGACAGAGCCCCAACTCCATATTAAAGGTCTGGCTCAGGCGTTTATTGAAAGTCGCCTCATCACAGCTCTTGAGCTCCTCAGCCATCTCAGGCGGCATCGACCAAACGATGGAGCAGAGATCCTCTTCCCACAGTGGTAAAAAGGCCAGGATCTGCTGATCGGAGAAGATCTGCCGGGCCTGCTGTTGGTGGGGACGCTCACAGCGAATCGTCGCCACCAGGGCATGATGACCATAATCCCACTGGGTCAGGGGCAGATCCAGAGTCTTGCGCACCTTGGAGTGAGCCCCGTCGGCCGCAACCACCAAGCGTCCCATGATTGGCTCGCCCTGTTCGGTCAGGATAAAGGCTCCTCCCTCACCTACCGACAGCTTTTGCAACTGTTGCCCGGTCATCAGGCTAACATCCGAGGCGCCCCCAAGGCTCTGCCACAGAGCATACTGCAGGGCCGAATTTTCAACGATCGCTCCGAGCTCATCACCAAGCTGTCCACGGGTATCAAACTCAATCTTGCCAAAGCTATCCTTCTCCCACACCTTCATCGAGTGATAGGACTGGATCCGCGAGCTATCCAGATGCTGCCAGGCACCAATTCGCTGCAGTATCGACTGACTGGCCAGGCTCAGGGCACTGACCCGGGTCTTTGGGGCACCGGCCGGACTTTGAGGCATAGATGAAGATTCGAGGACACAGATAGATAACCCCTGCCCCCTGAGAGCTCCCGCCAGGGTCAGGCCAACCATGCCTCCCCCGATAATTACCACATCAAAAACTTGCATCTTGTTATCTATCTTGTGTGATCCCCATGGTGCGTCGAACCAGGGAGCGCTGGAGCGATGGAAGTAGCGCCATCCCCTTCATCCCCAGAGTCCGGCCACACACCAGAGGCCAATAGTGATTAGAGAAACAGGCAACCAAAGAGCTGGTGAGTCTTGAGGTTTGCTCAACATCGCTCTTGCGTTGCTGCCAATAGCGATTCAATACGGAAAAAGCACCCGGGTCCTCACCGCGGTTATGAGCATCGACCAGCACCTCTGTCAGTGCATCGATATCGCGCATCGTTAGGTTAAACCCCTGTCCGGCAACCGGGTGCAGGCTGTGAGCAGCATTACCCAGCAGCAGGACACGATGGCTCAGGGGATAATCCGCCAGCTGGATTTGTAGCGGGTAGCTGCTTTGGCGCACCTTTAGCCGTAGTCGTCCGAGGCGAAACCCAAAGCTCTGCTGAAGCCTGCTCAGAAATGCCCGATCATCGAGCCCGGCCAGGGTTTCCCTGAGCTCTTTACCCACAGACCAGACCACACCAAAATGGCTATCATCCAGTGGCAGCAGGGCAAGTGGACCCTCCGGGGTAAAGCGCTCAAAGGCGCGGCCGGCAACAGGCGCACTGGCCTCGACCACTGCAGTGAGTCCGTACTGCCCATAATCGATACGCCGCAACGGAATTTTCAGTTGGTCACGTAATGGTGAGCGGCCGCCATCGGCCAGTACCAGCAACCGGGTCTGGATCCGCTCCCCATTATCAAGGTGAAGAGTCACCCTCTCGGCCTCCCGCTCGATCTGCATGACCCGGCGCGGGATCAAAAGCTCACAGCCACTGCTCTGAAGGGCCCGGTTAAAGACTGCTCCGGCTTGGTGTAGCTGCAGCACCTGACCAAAGGCATCACAGTGATGCTCTGAGCTTTCAAGAAGTACCCGTCCGGCATGCCCCAGATCAGTGACATGGATCGAGCGAATGGGGTAAGCCTTGGCAGCCAGCTCAGGCCAGATCCCATAATGATCGAGTCGCTGGCAGGTACCCGCCGCAAAAGCAACACTGCGGCCATCAAATCCGGGATGCTCCTCGGGTTGTGGCGCATGAGAGTCGATGACAGCGATCTTCATCACGCTGCCCGCTCGAGCCAGCTCTGTGCTCAGGGCACAAGCCAGGGTGGCCCCTGTCATGGCACCACCAATAATTACCAGATCAAAAGGTTTTGTCATCGTGTCGCAACTGTTGAATACGCTCGGAAAGGCCCGCTGGAGCAGCCTCTGACTAGCCAAAGACTCTATCATAAATTTTCAGGAAAATAATGGCGCTGGCAGCAATGCCCTTTCTGTCTGGCTGCATCGACGAACAATTCACCAGTGTAAGTCCCAATCGGGCCAATTTTAGCCATTTACTCTGGCGTCTTTCTCAGGATCTCTAATAATTAAAGTGATGTGATGACAGCAGGGGTTATCCATCAATAACAACCACAGGCTCATGGAAGACTTATGGGAAGCTTTTTTGATGGTAAAAAATTGCTACTGGTCGATGATCAGCGCGCCTTTCAGGTAATGATGAAAGCGATGCTACAGAATATCGGCCTGAGTGATATCACTCTGGCGGATAACGCCGAAGAAGCTTTAAAGATCTGCAAAAATAAGAAGTTCGATATCTTTCTGGTCGACTACAACCTGGGCACCGGACGTAACGGCCGGCAGCTTCTCGATGAGCTCAGGCAAAATGATCTGATCCCCACCAGCAGCCTGTTTTTTATCATCACCGGAGATAACAGCCGTGCCATGGTGCTCAGTGCTCTGGAGATGGAGCCCGATGATTACCTGATGAAGCCCTTCTCTCAGAATCAGTTTTTATTGCGCTTACAACGCAGTGTGGAGAAAAAGCGTACCCTGCATGATCTGTTTTTCTATCTGCAGAAACAGGACTACCCCAAGGTGGTCGACCTCTGTGATCAGCACATTCAGGACAACCCCAGATATGCCGGCTTTTGCCGATGCCTGCGAGCCGAAATCCACCTCAAGCTTAAAGAGCCTCAGAAGGCGATCGATGATCTGGAGCCACTGATCGAAAAAACCCCGGTGACCTGGGCCAAGATCATGCTGGGCAGAGCCTATGTTCAGGTTGAACGCTTTGATGATGCCGAGCCTTTGCTGCGAAGCGTGGTGCGTAAAAACCCGCTTCAGGTCGAAGCCTATCACTGGCTGGCACAGTGCTACGATCAACGCCAGGAGGGTGATCGGGCGCTGAAGATCCTAGCCCAGGCCACCGAGCTCTCCCCTCAGTCAATCAACCTGCAGAAAATGACGGCCAAGATTGCGATGCGCAATAATGATTACGGATTGCTCAAAGAGTCTTTGAGTAATGTGCTGGATCTGTCCCGTCACTCCCTGAAACAAAACCCTCAATACCTGGATAATTACATCGGAAGCCTGATCCTGTTTGCGCAACACAGTGGTGATCCATACCACATCGCCAATCTCAGTAAACAGGTCAATACCGTGTTATTCAAAGCAAAGCGTGAACTTATTCGGGATCCAGATTTTGATTTTGACCACTTTGAGGATATCTGCCACGCCAGGGTACAGATCGCCCGTGGCGATCTGATGCAGGGTAAAAAAAAGCTGTATAAGGCCTCTGAATCCTGCCTTAAGGAGCTGAGTGAAAGCGACCCGGCGCTGATTAGTAGTACCATCCATGGCCTGCTGCAACTGGGTGAATTTGAATATGCCCAGACCCTGAGTGAGCACCTCAAAGGTCGGGACGGTGTTGACTCTCTGACCAGTGCAACCCTGGATATAGTCAAAGAGGGTGATCAGCTCTCGAAAAAGCAGGAGCAGTATAACCAACTCAACCGGGAGGGTATCCAGGCTTATCAATCCGGGGATTATCTGCAGGCCCTGGAGTGTTTTCGTGGAGCGCTGAAAAAGCTGCCCGCCAACACCAGTGCGGTTCTCAATAAAATTCAGGCTCTGATACACATCATTAAAAGCGACAAGAAAAAAACCAGCGGAGAGTTCAGAACCGAATGCCGTAATGCGTTAGGCCTGTTAGAGGGGCTCCCCCTGGGAGAAGCTCACCAACAGCGCTTTGAACAGCTCAACGATGAATTCCAGGAGCTCAAGTAGCATCCAAATTCATAGGGATTGGCTGGGAGTGAACAATGCGGACATGGAAGTTTGTGATTGACATGAACCAGGATGGCCAGTTCAGTGGTTCAGATATCTGGGCCTGGAGCCTGTGGCTTTACTTCTATCCGGGAGATTGGTTCATTAAAATTATCATGGAGCAACTCCCCAAGTTTGCGCAGCTGGTCTCTTTGTCAGAAGCCAGTTATCAGGGGTTACTTCCCGGCTTTATTTCCGCCGTATGCTGGCTCTATCTACTGCTGATCATCTCAAAGCTGTTACGCCTTTTCAGGGCAGATGATGGGCACAGGCGTACCGATAGCTACCTGGATAGCCACCACCTGCTCAAGGCGCCCTCCTGGCTGTTTCTGTCAATCCTGTTCATCCTGTTCATCCTTTTTGTGCTCTATCTGGGTGCAAAGTAGGGCAAGCAGTCAGAACTAGCTATGCTAAAAACAGGAATCACAGATAGCATATTGCCATCTTCAGGAGAGGGTTATGACTCCCAAGTACTGCCAGTATCATGAAGTTTCGGGCCACCGCTGTCACAATGAGGCCGGAGACAGCGGCTATTGTTACTGGCACGATGGCAGTATCGTCAAGGATGGCAAAGATATCCCCAAGAAGCTTGAGGAATATGCAAAATCCGGAGGGCTTCTCAGGGGGATCCGCCTGGCCCGAGCCAATCTCCAGGGGGTCTATCTGGTCCGGGATGGCTCAAAACTTGGGTACGATCTGACCGGCGCCGATCTCTATCGGGCGAACCTACAGGGCGCCCACCTTTTCAAGGTTAAGCTGGATCGCTCCAGCCTGATGAAGGCTGATCTACGCGAGGCGAATATTCACTGTGCCAGTATCAAGGAAGCCAATCTTCTGGGGATCCGCCTGCATGATGCCAAAATAGATAATATCAAGATCGGCCCCAAGCTCCTGCAGGAGAAGATGGCGAAAACAGCCCATAAAGAGCACGATCATGCCCTGGAGCTCGACTGCTATCAGCAGGCAGAGGAGATCTACCGCTCCCTTCGCAAGGCTGCTGACTATGAGGGAATCGTGGGGATGACCGGATTATTTACCCGCAAAGAGCTCACTATGCGCCGCATGCAGCTCCCGCTATTTAGTGTGCGCCGGATGCTCTCCAAACTGGTCGATCTCCTGTGTGGCTACGGTGAAGAGCCGATTCGGGTGATCCTCTTCTCTATGCTGCTGATTTTCACCTGTGCCCTGTTCTATTTCTATGCGGGCATCGTCTACGATGGCCAGGCTGCTCGTTTTGACCTATCCAAGGGTGTTTGGGCTAATATGCTATTTTTCAGCGAGTGCCTCTACTACAGTGTGGTGACCTTCACTACCCTGGGCTATGGTGATTTTATCCCCATCGGTAGCTCTCGGATGGTTGCAGCCATTGAAGCCTTTACCGGCAGTTTCACCATCGCCCTGTTCGTGGTGGTATTTGTGAAGAAAATGACCCGTTAAAGGACAGGGTTGCGTGAAACCGGCTCCAGGATGGTCAGGCTCACTCTTCAATCATCTCTAACTGCCTCAGACACCAGTTCACGGCTTCATCGTAATCGAGAAACACCTGATTTAGCATGCTCTGGACGTTCTGACTGCGCTGAACCATGCTCTCCTGAATCTTATTACTGGGAATAATCGCATGAACCCTGAGATTCTTAGTCATCAACTGGGCCTGGGTTGCTTCAAAAGCCTTGAAAACCTCTTGAGGAGCCAGCTCCCAATGCCGCATATCCGTAATCACGGCCCACGGCTTATCCTTTAGCTTTTCGGCAAGAGCAATCACGTCGTCACAGGCCCTTTGTGCCATATCAAGATTCCAGGCACCGTTAAGGCGGCCCAGGACGACCCGGGGAAAGATCTCCTCAATGAAAAAAGAACCATGCTCTTTGTTGCCGGTGACTGACATCAGCCCCCCTGAAGATTTAATCGGTCTACACCTCAATTATAGGTCGCAAGACCTTTCCCCACTCCTCGTGATACAAAGCCGTTAATCTATAGCATCGTATGCCAGCTCTTCGGGAATGACACCGATATAATCTGGCTCTATATAGGTTTTAAACCGAACTGCATGGATATGAGAACGCTCCATTGAGAGGGCCTTACACACCCGATGCATCCCATCCATCACCCGCCCCCGGTGGCATAAGATGATCGGGTAACTGAGATCGGCACCTTCAATCAGCCTTAGGTGCTCCAACAGGCTCCGACAGGTGGGTGAAGCCCCGCCCAACTCATACCAAAAAGGCTCATCAAGCTCCTGAATCTCACTAATGGGAATTTCAATGATCTCAAGGGAGCGGGAGAGTTCAATTAAACGAAAAACATCCCAGGCTAATAGCCCCTGACTGGATTGCCTGAAATGATATTGTTGCCTCATGTTCCTATACCTTAGGTGATTGACGAAATGATGAAGAGACATCCAAGTTCATCTTAACCAGCTTTAGCCATGAGTCCATGAGCTGCGGCATACGGGTTTGTCGATAATCACAATTCCCGGTTTATCGGTGAGAGAAGACAGAATAAACTTTCCGGGTGAAGGGAAGAGAGCAGATTAAGCCTCGGATATTGGGCAATAGCCTCAAAGAGTGCCTTATGGCTTATGGCTTATGGCAGAGAAATAACTGAAGATAAAATTTCCAAGACGAGATGTGAAAGAGCCTGGGGCGAGTATGTCGCCCCAGGCTCTTTCACGCATCACTGATATAGACCTCAAGGGGCCATCTCTAAACCAATCAATGTACCCAGAGGCGTCAGGGGCTGAAGTGAAATGAGGTCGAAATCAAGAAACCCGGCTTTCACTAATGGAAGCTCTCCCAACTTAGCCTGTGCTTCCTCTTCGTTTGCACACTCCAACATGAATACAACACCACGGGTTCCCACTTTGAACCAGAAATTACGGATGCTTCCCTCCAGGTAGGATTCAAGGGTATGCTTGACCTCGGCCTCCATCAGGGGCCTTACCTTATCAGGTGTTGTGCCTTCATTGGTCTTACTTATCGCCAGTATTTGCATCTTGCTATCCTCTCGTCTGTTCGAGCCTCATTCAGGGGTAATATATCCCTTGACAATCTCCCCGGTAAGCATCAAAAAGGACGAATAAAGTCTGATAGGGACAACCCAGGTTCAAATATGAAAAAAGTCGTCATCCTCGCCTCAGATCACTGTTTGTTTTCAAGTATCGGCGGCCCCATGGACATATTCTTACAGGCTGGGGTGCTCTGGAATGGCATCATGGGGGACAAGCCCTCACCCTATTTTGATGTGAAAATTGTCACCATGGACGGCCGCCCGGCAATGGCAACCAATGGTGTTTCCGTCACACCACACTGCTCGGTGAAAGAGGTTGACTCCGCTGATTTGATACTCATTCCTTCCCAGGGGTTCTACTTCCGGGAGCGTAATGAAGAGTTTTTTGCAAAAGTAGCATGGCTTAAGAAGTGTCATGAAAATGGTGCTGACCTGGCGAGTGTATGTACGGGTGCCTTTACCCTTGCCGCCACCGGTCTATTAGATGGAAAAACTGCAACCACGCATTGGGGAGTGGCAGAGGAGTTTAAAAAAGCATTTCCCAAGGTTGATCTGAGAACGGATGTAATGGTGACAGATGCTGGCCGCCTATTTTGTGGCGGTGGGGTGACGGCCGATCTAAACTTGTCACTCTATCTCATCAACAAGTACTGTGGGAAAGAGATCGCCCTGCAAAGCTCTCGATGTACTTTAATTGACTTAGGCCGGGTTGCACAGCAACCATTTGCCATGTTTGTTCCTGAGAAAAATCACCAGGATCCTAAAATATTAAAGGCTCAGGAGTGGATGGAAGATAACTTCAGTCAGAACTTACCCAACGAAACACTCGCCGAGAAAGCAGGGATGAGTACCCGCAATTTCAACCGACGGTTTAAGGCTGCCACGGGGCTGACGGTTGTGAACTATATACAGCTTCTGAGAACTGAAAAAGCCAAAAAAGCATTAGAGGATGGGAGAAAATCCTTTGATGAGATCTCCAGCGACGTCGGGTATGAAAACGTTAGCTTTTTCAGGCGATTATTCAAGAAGCACACAGGACTGACCCCGGCAGACTATCAGAAAAAGTTTTTCAAATTTGTCACGGTTTAATACCGTTTGCAGTCAAATACATCCTACTGTCACCAAACTCTGCCCGAAAAACAAAGAGCTTCAGTTTGCTTTGAACCAAAAGCGAACCTTATATATCCTGCGGATAGCCTTTTTGCAGCTGCGCTGCATGAATGTCGGGATCGCCCGACAGCGAGCAAAGGGGCAAAACGCCTTTCCCCTTTGCAATCCCCTCGCGCCCCGGATCTCGCTTTATCTTCACAATAACAGGGAATTGTAGGCACCAAACAAACGGGATGTCCCTATCCCGGTTGTTTTCTCACGACATCCTGTCGCTCGACCTCAAATCCCCAAGTTATTGCTCAGCGCTCGCTCACGGGGAAGTTGGGCCCCGCTTATTTGCGCCGAAAGTTTCAAATAGGAGCAGAGGGTGAATTGCAGGGATGCGATGAAAGGGCAATCAGTACATGGATGTACTGTTTGCCTGTACCTCTGCGAATTTGAAACTGGAGGATGAAGCAAATACCGGGGTGTCCTTGGGAGTGAAGAGGGTATTGGACAAGCAATACCTTCTTCCCGCTGTCCGCGGCCGGACAATTGTGCCAAAGGCACAAAATAGCTGACTGCAGGTCAAATGATTGAGGTTCACTTTGTTCCAATAGCTAACTATTTTTTGTACTACGCACGGCTGACTTGCAGCGCCGCTGCATATGCCGGTGCTGACCGGAAACAGGCAAGAAGGTGCGCCCGCCCGCACCCTCTTGCATCTCCCGGGGCGCCCCAGATCTCGCTTTCTCCTCGGTTCAGCTGATGATTGAAGCACCGCGTAGACAGACCTTCCATGGTCTGGCTACGCTTTCGCAACGTCCTGTTGCTCAACTCCAATCCTCTATGCTTCACCTCGGCGCTCGCTCACGGGGGAGCAAACTCCCTCTCTGCGAGTTGACTCAGTGATTTAGCTTGAAGACTTGAGAGGTATCGTAATAACTCCTCAAAACCAAATCGGAGAAAGACTCTTCATTCCCTGTCAATTTCCCCTGAGGTGAGCCGCAGTGAACAAGAGCTCACAGCATGGAGGCTGTGAGCGGACGACCCGCACATGGATGTGCGGTTTGTCCGTTCTCTTGATTCACAAGGCAAACCGAGGATAAGGGAAATTTCAGGGCTCCCTCGGGGTTGTTAGGGGGACCGGGTGAGCAGTCCCCCTGACCCGCCGCCACTCGGCAGTGGCATCTGTGCCGAAGGCACAAAACAACAGCCCGTAGGGCAAACAAGCGAAATACCTGGGTGTCCTTGGGAGTGAAGAGGGTATTGGACAAGCATATCCAGCCATACAGGGATGTATTAATGTCGAGAAAGGCTGGATGCCTGGAAGCGGCCTTTTCCCGCCGCCGCTCGGTAGCGGCAATTGTGCCAAAGGCACAAATAATCAGTCCGAAGGGGGCTAAGTTCGCTTTGTACCAATAGCGAACCTTCAATTGTGCTGCGCATGGCTGTTTGCAGCTGCGCTGCAAGTGCCGGTGCTGACCGGCGGCAGGCAAAGGGGCAAACACCTTTCCCCTTTGCAATCCCCTCGTGCCCCGGATCTCGCTGAATCCTCGGTGCCCCTAAGGATTAAGGCGCAGCTTAGACATCACTTCCCTGTGATGGCTAAGCCCTCGCGGCATCCATGCAGCTCAACCTTAATTCTTAACGGCTCACCTCAGCGCTCGCTCACGGAGTATCGAACTTCCTCTCTTCGATTTAGCTTCAGAGGTATTTTATATTCTTATTGGTGTTTTATTATTTCGAGGCAGGATGCCGAGCCACGCAGGTCGATGTCGGGAACATCGTTCCGAAGTGAGCCTTTGGTTACTTTGAGCGATACCAAAGTAACTCGACTGCCGGGCGAATACGGCCATATGGCGAAGCCATAAATACTAGTCCGAAGGACAGAGAGATAAGCTGACCGCAGGTCAAATCCCCCCAATCCCCTACTTCCAGCCGGGTGATTTATTATCGAGGATCCAGTACCATCGCCTCATCACTCATAACCTTCGAGTTATCATGAAGATCGTATCCTTTAACATCAACGGACTCAGAGCCAGACTCCACCAGCTTCAGGCCCTGATCGACAAGCACAAGCCCGACGTCATCGGCCTGCAGGAGATCAAGGTTCATGATGAGCAGTTTCCGCTGGATGCCATCAAAGAGATGGGCTATCACGTGGTTTTCCACGGCCAAAAGGCCCATTATGGCGTCGCTCTATTGAGCCTTGCAGAGCCTCAGCAAGTTCAAAAAGGGTTCCCGACCGATGATGAAGATGCCCAGCGTCGGATGATCATGGCCAGCTACCCGGATGAAAATGGCAAGCTTATTCGGGTACTCAATGGTTACTTTCCACAGGGAGAAAACCGCGAGCATGAAGTGAAATTCCCCGCCAAACGAAAGTTTTATGAAGATCTCAATCGCTACCTGGCTGAGCATCAACAGGCAGATGAGCCTCTGGTGGTGATGGGGGATATCAATGTTTCCCCAACCGATCTGGACATCGGAATTGGCGATAACAATAAAAAGCGTTGGCTTAAGACAGGTAAATGCTCCTTCCTGCCCGAGGAGCGTGAGTGGCTGGATACCCTTCAATCCTGGGGACTGACGGATAGCTTCCGCCACCTTCATCCGGAGCAAACAGAGCAGTACTCCTGGTTTGATTACCGCTCGCGCGGTTTTGATGATAACCGTGGACTGCGCATCGATGTGATCCTGGCAACCTCGCCCCTGGTGGATCGGATCGAGGAATCCGGGATCGATTATGAGCTGCGCGGCATTGAAAAACCCTCAGATCACGCGCCGATCTGGACCAGTTTCAAGGCATAAACTCCGAACATTCACAGTAAGGGGAGCTTCCTCCCCTCACTGTCAGCTGTTCAAGCTCGGATTATAACTCCTGCTCCTGCAGACGCTTGATCGCCAGGGCATAGATGGTCATGGTCTGTAGCATATCCTCGATGATGATATGCTCGTCTGGCATATGCTCAACCTTATCCCGACCCGGTAGAACCGGCCCAAAGGCGACGCAGTTCGGAATCGCTCGTGCATAGGTTGCACCACCGGAGGAGCGAGGCTCACCATTGAGACCTGTCACATCCTCAAAGCTGCTGCGCAGGGTCTCTACCAGTGTCGAGTCTTCAGAGACATACAGGGCATTGAGACAGTGCCGCTCATGATACTCCAGACCATAATCCCGGGCTGCCGCCACCATCACCTCATCAAACAGGCTCTTTTTCACAGTGACCGGCATCCTGGCATCGATCCCCAGGACCGCCTTCTCATGGCCGATGCAGATCTTAGCGATATTGAGTGTCAGCTTACCGCTTTGTGCATCCGAGGCATCTCCAAACACAGACTGCGCATTGGGATCCACACCGACTTCGGTCACAAATTTGAGCAGTGGATGGGTCATACCTACCTGGCGCAATCCCTGACACAGACGGGTGATCGCATTGATTCCCTGCTGATCACAGACCGAAGCGTGTGCTCCTTTTCCCAAAACCAGGATGCAGTCCTCATCCTGCTCATAGTCAAAGCCCAGGGAGTCCAGGGCCTCGGCCAGAGCATCTGCCTGCTCTCCCTGATAGCTTGCGCGATCCGGCACCGCATTAAACGCCTCACCACACTCAAGGGTCAGATCCAGGCTGCCTTCACACACCAGGTTGCCCTGGATCAGGGTTTTTTCGGCATTGATCAGTGGAAAGGTGGAGTCCGGGGTAAAGGCCGCAGCCGGTAGCTCTTCATTGAGGACATAGCGATCGATACAACGCCACAAAGTCTCCTCATCGGTGCCAAAGATAAAACGTACCCGATGACGAAGAGTCGCGCCGCTATCCAGCAATGCCTTAACCGCAAAGATCGCCGCCAGCAGTGGCCCTTTGTCATCCTGGGTACCACGACCGTAGACAGCTCCATCTCTAATGGTTGCAGTGAAGGGATCGCTGCTCCACAGAGCTCTGGCTCCGGCGGGCACCACATCCAGATGCCCCAGGATCCCTAGCATCTGCTCACCCTCGCCGATCTCGGCGTAGCCATAATAACCACTGGGGTCTTTATAAGTACGAAAGCCTAGCTGCTCACAAAAGGATAAAGCACGTTCCAGGCAGCGATCGATTGGCTCGCCAAACGGCGCTGGTGCACTCCCCTTCTGATTCACACTGGCAATTGAAACCCATTCGGCAAGCTCTGCCAGGTAATGCTCTTGATGAGCTGCAATCGCAGCCGTTAGCTGCGCTATCTCTTGGTTCATTTGATTTATCCGTACACCGTCCGTGCTCTGATGCTCTCAAGCGCTGAGAGTGCAGTGTAGTCTACCTATATTTTTTAAGGTGTGAAGCCTCTCACTACCAGAAAAAAATCTTATCCATCAAGGGCGAGCCTTTTCAAAGCCTGATCTCACAAGCAATTACTCAAGCATGCGATACACTTGGGGTAAAGGTTACAAAGTGTTTGGACTGTGTATGGACTGGAGTGGTGTAGTTGCCTTTACCCGCACCGTACAGGCGGGCTCCCTGCAGCAGGGCGCTCGGGTGTTGGGCAGTACTCCCGAAGAGATCCAACTTCGTATCAGTGGCCTTGAGAGCGCCTTGGGTGTTTCTTTGTTGACCGAGTATCATCAGCAGCTGGTGCTGACCCCAATAGGTCAGCTCGCCTTTGTTCAGTTCCAGGCGCTGCTTGAGGCTGCGGTTCAAATTGAGCAGTCGATTATCCAGCAGCAAAGCTGTATCTCAGGCCCTCTCAATCTCACTCTTCCCCATCTGTTTGGGATCCATCAACTACTCCCTGCGCTTCCTGAGTTTATGCGTTACTATCCGGATATCGAACTCAACCTGAACTTTGTTGCCCATAAGGATCCCCTGCCCCGCCATCCCAGTGAGCTGTGTATCACCACAGATCCGGGCGAGGAGTCCGCGCAGATCGCCCGCAAGCTGCTGACCAGTGAATACGTGTTAGTTGCCAGTCCAAATTACCTGAAGACCGACAACCTTCCCCAGCGCCCCCGGGATCTAAAGAACCATCAACTGATCGGCTTAAATCTTCATGATGAGTCAGACGTTCAGACCTGGCAGTTACAGGGGGCTCAGGAAAAATTTGTGATCCGCCCCTATAACCTCAGGCTCAATGATGAGGAAGCCCTGCTGCAATCAGCACTGGATGGCCTTGGGATCGCCATGCTAGAGCAAAAATCCGTAGAAAGTTATATCCGTCAGGGACAGCTCACCCCTCTGCTGACCGATTATCAGCTTCCCATTGAAAGCTATTACCTGGTCAGTCAGAGATCTCTTCGCCAGCCCGCCCGTTACCAGGCCTTTATCGATTTTATGCAGGTCACCTTCAGTCAGCCCGAACTCCCCTCTGATCTCAAAAAGCTGCGAACTCCCGGGCAGGAGTAATCCAGACTTATCCGGACTTTTTAAAATCAAGGGCCAGCTGCATCAATAGTGCGCAGCCTAGGGGCATGCAGCGCTCATCCACCTGATAGTGGGGGGAGTGCAGGGGGTGGGCGTCGCTGAACTCGGCCTGGCTACTGCCTAAGAACAGCATGGCTCCGGGGATCTGATGCAGATAATAGGAAAAATCATCCCCGCTGCCATAGGGGGACATCTGGGTATTGAGCTGCCCCTCTGTGAGCAACTGACCCGCTGCCTGTGCAATCCGCTCGACGCATTGGGGGTGATTTTCAACCGCAGGATAACCCTTAATGAAACGAAACTCGATTCGATAACCCTGGGCCTCGTAGGCATACAGGGAGCTACGGATCAGGTGCTCTATCTTCTGCTGCTCCTCCCGGGTATAGGTGCGAACAATCCCCTGACAGTGAACCGTCTGCGCCAATGAGTTAAAGCTATCTCCGGCATGAAGCTGAGTCACAGAGAGGACTACGCCGTGATCCGGAGCGAAACGCCGACTCACCAGGTGCTGCCAGTGAGCGACCAGCTCTGCGGCAGCCATAATGGGATCCAGGCCCAGGTGAGGCATCTCCGCCTGGCAGGCACGGCCGATGATCTCAAGCTCAAAGGCATCGGCATTGGCAGTGATCTGTCCGTTGCGAGTCGAAAGCTGGCCGACGGATTGCTGTGGGTCGTTATGAATCGCATAGATCTCATCCACCCCCTCCAAACAGTTGCGTTCGATCATCCCGATCGCCCCTCCCGGTAGCTGCTCTTCACAGGGCTGAAAAATCAGACGCAGATCGCAGTGGAGTTTCGACTTGTACTCGGCCAATAGGCGACCCACACCGAGCAGGATCGCCATATGCAGATCGTGACCACACAGGTGAGCGGCTCCTTTCTCAAAGGCACAGTAGTCAAGCTCAAGGCTTTCATCGACTGGAAGTGCATCCATGTCACAGCGAAAGGCAACTCGTCCCCTGGGTTTTGCAACCTTCAGATCTGCAAAAAAACCATAGCCCCAGCCATTACTGAGCTCATAGCCCAGAGCCTTAAGCTCCTGACGACAATATCTTGCGGTTTTCTGCTCCTGCCGGCTCAATTCAGGATGGCGATTGAGATAACGCCTGCGTTTACAAAGCCAGTCATAGATAGCTTCAGCTTCAGCCAATGGATTGCACGCTCTAGTCATAAGGTACAACTCCCGTGGGGGATTCCCCCTAGCCAAATTTACTCTGCTCCTGCCCCTAGTTTATCTCACCCTGACGGAATCGAGACTACCCTCTCCCCCTCTTCCCTGCTAGAATCGCTCGTTTTATCGACACAACTTGCAATCATGAAAACTTTTATCCCCAGCAAAGATGCCGCTCTGGAAGAGACAATTGAAGGTTTCCGGTCACAACTTGCAGCGCACGGCTTCGACATTGAAGAGGTCTCCTGGCTCAATCCACTCCCCAATGTCTGGTCTGTACATATTCATGATCGCAACTGCCCTCAGTGCTTTACCAATGGCAAAGGCGCCACGAAAAAAGCAGCCCTCGCCTCGGCCCTGGGTGAATATATTGAGCGTCTGTCGTGCAACTACTTCTTTGCCGACTACTACCTGGGCTCAGAGCTTAGTGAGCAACCCTTTGTCCATTACCCCAATGAGCGATGGTTCACGATTGAAGATGAAGAGCTGCTCCCAGAAGGGATGATGGACAGCCAGATGTGGCAATTCTATGATCCCGAGCAGCTACTCATGCCCGGCGATCTCATCGATCTGCAAAGCGGTAATGAGCGACGTGGGATCTGCACCCTTCCCTTCGAGCGGGTCCGTGACGGTCAAACCCTGTATATTCCGGTGAACCTCATCGGAAACCTCTATGTTTCCAACGGCATGGCTGCCGGAAATACCCCGGCGGAAGCCAAAGTTCAGGCGCTGTCAGAAATCATGGAGCGCTATGTCAAAAACCGGGTGATAGCCAATGGGCTAAGCCTGCCAGAGATCCCCCAGACCGTCCTGGATCTTTATCCGGCTACCGCACAAACCGTTGCCAGCTTACGGGAAGAGGGGATCCCCCTGGTGCTGTTTGATGCCTCTCTCGGTGGTGAGTTTCCTGTGATTGGAGCCGCCCTTTTGCATCAGCAAACAGCTGGCTGCTTCGTCTCATTCGGAGCACATCCTCGCTTTGAGGTAGCCCTGGAGCGTACCGTCACCGAGCTGTTCCAGGGGCGGAGCCTCAAAGAGCTCGATATTTTCCCGATGCCAACCTTTGATGAGGAGGAGCTGGCTGACCCTCAAAACCTTGAAACCCATTTTATCGACTCCTCCGGCAGCATAGGTTGGGAGCTGTTCAGTGATGACAAGGATTTCGATTTCGTGCATTGGGATTTCCAGGGTTCAAGCTCTGAGGAGTTACAGCGTTTACACAGCCTCTGCCATGGCCTGGGCCATGATATCTATGTGAGTGAATACCAACACCTTGGCGCCTATGCCTGCCGGATCCTGGTTCCGGGGATGTCCGAAATCTACCCTATTGAGGAGCTCCTTGAGAACAATAACAACCGTGCCTTCCAGCTGCGTGAACATCTGCTAAGCCTGGACCACTTTGCCACAGATCCTGAGCTGTGCTCTGAGCTGCTTGAGCATCTTGAGGAGCTTGAACTGGATGACTGGAGCCGGGTGCGCGAGCTCATCGGGATTGCCCCCGATAAACAGAGCCCCTGGTTTACCCTGCGCCTTGGGGAGCTCAAGTGTTTGCTTGCTCTGGGCTGCCAGGATCACTCCCTCGCTCTGGGATATGCCCAATGGACACTGCAGATGAATCAAAGCAGCTTTAGTCCCGAGCGACTCAACCTCTATCGCTGCCTGAAAACGGTTCTTGAGCTCAAACTTGATGAGAATCGCTCCTTAGCCAACTACCGGGGTATTCTCAATCAGATGTTTGGTGAGAACCTCCTGGAGCGCTGTTACCGGACAGTATATGAGGGACAAGCTCTGCATGCTCTGCCTGCGATCGACTCACTGAATCAGCTTGGCTCCCATAAAAAATTGATCGAGACCTACCAAAAGCTACAGCAGGCGAAGCAAAGCTGCTTTGATAAGCAGGCCCGGGTCCTGCTCACCACTTAATCGTTTCGCATGAGGCGTCCCGAGTCGCCTCATGCAAAAAAGCCTCTTCTCCCCCTTGAAACACAAGGCGCTTAACACCATCTCTTAAACAGGGATGGCTGAATGCAGCATCCCTTTCAATAACTCAGATTGCTTGAAGAGGATCTAAATTATGCATATCGATCTATCACCCCTGTACCGCTCCGCGATCGGCTTTGATCGCCTGGCCCAGATGCTGGAAAGCAACGCCAACAGCTCCAGTGGCTATCCTCCATATAATATCGAGGCGATAAGCCAGGATCGTTACCGGATCACCATGGCGGTGGCCGGTTTTAACGAATCAGAGCTTGAAATTATCAGCCAGGAAAATTCACTGGTGGTAAAAGGGCGTAAAGAGCCCAGAGACGACAGCCGTAACTACCTGTATCGCGGCATTGCTGAACGTAACTTTGAACGTAGCTTCCAACTCGCCGATCACGTTAAAGTGATAGAGGCTAACATGGAAAACGGCCTGCTTCACATTGAGCTTGAACGCGAGATCCCGGAAGAGATGAAGCCGCGCAAGATTTCAATAAAGACTGATTCAACCCTGATCGAGGGTGAGAAGTAAGCTCCCCTGTGACGGTGGGAAAAGGCGAGTCCCGGACTCGCCTTTTTTATGTCTGAAAAACGCTGCTGAATAGCGGCGCCAATTGGCATATATACTTGATATGAAGGACACTTAACAAGACCGGCGATGTTATAGGTTAGCAGGGCAACCCTCTGAGGAGTTGAGCTAACATTGTCACAATGAAGCACATTGAGAGGCGGCATGCCCCGAACCCTTTTTCTGGCAACTAAGACGACGGGTCAAAGCTCAAAAACAGATGAGCTGCTGGAGATAGCTGTCTGTGATGAGTTCAGGCACCCTCTGCTCAACTCCCTGATTCAGCCAATCCACAAAACCGAATGGCCACACGCCCAGGCCATTCACGGCATCTCACCCACAGATGTTGAAGATGCTCCCACTTTGGAAGAGCTAAGAGGGCCAATCCGCGAACTGGTGGCAGACTGTCATGTGGTTCTCTATAACGAGGGAGGTGATTCGCCCTTATTGGGAGAGCACCGGCTACTCAATGGGGCTCTTTGGGTGGAGTGCGCCATGATCCTCTGGGCTGAATACAAATCTGAACATAGGGATGGCCGCCTCAAATGGCACAAGCTGGTAACGGCCGCTGAAGAGGCAGGACACGTTTGGGGGAAGGATGTTGCCCAGCGGGCTCTGACCGATGCCCGGGCGATCGTCTCCGTCTGGGATCAGCTGGAGTTTGTTGATATTAAAAAGCGCCTGGCCAGTGGTGAGCTATGTGTATATCTCACCGTAGACTGGGGAAGACGAGAGTGCTTCTGGTTCCCGGATATGACAGGAGCGGAGCTGGAAGAGTGGTGGCAATCTCGCCGAAGCTTAGAGGCCTATTGCTGGTACAGAGATCTGCCAGGCGACCTGATCCTGTCGACCTATCACGGCGCCGAAGGTGCCTCTTGCAAGGCGCGTCTCTATAACGAGATGGGTAAACGAAAGAAAAATTACCGGGCGCATCTGGATCTTGAGCCCAACTGTTGGCTCAACACACCCGACAACAAGATGATCTATCATAAAGGCTGGTATGACGATGCCAGAGTGCCCTCACCTCTCGAGCAACTATCCACCGAGGAGAAGCTGGCAGAGTTCCTGGAAGATGCAAGAGCTGAGACCACAGATCCCAGATACCTTCCCTATGCACTGCAGGTCGCCGAAAGAGCCCTGAAGCGACTTTCCTCAGGCTGACAGAGTACACAATCCCTTTGTGAGGCATTGCTCGGCAGGAGAGTGGCTCCTCCCGAACCCCTGACATAAAAAGGCGAGTCGCTGACCCGCCCTTTTCATTTCACTGATAAAACTATGCCCCTTCAAAATGATATTTCATATCCGTGTCATGGGTCAGCTTGGTAAACAACTGGTTAGTCAGCTGGTCGGTCAAGACCAGGGCTTGCTCCGTGGTTTTATTTTCTAAGTTTTGAATCAACTCCCGGGCTGCCTTGGGATCTTTTTTATAAATGGCCAGATAACGCTGCTCCATCTTCTTCTGATTAGCAAAGGTCTGCTTTTCAAATTGGTGATATGCCTTCTGAACGATCGGTGCATATTGCTTATAGTTCACCATGGCAAGGGTCTGCAGCTTGCGGAACTTCCAGGCAACCGAGTCATTGCTCGCTTTATTTGTCCCCACATCAAATCCCTTTGGTATCTGTGTGATTCCCTGATAGAAAGGCAGGTAAACGCCCAGGGCCGTCATGCCAAATGCTACGTACTCTACATTCCCAATCTCCGCAGGCATATCAGGACGGACCTGCAGAATGTGCGACTCCTGAGTTCTGAATACCGAGATCGGCCGGTAGGGCTCGTTAGGGTTGGCATTCATATAGGGGTCGTGTGGTGTGCCCTGATAGTGATTACGCAGTGCCGATTCCAGATCCTGCACCGATAGCTTATGAGCGGGCTTTAAAAAGACCGGGAAGCTCTTGCCATCACCGATCTTGGTCGCCAAACCCGGGTTAAATTTATGCTGAAGTGTCCATACTCTGGGATAGTTATAGGTCACATCATTTTTCAGATCCTGCGAGTAAACGGTGTGGAAATTAAAAGCACCGTCTGTTTTTGGATTGTACAAACCATGTTTGATCGCAAAGCTTATCAGATCTTTAGAGCCCAGGTAGTTATGGCTATCTTTGAGATCCACCTTCTGCAGCCGCCCCTGATTCGCAGATACAAAATACTTGTCATGAGGGATCCGCCTCGCCATCCACTGGTGGCCGCTTCCGGTTTCCAGATACCAGATATCATGCTTATCGACAAAGGCAACTCCGAACCCTTCGGCGGCCCCCTTGGTTTCAATGATCTTACCTAACAGCTCTGCGCCCTCTTTGGCACTATGGATCCTGGGAAGAATGACATTTTCGATGGAATCTTCATTGATCCCTGTCTTGAGCACATAGGGATCATATTTAAGAACCTGCTGGCCATTATAGATGGTCTCTGTCGCGGTCATCCCCACACCAAGCTCATTAAAGCCCGCCTCTCCCATAGAGCGATCCTGAGTATCATAGTCAGAGAGTGAGGTATAACGTAGCGAGATCTCAGGAAGCGGATAGGTAAAATCATTTCCGTTGGAGTGAAACTCTCCGCGCTGATTCTCTTTACGGGGATGGATCAGAAAGTGCTTGGCATTGGTCGCACTGTAATCTTCGTTCCTGGCAACCAGAAATGAACCATCAGAAGAAACCTGATTACCAACCAAAATGGTGGTACAAGCAAAGGCAGGTGAAGCGATGGCAGTAGCAATTAACCCTGCCAAAAGTTGTTTTTTCATGATGAGGCCTTCAAATAAGGATAAAAACTAAAATTTTACCCTTATTTGTAAATATAATTTGGCGATCAAGTTCACATACTGAATATACCGATTGAAAAGCGATCAGGCAGGGCATCTCGTTGCGTCAGGATCTGGACAGTTCAGAGAAAAACCAGCCACAACATACCCCCTCAAAAATAATGGTTAATATTCCTCACAAAGTGAGCACCACCTGCAGTACTGTTAGCATCAGCCCCAGCTGACAAGCATCCTGACTCTCAGGCCTCACCAGTTGCACAAAGCCTAATCAATGTGCAAGAATCCCCCTCCCGGATTTTCAACCTGCATCCACCCAGATCCACCCCTCTCGCCTGATGTCTCATCTTGCGAGCTCTCGTGCGATCTGAGCATAGCTTTTACTGCGAAGGAATAGAATACAGATGAGTTTTGATACCAGTGCTCCTGAATCTCAGATCACCGCATTCAGGCCGCGCTACTTATGGTTCCTGATCACCTCTTATGCGATGATCATCGTCTTATCCAACTGGTTTGACCCGAGGATCATCGGCCTGGGCCATGGGCTAAGTACCGATGCCGGCACCCTGATCTTTCCGCTGGCTTTTCTACTTTCGGATCTTATCACCGAGGTGTATGGCTATAAATTTGCCAGAATGGCAGTCTGGACCGGTTTTTTATTTAACTGGGTATTTGTGATCTACGGACAGATTATTACTCACATGCCGACACCTGAGTTTGCCTCCCAGAGTAATCATATCTTCGATTCTCTGCTGACCATGAACTCAAAAATTATTATCGCATCGACCATCAGCTATATCATTGCAGAGCCCCTGAACAGCTATGTGATGGCTAAACTCAAGATCCGTAGCAAGGGGAAACTGATGGGAGCCCGCTTCGTGGCTTCAACCCTGGTCGCATCTTTCTTTGATAGTAATATCTTCGGGTTTATCGCTTTTTATGGCGTGATGCCGACCCAGGAGCTGATTAAGTTCAACCTGACCATGTGGGTGATTAAAGTGATCATCGAAGTGATCGGTATGCCCTTCTCGGTGCACTTTGCGCGCAAGCTCAAAAATCTGGAGAAGCTGGATATCTACGATGATCGCACCAATTTCAACCTGTTCAAGCTCAATACCGAGTATGGGCCCCAAGATAACCGTTACCTCAAGAACTGATGAGCTCTAAGATGACAGGGATGTTTTCTTGGCTTTTCAGTGTAGGACCCGGTAGGCTCATAGCCTTTCACTACAGTGATCGGCTGGTGACAGAGTCTCTTGGCGGCATCCATGCCGCTTTAAATTAAAAATCAGACGAATATAAGATCGTCACTGGCTCACTATGCCAACTCATTTTTAATCTCCCGTCGCGATTAAGCTTGAGTAAGGATTTCGTCAATATCTGTTTACTACTTTATAGGCACCTTTCGGATTTTTAGCCTTCTCCGAGTAGTAATTCACATTTTGTTTCTTCGAGCAAGCAGTTCCAATAAATCCGAAAGTATGATGAACTTTATCTGATGCACTTGTGCCTCGTACCTCCCAACCGTGAGCTTCCGGCTTTATTCGCACCCAACCTGCCCCTCATCAAGGTTAAGTAACATAACATGCTTAAACTGCTCACCATTTTCCGGATTCACTATTGTGGGAGGGATATTAAATGCAAAAACGTCCCCTCGGCTTACTCTACCAAGGCTAGGTGGAATTATCCTTGAACCGTAGCGTTTCAATATCTGACAAGTAAATGAGTCCTCATCTCGATTGCTCATCAAATAACCAGTTAACTCCTGATCAGCTGAATGATGGGAGCTAATTCGCTTTTCGCCCTCCATCATAAATAGGTTTTTTATATCAAATATATGCTCATGAGTAAGATTGGTAATATCAATAGCGCCACTTCCAAGAAAACCTGACCCCGCACCTAAATCATTATCTTGATAAAACTCTCCAGCAAGGACTCGGCTCAGAAAGATACTAAAATCCATCCGGGTCTTAAATTGAAACGGCTGAGTAGCATAGGGATACATCAACAATGCCGCATCACAGGCACGATCAATAACTTTTCGGCTATGTGTTTTTTGTGACCTTATATGCATACCTCTATGATTATCGATATCACGAATAAGGGACCTCATATCAATCATGATAGGCCCAAAGCGAGAAGACTCACTCATAGCGTTGCTGAACAAAAAATTATCTACGATATCTCTCCTGACTAGATACATTTGAGATTTTTTTTCACTCGATGTCGCACTATATTCCACTCTGGGTGAGTTCATAGAAAATAAGTCATTTGAATCACACATTGTTTATTAACCCCTAAAGTTATTGTTTTACTTTAACCTAGCTCAATCCTATATCGAAAATAAAAATATCGACACACCTCCACCCTAATATAATTATCAGAGCAGATTAACTGTCAGTTCATTAATAGTGATTATATGAAAAATAATAAATAGATATCTCCATTATAAATATCACCATATAAAAAACAACTTGGACAGCTCGGTAATCTGTATCAATAGAAACCTTAATCACCGCCCCCCACGGCTACAACTTCGTTGTAACAAACTCTAAATCTACGCAATGAAGTTCGCACAACATTCATTCATGGCAGTCCTCCTTAGTGCTCTAATTCGCTCACATAGAAGAGACTCTGAGTTGCATGGTTCAGCCCTTTTCTGCTGAAGCAGGCTTTATACAGTTCCAAATGAATCGATGCTTTTAAAAATAACGACTTCTTTGATATCTGGATAAAAAGAATCTTTAAGTAAATAACTCCAAAAGATAATCTTTCGAATAAGCTATAAACTATTGTTTTGAGTCAAATATGCACTCCGGAGATCTGGGCTTTCCTCTGTATGCCTTGTGAACAGAAATAACAAGCCGCACAACTCATCATTTCGGAGTCGAAAAAAGCTTGTTCAGATCCTCTTTAGGAAAGCACAGAGAAAAATAGTTAAGGGTTAGGACCAATAGATCCATTGTTGGCGAGGGGGCCTTGCCCCTGAGGTGAGTCGTGGGAAAGAGAGCTTAAGAGTCCCCGGATGTCCGGAAGGTTATCTAAACGATTCACTTTAGTCAGCCTGGTAGGCAGCAGGCCTGAAGATTGCCTTTACCCACCGGAGTTCGGCAGCCTAGCTGAGCCCCACAGCTCAGCTAGGCTGAAAAATGCTGGGGAGTGATTTAAGCTGCTTGCTCTTTATCGTCCACAGCTGGCTGCTCTGCCGAGTTATCATCTGCTTTAGGCTTGGGCTGGGACTTGGCAGCCTTGACCTTCTTGGCTCCAAGGGCCACCAGCACAGCCTCACGGTTTTTCGCCAGATAGATGCTAAGCTCCTCTCGCTGCCTGTCATCCAGCGCCACCTCGACTCCCTCAAGCAGCACAGACAGCTCATCGGCCATATCTAACATACGATCATGTTCATCTGCCTGTTTTTTATCTGTGGTGCTCAAAACTTCCTCTCCATTGCGGATCACGACATACCGGGTTTCTACCGCCATCTTGATTCATCTCCACTCGTTTGACTGATCAGCATCACCGGACCATTAAGCGCCTGGTATACGCTTAACTCGAAACACTGTTTTTTTATACAGTACATTGTAGCCTCTGTCGCAGCATAGTTCCAGATGAAGTCACCTTATTTTATGGGGCTAAGCCACTGAAAACAGGGAGCTGGCCGAAAATTAGAATAATTTGTCATCAACTGCTAACATAGCGCGCCAACTTACTGAGAGCTTTTCTATGCACAACACAACTGAGCTTTATTCTTATCCAAAATACTGGGCTGAGTGCTATGGCACAGCCCCATTTTTGCCGACCTCTCGTAAAGAGATGGAGGCTCTTGGGTGGGACAGTTGTGATGTGATCATTGTGACCGGTGATGCCTATGTGGATCACCCAAGCTTCGGCATGGCGATCATCGGCCGGTTGCTGGAGGCTCAGGGGTTTCGGGTTGGGATCATCGCGCAGCCGGACTGGAGCAACAAGCAGGCATTCATGGCGCTGGGCCAGCCCAACCTGTTTTTTGGGATCACCGCGGGTAACATGGATTCGATGATCAATCGTTATACCGCCGATCGCAAGCTACGCCACGACGATGCCTATACCCCGAATAATGAGGGGGGCAAGCGCCCCGACAGAGCTACTCTGGTTTATAGCCAGCGCTGTAAAGAGGCCTATAAAGAGACACCAGTGCTGTTAGGGGGCATCGAGGCCAGCCTGCGCCGCCTGGCCCACTATGATTACTGGTCCGATAAGGTCCGCCGCTCGGTCCTGTTCGATGCCAAGGCCGAAATGCTGCTATTTGGCAATGCCGAACGCGCCCTGGTCGAGATCGCCCACCGGCTGGCCAAGGGGGAAGCGATCGAAGAGATGACCGGGATCCCGGGAACCGCCATCAACCTCAAGGCTTTGCCCGAAGGTTTTCGTGAAATTGATTCCTCACGCATCGAAAAGCCCGGCCAACCGATGGCGATGCCAAACCCCTACGCCAATGAAACCGAGTGTAAAACCGCTGAGCCAGTCGCGGTGGCACAGCCGATTCAGGTTCGCCCGTCGCGCCACGATAATAAAAGCACAGTAGTTCGCTTACCCGCCTTTGAGAAGCTGCGTAACGATCGCATCCTTTATGCCCATGCCAGCCGGGTGATGCACCTTGAGACCAACCCTTACTCGGCGCGCCCCCTGATTCAAAAGCATGGGGATCGAGAGCTGTGGGTGAACCGCCCACCCGAGCCTCTGTCAACCAAAGAGATGGATTACCTGTTCGGACTCCCCTATGCCAGAGTCCCCCACCCTGGTTATGCGAAGGCTAAAATACCCGCCTATGAGATGATCAAAACCTCGGTGAATATCATGCGTGGCTGCTTTGGCGGCTGTAGCTTCTGCTCGATCACCGAGCATGAGGGACGGATCATCCAGAATCGCTCTCAGGAATCGATCCTTGAAGAGATCAAGGCAATTCGCGACAAGGTTCCGGGCTTTACCGGCACCATCTCAGATCTCGGTGGACCAACCGCTAACATGTACCGGCTGGGCTGCTCAGATCCCAAGGCGGAGGCAAACTGCCGTCGCCCCTCCTGCATCTTTCCGGGGATCTGTAAGAAACTCAATACCGATCATCGTCACACCATAGATCTGTATCGCAAGGCGCGTGAGATCAAGGGGATCAAGAAGATCATGATCGCCTCCGGGGTACGATACGACCTGGCCATCGAATCTCCCGAATATGTCCGGGAGCTGGTGACTCACCATGTGGGGGGCTACCTTAAGATCGCACCCGAGCACACGGAGAAGGGCACCCTGGATCTGATGATGAAGCCCGGCATGGGCACCTATGACAGGTTCAAGGAGCTGTTTGAAAAGTACAACCGTGAAGCGGGGAAAAAACAGTACCTTATCCCCTATTTCATCTCGGCCCATCCGGGCTCTACCGATGAAGATATGCTCAACCTCGCCCTCTGGCTCAAGGCGAATGATTTTCAGTGTGACCAGGTGCAGAACTTCTATCCCTCACCCATGTGTAATGCCACCGCCATGTATTACTCAGAGACAAATCCTCTGAAGAAGGTGAAATACAAGGGGCGCGAGGAACTGTTTGTCGCCAAGGGCGAACGGCAGCGCCGGCTGCATAAGGCGTTTCTTCGCTACCATGATCCAGCCAACTGGCCCTTGCTGCGTGAGGCTCTGATCGGTATGGGGAAAAAGCAGCTGATCGGTCATAAAAAAGGCTGCCTGGTTCCTCCCAAGGGCAGCCAGGAGGAGCAGGCTCCATCCAGAGCCCGTACATCCGGTCGCCATAGTGCCAAGCGCTTTGCCACCAAGCACCCCAGGCAGCCGGATCAACGCAAAGGAGAGCGCCAGGAAAAGCGTCCCCCGAAATCTGCCAGAGCAGCTAGCAAACCGGGCAAAAAGCCACGCAGTTAATTCCAAACAAAAAGGTGAGCAGCACCAGCTACTCACCTTTTTTAATCCCAGAACTCCAGGGATGAATCTTTATTTTCTCAGGGAGATCGCCCCCTGTGGGTCAGCGCTTGATTCCCTTAGCCGCGAGTTTTGCAACCTGGGACTCTCGCTGCTGCTTATCCAGCTCCAGTTTTTCGGGGGATGGCCAGGATGCAGCTCTCGCCTCAAGCTGACTCGAGAACAGATGATGCCACAACCGCTTTAAACTCTTTTTCAACATACTCATACCGGGAAAATTATAATCACAACTTCACTTGCAACGGAGCGGTTCAGACCGATAACCCTTTCTCACTGATCCCCGGGTGCTGCAAGTCATAAAACAGATACTCAAGCCCTAATTCCGATTGGGCTGCTCAATCCTATGCTCAGGATTTATGCGGCTTCCTGCTGTGGCTGCGGCCAATTAAGCTCCGCCTCCTGCTCTTTTTTCCCGGACTCCTTTTGGGCCTTTATCTGCTGAGAGTAGTTGAAATACGACATCTCATAGTCATCGTGAAATACTGTGCTCATGGTTACCTTCGTCAATCAGTTTGGATTATCGGTTTTGCTTCTTTAAGGCGGGATCGCCCCCCTTACAAATCAGGGCGACATGTTAGTCACTACTCACTGACAAAGATATCGGGCAAATGGCTTATATTCTGAGATTGATGTCAGAGAGGAGCCCCCCCTGTCTGGCAGGCGTTGAGAGGGAGTTCAGGAAAAAGGTTGATAACTTGCCATACCGGGAGCCTGGCTAGGATCTGAGGCCACAAACTTAAGCATTCCCATCAACACAGTACCTATGACCATGATCCCACCGGCCAGATAAAGCCCATCCCGGTAAGGTAGTTGATAGCTGGTCATGGCCGCAATCCCCAATGGAGCCAGGATCTGTGCTATGCCATAGCTGATCGTCATCTTGCCCATCATTTTTCCCGGATTCTCGGGATAGAACTGACCCACCATGGTGAGAACCAGGCTCACTATCCCCATGAAGGTGTTGCCAAACAATACAGCACTCACCAGTACGCTTAATACACCTGAGTCCATCACCGGAAGCAGGATCCCAAGGCACTGCAGCAAAAAAGCCCAGATCAAGGCGTTAAGCTGACCATAGCGCCTGGCAGCCCTGTCCCACATCATACAAGCCGGGGCTGCTGAAAGCCCAATCAGGATAAAGACGAGGTTGCCCTGCCCCCCCATTCCTGGAAGCTGATTGATAATAGCCACAATAAAGGTAGCACTCACTACATATCCCACACCGGCACAGAAATACCCCATCATTAAGACTTGTATAAAACGTTGGCCTGGCCTGCTCGTCGATATTGGTGCTTTTAGGGGCCGATTAACTTGCTCCACAGGTTTTGGCAGCCAGGCCAGGGCGGGATAAAGCAGGATGCAACCCAAAAGTGAGTAGCCATACCATAATTGCTGCCAGTTGAGTTGACGGCGGGCCAGCTCAACCACAACGGCTGCCAGAACGATTCCAAGGCCAATCCCACTAAAATGCACGCCAAGCTCTTTACCTTTTTGATGGCTGACCAGCCAGTTGAGCACTAGCCCTGAGCCCATCAGCATCCCGGCGGCGCTCCCCACCCCGGATAAGAATCGCACAATAGACCATAGCCAAAGATCAGTGGTCATCGCCATGGCTGCCGTCGACAGCAAAGCCAGTAAAACTCCCCAACGATACAGGGTATCTTTAAGACGAAGGGTTTTCACACTCGCTGTAATAAGGGTTCCAACCAGATACCCTACGTAGTTGACACTTGCCAGCCAGGCACCTGCGCTCTGGCCCAGTCCAGCCTGATGCTGCATCACAGACAGCATGGGGGTATAGGAGAAACGGGCAATCCCTATGCTCAAAATCAACGAGCAGATCCCGGCTGCCACCACTTTCATTTTTTGGATATCTCTCACCACTTTTCCCCCTGAATAACCATGAGATCTGCACTATAAAGAAGTTGTTGCATCAAAAATAATGAATTATTCTGATCAGACTGTTCTTTTTTAGAGATTTGTTATGGAGCTCCAGGCACTACATACCTTCAAAACCGTAGCCCAAGAGGGAGGGATCCTCGCTGCCTCCCGAAAGCTCAATACGGTCCAGTCCAATGTCACCGCCAGGATCAAGCGACTTGAGTCTGAATTAGAAGTTCAGCTGTTTCACCGTCAGGGGCGTGGGATCACCCTTTCAGCTGCTGGCCGACTGCTGCTGGAGTACAGCGAGAAAATGCTGGGCCTTGAGCGACAGCTGGTTTCTGCGGTACGCCAGACCGGAGAAAGTTATGGTGAACTGCGCCTTGGAGTAATGGAGTCGTTTGCCGGCACCTATCTTCCAAGCGTGTTAAAGGAGTTCCAACCTAAACATCCGGGGCTAAACCTTAAGATCGATAGCGCGACCAGCGGTGAACTCCTGAGGCTGCTCATCTCCCACCAGCTGGATCTCGTGTTTGTCGCAGGACCAATCGATCACCCGGATCTCATCTCACAAACCCTCATCGATGAAAGATTAGCCCTGGTCCACAAAAGAGGGGAATCCTGGAAAAAACTACCCTTCATTTTGTTTCGTGAAGGCTGTGCTTACCGGGAGCGAGCCCTGGAGTGGCGAAGAGAAAATGGTGATCCAACGCCTGAGATCATGGAGCTTGGAACCCTGGATGGAATTTTAGGCTGCGTCGCCGTCGGGCTGGGCTGCACCCTGCTGCCCATGAGCGTAGTCAAAGCCTCTAAATTCTCCGGGGAGCTTGAGATCATCGAAGTGGAGGATCACATAGCCAACACACCGACCGTGATGGTCCGGCACCGCGATGCTCTCCCCCTTACGGCCTTTGAAAACCTCAGAGAATCAGTACTCCATATCTCAGAGCAGTGTTAGAGCGTTTTTCGGATACACCGGTTCATCTCATGAAAGCGGCTTTAATTTTGATCGCTGACTCGCAAGACACATCCATGTTGCTCTACTGCAGCATCCTTGCTGCAGAAGGTCAGCTTAACAAAGCCCAAAGCAGCACTTGAGTGAATAACTACCCGGATTAAACCAAAAATGCTCTAGATTCAGGGCTGTCAGGACTGAGCTCCCGCTCCGATCCCGATACCCCAGAACAATCAACAAATAGAATCGCTGCCATCAAAACCATAGATTCACAGTAAGTCCACTGATGATAGCAATAGAGACAACGACCAAAATAAATGTGAGCACCAGGGGATAACGAAACAAGCTCTTTAGCAGCACAATCTCCGGTACACTGATCCCTGAGCTCCCGATGATAAAAGACATTGCAACTCCTGAGCTCATCCCCATCTTGAGGAAGACTGAGATAAGCGGGAATAAAGTACTCACACGAATATATAGGGGAGCTCCCACTACAGATGCAAGTATGATGGTGTACCAGTGATCATGACCTAATGTTTGGACTATAAAATCTTTAGGAACAAAGGCTTGCATTAGTGTCGCCAGACCAACGCCCAATAAGAGATAGGGGATAAAAGACACAAAGCTACGATACGATCCTGCAATAAATTCGATACAGTGATCACCTATCGACTGGCTTCTGATCCGTGACAGCCCCTGTTTCCCAGCTCTGCAACCCGTTATAGCCTCCCCTGATGGCTCTGAAGTGATGACAAATCGCGAAAAGTGAAACTTCTCTAACAGCCATGAAAAAAGGACAGCCAATATCACAGCCAGTAAGGTATAGGCCACAGCAACCTTTAAGCCAAGGGAGGCTGTAATCAGGGTAAAAATTAATGGGTTGACCAGGGGTGAAACAAATAAAAAAGCCATTGAAGGCCCAAATCCCGCCTGAGCTCTAAGCAGCTCCCTGAGGATCGGTATTGTCGTCACACTACAGAAGGGAGTCAGGCTCCCAAAAGCGATGCCCGCCACATAACCTCCCTTACTTGAGAAAAAAGTTCGAAGTTTATGGGCAGGTAAGGCCAGCTTAATGACCTGGAGGAATACACTAACCAGCGCCAGTACAACTCCAATTTCAACCGTGATGTTAATTGCAAAGTGAATAACAGAACTCCACATAGCTACTCCTAAGATAAACAGATCTGATACATCAAGAAAATCAATTTAGGAGTAGTTTATTTCTCTTATGTGTTCTATAAAGGCAATAAACACAAAACATTGTTGTATTAAAGAAACAATATGTTTGAAAAGCTGATCACATTTGCCACAGTTAGCGAAGAGCTGAGCCTCACTCAGGCGGCTGAAAAGTTAGGGATATCAAAAGCCCAGGTGAGCCGTCGGCTTGCAGAACTTGAAAAAGAGCTTGGTTGCCAACTGCTCAATCGATCGACTAGAAAGGTGAAACTCACAGATGCCGGGAAACGGCTGCTGCCTGAAGTTCAGGGCCTTTACCTCCAGTATCTGAAGGTTGTTAGCCAAGCCTGCCAACTCAATGATGAAGTATCCGGTCGATTCACCATCACCTACCCCAGTTCTATTGCCACATCACTGTGTAGTCAGGCCATCACAAGAATCATGAAAACCTATCCGAAGCTTAAGCTTGAACTGAGGATTACCAGTAAAGTATTAGATCTGATTGATGAGGGTGTCGATCTGGCGATACGCACTCACCAGATTCACAATGAGCGCTACATTGGAAAAAAAGTCAGAGAGGTCAAAGAGATCCTATGTTGCCATCCAAGCTTCACCCGGGAGTTAGCCCCCTGCGCACTCCAGATAAACTGGGAGCTCGAAATATTCTTTACAATCCAGAGAGCCAATCATCTCCAATCTCTCTTTACCATAATGATCAGTGCTATGAGCTTGAAAAAAAGAACTCTCAGGCTATCAATCAAACACTCGTCATCTATGATCTGCTCCGACAAGGAGCTGGAATAGGACTACTCCCGGACTATATGGCTGAACCCTCTATCGCCAACGGAGAACTAATTCAAATCTGCCCGGGTTGGCATACCCCTGGCTGGCCGATCTGTTTGGTGTACCCCTACCAAAATCCCACTCCTGCGAAGTTAAAGGCTGTTCTGGATATCTTGCTGGAATCGATCCAGAGGTAGATGTCCCAGCTGAGAGAAACGCTGTCATTGCTCATCTGGAGTAACTTTGGGCTGGCGGGCTGCAATCCGCTCAATAAAGGTATCAAAGGCCTTCAGGAGTGGACTGGCATCCAGCTGTTCAACCTGGGTCAGGGCTAAGTAAACCGCCTCCAGGGTCGAAAGCTGTCCGGGCTTATGAGCTTTGCGAACTCTGTATCCCGGCAGCTCAAGCTCGGTTGAATCAAGATCCAGATGCAATCGCGGAAGGCTTGCCACCAGAGGGTTAAGGTGCATCAACTTGCGGGTCTTGCGCCAGGTGCCATCCAATACTATCAGTCGATATTCCTGTGGCTCAACCTGCCGGGGTGTCAGCTTGCTCGCGTCACCGGCCGGATCCGGGTAGAGCAGGATGGGCTGTTTGCCATCCGCAAACAGGGCCTTTTGCAGCTCAGAAGATTCAAACTCCTCACCAACCAGTAACCGGTTATGTTGCAGGCTCTGGGTAAGAAGTGGCAGGGTGCCCTTGCTGTGACCCTGTTCATCGGGGTGCTGAATAAATAGCACTTCAAGCTGGTGTTCAACCATCGAGATCAGATCACACAGGCAGCTGGATAGGGGGCGCTGGCAGATCTCACAGGTGGCTCGTTTAGACATTCGCAGAAAGTATCGTTGGATTGACAATAATCAGGGACTTAATCATCGAATGGGTATCTGAAGAAGGCCTGCCGTGGAGCTGTCGAAGCATTCCGACAGCTCATAAGGAAATCAGTAGCGCACTGAGTCGTGGTACTGCTCCAGGATCCCCTTGATCCGCTCCATGGTCTCCTTGGGCGGTGGCGCGACACCTTCGAGTCCGTACTCTTCGCCCATCGCAATCCACTTGTGTTTGCCCAACTCGTGGTAAGGCAGAAGTTCGACCTTCTCGACACAGCCCTTAAGCTCGTCACGGATGAACTGCCCCAGCAGATGCGCTCCCTCGTCATCGTCCGTCCAGCCTGGAACAACCACATAGCGTAGCCAGATTTTTTTCTGCTTCTTCGCCAGGTAACGGCCAAACTCCAGCGCATATTTATTGCTGACGTGGGTCAGGGGAATGTGGATCTCATCTTTCATATGCTTGATATCAAGCAGCACCAGGTCTGTCACATCCAGCAGTTCGTCCAACTGCTCATCATAGCGATGGACAAACCCATTGGTGTCCAGGCAGGTGTGAACCCCTTCGGCCTGGCAAGCCTTAAATAGCTCAGTTGCAAACTCTTGCTGCAACATCACTTCGCCACCGGAGGCGGTCACTCCCCCACCGGATGCATTCATGAAGTTACGATAGGTGAGCAGATCTTCCATGAGCTCAGGGACGGTCACTTCCTTGCCGCCCTTCAAATCCCAGGTATCCCGGTTATGGCAGTACAGGCAGCGCATCTGGCACCCCTGCATAAACACAATGAATCGAATACCGGGACCATCGACGGTTCCACAAGATTCAACCGAGTGAATGCGACCTTTAATCGACATAGATCTCTCCTGAGGGACTTTGCCTCAATGTCGTTAGCAATCTAGTTATCTTAACCTAAGCAGCCTTCAATCTCTCCATGAAAAAACAGCTTCCCTAAGGAAGCTGTTATCAAGTATAGATCAGGCAACAAGTATTACAGGGAGCTGGTGAAAGTCCGTGAAATAACGTCTTGCTGCTGCTCTTTAGTCAAAGAGTTGAAGCGTACCGCATAACCGGAAACACGGATGGTCAGCTGAGGATACTTATCTGGGTTATCCATTGCATCCAGCAGCATGTCACGGTTCATGACGTTCACGTTCAGGTGCTGACCACCTTCGATCTTCTGCGCTTCGTGGTGGAAGTAACCATCCATCAGACCAACCAGGTTGGCTTCCTGAGAGTTCTCATCCTTACCCAGTGCATTTGGTACGATAGAGAAGGTATAAGAGATACCATCTTTCGCGTAAGCAAATGGCAGCTTGGATACAGAAGTCAGAGATGCAACCGCACCCTTCTGATCACGGCCGTGCATTGGGTTTGCACCAGGACCGAATGGCTGACCTGCGCGACGTCCGTCAGGAGTATTACCAGTCTTCTTACCATAAACCACGTTAGAGGTGATGGTCAGGATAGACTGAGTAGGAGTCGCGTTACGGTAAGTTGGGTGCTCCTGAACCTTCTTCATGAAGCGCTCAACCAGGTCAACTGCGATCTCATCAACACGGTTGTCGTTGTTACCGAACTGTGGGTACTCGCCTTCGATCTCGAAGTCTACAGCGATGCCGTCTTCGTCACGAATCGGCTTAACCTTGGCGTACTTGATCGCAGCCAGGGAATCAGCAGCAACAGACAGACCCGCGATACCGCAAGCCATGGTGCGGTGAACATCACGATCGTGCAGCGCTAGCTGAGCTGCTTCGTAGCTGTACTTGTCGTGCATGTAGTGGATGATGTTCAGGGCGGTGACATACTGAGTTGCCAGCCAGTCCATGAAGTGATCCAGGTTACCCATCACTTCGTCGAAGTTCAGAACTTCAGAAGTGATCTTGTCCATCTTAGGACCAACCTGAGTCTTCAGCTTCTCGTCCACACCACCGTTGATTGCATACAGCAGGGTCTTACCCAAGTTGGCACGGGCGCCGAAGAACTGCATCTGCTTACCAACAACCATTGGCGATACACAACATGCGATTGCATAGTCGTCGCTCTCGAAGTCAGGACGCATCAGGTCATCGTTTTCGTACTGGATAGAAGAGGTATCGATAGACACCTTAGCACAGAAACGCTTGAAGCCTTCTGGCAGAGCTTCTGACCACAGGATAGTCAGGTTAGGCTCTGGAGATGGGCCCATGGTGTACAGGGTGTTCAGGAAGCGGAAGCTACTCTTGGTAACCAGAGTACGGCCGTCCAGACCCATACCACCGATGGACTCGGTCGCCCAGATTGGGTCGCCAGAGAACAGATCATCATACTCAGGAGTACGCAGGAAGCGCACCATACGCAGCTTCATCACCAGGTGATCGAACAGCTCCTGAGCTTCTTTCTCGGTCAGGATACCACGACGGATATCACGCTCAACGTAGGCGTCCAGGAACGTTGCGGTACGACCGAAAGACATCGCAGCACCATTCTGAGACTTAACCGCAGCCAGGTAGCCGAAGTAGGTCCACTGGATCGCTTCTTTAGCGTTGGCAGCAGGAACAGAGATATCGCAGCCATACTTAGCTGCCATCTCTTTCATCTGGCCCAGAGCACGATACTGCTCAGAGAGCTCTTCACGCAGCTGGATGGTCGCTTCCAGATCTTCGCCGCTCTCCAGCTTCTCCTGCAGAGAGTTGAACTGAGCGAACTTGTCCTTCATCAGGAAGTCGATACCGTACAGAGCAACGCGACGGTAGTCACCGATGATACGGCCACGGCCATAGGCATCCGGCAGACCGGTGATAACACCTGACTTACGGCAGTTACGGATGTCGGCAGTGTAAACGTCGAACACGCCCTGGTTGTGAGTCTTACGATAGTCGGTGAAGATCTTCTTCACCTGTGGATCCAGCTCACGGCCATACACCTTACAGGAACCCTCAACCATCTTGATACCACCAAATGGGATGATGGCGCGCTTGAGAGGCTTATCTGTCTGCAGACCTACGATCTGCTCCAGATCCTGCTCGATGTAACCAGCGTCATGAGAGGTGATAGTCGCAGGAAGATCGGTATCGAAGTCAACCGGCGCGTGTGTGCGGTTCTCTTCTTTGATCCCTTCCATAACCTGCTCCCACAACTTAGTGGTCGCATCAGTTGCGCCTTCCAGGAAGTTCGCATCACCTTCATATGGGGTGTAGTTTCTCTGGATGAAGTCACGGGTGTTGACCTCTTTTTGCCAATCACCAGCTTCAAACCCTTCCCACGCTTTCGCGAGCATTTCATTTAGCTCAGCCATTGCTAGTACCTCATTCGGTCTATTTAAATCGGCGCTATCAGAAACAGTGGCAAGAGACTCCCCGGATTGGCCGGAGTACCCCTATCGCTCACATCCCCGATAGTCACCGGGATCAGATTTTCGGGATAACATCGAGCACCACCAGACCGACAAACTCCGAAAGCAGGCGATCAGTCACCAGCGAGGTTTCGTGTAAATCCAGGCATCGATTGCCGTACTCGACGAAACCACAACGCCAGTCGTGATGCTGTACTCAACACCGGTAGCGATAAACACAACCACCGGCAAAATCAAAATCTTACCTATGATATCGACCTTCCAATGAAAGGCCTCTGGCTCAGAGCCCGGCATCCTACCGGCTACAGGCTCGTGATATCACGGCTACAAAATAGTGCCGATATCTCCATATTTCAGAGTTCTGCACCCACTCCCAAACAAAACGGGAGTCTGTTGAGGCGGTAATTTTACTACAGAAAAAACCACAAAAATAGTCTGGTTAGTGACAAAATTTGCTCACTTGACTCTACTCCTGAAACTTTACAACATTTTTAAAGCAAGAGAGCACACCGCGGACTCATTTGTGAACAATCAGAGAACACCTCAACAGCTGTTTGTAACTCACCGAACCGAGTTTCCTCATGCCCGATTACCATTCTTCTCCCTTAAACAAGCTCTGTCATCTTCAGTTCGGAAGTCTCAAAATCAATCTTCCTCCAGAGCCCGGAAGCCACAGCAAGGTGCCATCATTCAAAATTAAAATCCAGCATGGAAGTGATGAATAATTAAAAGGGGTGATGATGGCTACGCTATTTAAAAAAAATAGCAGAAAACATTTAACACAACAGAATAAGTATAGTTACAAACTTGTCGATAAGATGAATGACCCAGCAAATTAATTAAGATGCCGGGTCATTCGGATTAAGGTTTTGGAAATATGGAATAGTCGAGGGACTGGTAGGCTTTACCCAAAGCCTCGGCCAGATCTAAATAACGAGGGTGTGGTGCGGTATGGACCTTGTCACAGCCACTTTTGATCAGCTTGTCACAAATCTCCCGGTACCAAAGGCCCAGAGCTGGCGGCAGGCGAGTCTGAGATCGCTTCCCCAACCAATACAGTCCCTGCAGGGGTAAGCTAATGGCAAACAGAACCGTTGCAACCACGCTCGGCCATAGCGCAGGGGGGCCCATCAGGTGTTGTAGCATCAGAGCCAGCACCACAATAAGCGGAACCACTTTGCACCCAAAACGGACCGCCATGATGACTTTCGGCTCAGGAAACAGCACCGCCAGTTCTGACTGCGGTGGCCAGCTTTGGCTGTAGTGCTGACCTAACTGGATGGTTTCTCTAAATAATTTCATCATGAAGTTAAATTCCCATCGCCCATCATCTGTGGGCTATAACCGATAGCTTATTGGATCTGTGCAGATAAATCCTCATCTTTTCTTTTCATCGGCCCTCAAGCGAGTTATGCTTGCGCCTATCTTCAGTATCGGCATCCTATCAGATGTCGTTAGTCTCAGATCGCAATTGTCCTGATCTCGATTATAACCGACCGTCACCTGTCTGGTTACAAATGAGAAGGCCAAGCTGCGTCCTGAGACATCGCGTGTAGTTCTCGCAAAAATTCACATAGGATTTACTCATGAGTAGTAAGCTGGTTCTAGTTCTTAACTGCGGCAGCTCTTCGCTGAAATTCGCAATTATTGACGCTTCTAATGGCGATGAAAAACTTTCTGGTCTGGCCGAGTGTTTTGGTCTGGCCGATGCCCGCATCAAGTGGAAACTTGACGGGGAGAAAGGAAATGCAGAGCTGGGTAATGGTGCAGCGCACAACGAAGCTCTGGACTTCATCATCAACACCATCCTGCCTCAAAAGCCTGAATTGGCTGAAGGTCTGATCGCCATCGGCCACCGCGTCGTTCACGGCGGTGAAAAGTTCACCAAGTCTGTGGTTATTACTGATGAAGTGCTCAAGGGCATCGAAGAGTGCGCCTCTCTGGCTCCTCTGCACAACCCTGCACACGTGATCGGTATCGAAGCGGCAATCAAGTCATTCGCTAACCTGCCTCAGGTTGCGGTATTTGACACCGCCTTCCACCAGACCATGCCAGAGCAAGCGTTTATGTACGCTATCCCTGCAGAGCTGTACCGTGAGCACGGTATCCGCCGCTATGGTATGCACGGTACTTCTCACCTGTTCATTGCTCAGGAAGCAGCAGAGCGCCTGAACAAGCCTGTTTCAGAGACCAACATCATCTCTTGTCACCTGGGTAACGGCGCATCTGTCTGTGCCATCAAGGATGGCCAGTCTGTTGATACCTCTATGGGTCTGACTCCTCTGGAAGGCCTGGTGATGGGTACCCGTAGCGGTGACCTGGACCCTGCGATCATCTTCTACCTGACCAACACCCTGGGTTATACCCTGGAAGATGTCAACAGCATGCTGCACAAGAAGTCTGGCCTGCTGGGTCTGTCTGAACTGACCAATGACTGTCGTGGCATCGAAGAGGGCTACGCTGAAGGTCACAAGGGCGCAACTCTGGCACTGGAAGTTTTCTGCTACCGCCTGGCTAAATATGTTGCTTCCTACAGCGTGCCTCTGGGTCGCCTGGATGCAATCGTCTTCACCGGTGGTATTGGTGAAAACTCTAACCTGATCCGCCAGAAGGTTCTTGAGCACCTGGCTATCTTCGGCTTCAAGGTCGATGATGAAAAGAACGCCGCTGCCCGCTTCGGTAACGAAGGTGTGATCACTGCTGACAACAGCCCTGTTGCCATGGTGATCCCAACCAACGAAGAGTGGGTCATTGCCAGCGACGCAATGAAGCTGACTCAAGCTTAATCTATCAACAAGAGCCGCCTGGCGGCTCTTGTTGCTTCTGTCTTTTACCAAACAAGGAAAAAGCAAGTGGCACGCACTATTATGCTCATCCCGGTTGGTAGCGGAGTTGGTGTAACATCCGTCAGCCTGGGTATGATTCGAGCCATGGAACGCCATGGTGTGAACGTGAGCTTCTTCAAGCCGATAGCACAGCCTCGTCCGGGCGCGACCGGCCCAGAAAGCTCCACTGCTGTGATTCGTGCAGCATCCAATATCAATCCACCTGAGCCTTTTGCTCTGCAGTATGCAGAGAACATGATCACTTCCAACAGCGACGCGATCCTGCTCGAAGAGATCGTGGCGCGCTTTGAGAATCATGTTAAAGACAGCACCGCTGAGGTGATCGTGGTTGAGGGGATGGTACCAACAGACCACGCTCCGTTCGCCAACCACATTAACTATGATATCGCTAAGGCTCTGGATGCAGACATGGTGTTCGTGACCCATCCGGGTAACGACTCCTCACAGAAGCTTAAAGAGCGCATTGAGCTGGCTTGCTCTAACTTTGGTGGCATCGACAATAAGCGCATTGTCGGCTGCATCATCAACAAGGTGGGTGCACCGATCGATGATCACGGCAATACCCGCCCCGATCTGATGGAGATGTTTGAAGCTCATCATCAGGGAGTTAGTGCCGATCACAACCATAACCTGGAAGTTCTGCAGGTCTTTGGTAAGACACCCCTGCGTATCCTGGGTTGCATCCCATGGAACACCAACCTGATCGCACCTCGTGCCAAAGATCTGGCGACTCATCTTCGTGCAACCATCCTGAACCAGGGTGAGATGAGCGAGCGTCGCCTGCATAACGTGACCTTCTGTGCCCGCTCTATCCCGAATATGATTGAGCACTTCCGTCCGGGTGGACTGCTGGTGACCTCTGGCGATCGCTCCGACGTGATCGTTGCGGCCTGCCTGGCATCGATGAATGGTGTCAAAATCGGCGCACTGTTGCTGACCGGCAGCTACAAGCCTGAGCAACAGGTACTGAATCTGTGTCAACAGGCGATGGAAACCGGCCTGCCGATCTTTGTCACCTCGACCAACACCTGGCAAACCGCCATCCGCTTGCAGAATTTCAATGTTGAGATCCCGGTGGATGACTCCCAGCGTATCGAGCTGGTTCAGGACTATATTGCAGGTCACATCGACAAGCACTGGATCGAGTCTCTGACCTCTATCTCTTCGCGTCCACGTCGCCTGAGCCCTCCTGCGTTCCGCTATCAGCTGACCGAACAGGCTCGTCGCGCCAACAAGCGTATCGTACTGCCAGAGGGTGAAGAGCCGCGTACACTGAAGGCTGCAGCCATCTGTGCCGAGCGTGGTATTGCCCACCCTGTTCTTCTGGGGAACCCCGAAGAGATCCGCCGTGTGGCTGAGCAGCAGGGAATCATCATCAACGAGAATGTTCAGATCATCGATCCGGACAAGGCTCGTGCGCAGTATGTTGACCGCCTGGTTGAGATGCGTAAGCACAAAGGGATCACTGAAGTGGTTGCCAAAGAGCAGCTCAAAGACAATGTGGTTCTGGGCACCATGATGCTGGAGCGTGATGAGGTTGACGGTCTGGTGAGCGGCGCGGTTCACACCACAGCCAACACCATCCGTCCACCACTGCAGCTGATCAAGACTGCACCAAACTCTTCTCTGGTGTCATCTGTATTCTTCATGCTGCTGCCGGATCAGGTTCTGGTTTATGGTGACTGTGCCATCAACCCGGATCCATCCGCTGAGCAACTGGCTGAGATCGCCATCCAGTCCGCAGACTCTGCCCAGGCATTCGGTATTGAGCCCCGGGTTGCGATGATCTCCTACTCAACCGGCAGCTCTGGTAGCGGTGCGGATGTTGAGAAGGTACGTGAAGCAACCAAGCTGGCTCAGGAGAAGCGTCCTGATCTGGTGATCGACGGCCCACTGCAGTATGACGCAGCCGTCATGGAGAATGTCGCCAAGTCTAAGGCGCCGAACTCTCCGGTTGCCGGTAAAGCGACTGTGTTCGTATTCCCGGATCTGAACACGGGTAACACCACCTACAAGGCGGTACAGCGTTCAGCGGATCTGGTGTCTATCGGACCTATGCTGCAAGGCATGCGCAAGCCGGTAAACGATCTGTCTCGTGGCGCACTGGTTGACGATATCGTCTATACCATCGCCCTGACCGCGATTCAGGCAAATAGCTCCAGCAACTAAGCTTGAGTAGTGACGGGCAGTCCTGCGGGGCTGCCCTCTTCCCTTACCCGAGTCTCAAGAGGACTCTTCCCCCTCATCCCCCTGGACAACCTTGAGAAGCTCCTGCGCCTGGTGCGTCAAGCCCACGGTATCTTCCACATCCAACTGGATGGCGATTCCCTGTCCCGGATGCTCTTCAAAGCCAGCGGTCTGCTCTATGGTATTGAGAATATCCCGTGCCATGTGCTCCTCTACCAGAAACAGCAGTACGTCGCGCTGCACCTCCAGTTGTAGCCCGAGGAAAGTGGTCTGGCGTTTGACCCCCTCTCCCCTGGCGTTATTAATCACGGTTACCCCGGTTGCTCCCGCCTGCCGGGCTGCATCCAGCACATTATCGGTAGCTGCATCATCCACAAATGCAATGATCAATTTAAATTTCATGATCTCTCTCTAATTTTTGTCCATAGCTCAGAGATTTGAGCATACCCCATGACGGTAATCATCGGGAATAAACTGGCAAAGGCGATCAGCCCGAAGCCATCGATCAGAGGACTTCGTCCCGGAACCGTCTCTGCCAAACCAAGACCCAGCGCCGTCACCAGGGGGACAGTTACCGTCGAGGTGGTCACACCACCCGAGTCATAGGCCAACGGAATAATCACCTTGGGAGCAAACAGAGTCTGGATCACCACCACGATATAACCTGCAATGATGTAGTAATGGATAGGATCCCCCGCGACGATGCGATAGGAGCCAAGTGCTATCCCAAAGGCAACCCCAATGGCCACCGCAATTCTTAATCCCCATACATGTATGGTGCCACCAGAGACCTGCTCGGCCTTCATCGCAACCGCAATGAGGCTGGGCTCAGCGATGGTGGTCGCAAAACCGATGGCGGCAGCAAACAGGTAGACCCAATAGTAATCATGCCAATCCAACAAGGCCTCACCTGCGCCATGATGCTGGCTCACAATAAACTCAGGGCTGGTGAGCTGACGGGCCATCACCTCCCCCAGGGGGAACAGCGCTTTTTCGAGTCCAAGCAGGAACAAAGAGAGCCCTATGGTCACATAGATAAAGCCGATGATCACCCGCTTGAGGTTTGGTACCTTGCGCCTGATCACAAACAGCTGAAAGGCAAAGATGATCACCACGATCGGCAACACATCTTTCACCGTAGACAGCAGGATCATCAAACCATCTTTCAGCCAATCCACATTCCATACCCCATAACAAAGATCATCGGTGTGAGTGATGCAAAAGCGATCAGGCCAAAGCCATCGACCATAGGATTACGCCCCTTGATTGAGGATGACAAGCCAACCCCCAGGGCTGTCACCAAAGGCACTGTGATGGTCGAGGTTGTCACGCCCCCGGAATCATAGGCGATGCCTATGATCTCCCGGGGCGCAAAAAAGGTCATGATCACCACCAGGATATAACCGCTCACGATAAACACCTGGATCGGCCAGCCCTTGATGATCCGCCACACCCCGATCACAATCGCAAGTCCGACCGAGAAGGCAACCGTATAACGTAAACCGGATGCATAAGCCATCATCTCATGCTCGGTGTGGGCAATCATGCCGCCTTCTGCAGCCACCTCGGCAGCTTCCCGGGTCACGGCTATCAGAGCCGGCTCGGCAATGGTGGTGCCAAAACCCAGGCAGAATGCAAACAGCAGTAGCCACCACACGCTACCCTTTTGGGCAAATTCATGAGCCATGGTCTCCCCGATGGGAAACAGGCCCATCTCAAGCCCAAAAATAAACAGGGTTAAGCCTGCAACAACCAGCAGCAGGCCCTCGATAATACTCAGAACATGGGGAAGCGGTTGCTGGAGAACCACAAACTGAAAGAAGACGATCACGATAACTATCGGCAACAGATCCCGAAAGCTACGGATGACCGCACGAAATAGAGCCAGAGATCCCTGGAGCATACTCTCCCTTCAGTCAGCTTTGTTAAGCAGATATTACATTCAGTATGTCAGATCTCCTGCGGGACGGGAGTAGATCCGGAAAATTTAACAGAGCTTTGTGAGTCTCCTCCTGTTTTAAGCCGAATTAACCCCTCCCTAACAGAGCTATCACTCCTGAAAAACAGACTTTTGGTTTATTTCACTAAAGATGAAGTCTCCATAGATGCTTCAAAACCTGCGATCGGTTGGCTCACACACAGGTGTATCACCCAGAAAGACTCAAACGCAAACGATAACGGGGTGGTAAAGGGACGCAAAATATCGCAAGCTAAGGCCTATTATGAGCACCAGGAAGGCGCACTCATGAAGATACTGATCACCGGCGGCAGCGGCTTTATTGGTCAGCACTTGATCCCACTGCTGAGACCTCATCACAGCTGTACCATTTTGACTCGCAATATTCGCAAGGCGCAGCATAGGCTGGGCTATCAGGTCCAATATCAGGACACCCTGGCGACTCTTCCCACGCTCAACGGTTTTGATGTGGTGATCAACCTGGCAGGAGAGCCAATCTTTGATAAGCGCTGGAGTCCGGCTCAAAAAGAGGAGCTGTGTCAAAGCCGCTGGGCTCTGACCGATCAGCTGGTAGAGCTGATCAAGCGCAGCCAACACCCACCTCAGCTACTTATCAATGCCTCAGCCATAGGTATCTATGGCAACCAGGGTGAGCAGCGGCTCAATGAGAGCAGCCAGGGGATCCCCCATGACTTTGCCCAGGAGCTCTGCAATGGCTGGGAGCAGCGTGCCCGGGAAGCCGAATCAGAACATACCCGGGTCTGTATTGCACGAATTGGCTTGGTGCTGGGAGCTGATGGAGGCATGCTTAGACGTATGCTCCCCGCCTTTAAGCTGGGGCTGGGCGGCCACTTTGGAAATGGCCAGCAATTTATGTCCTGGATCCATATCAAGGATCTGGTCGCTGCCATCGGCTTTCTGCTGACCTACCCTAATGCCCAGGGCATCTATAATCTGTGCGCTCCAAATCCAGTTCCCGCCTGTGAATTTGCCAAGAGTCTGGCTCAAAAGCTCCACAGGCCGCACTTTATAAACCCTCCCGGCTGGTTTCTGCGCCCCATGCTCGGTGAGCGCGCCGAACTGCTCCTCGCAAGCCAACGGGTTGAACCTGAGCGATTATTGCAAGAAGGCTTTATGTTTCATTACCCAACTCTGGAGGAGGCATGGGATGAGCTCTTATAGCCCTTTGCCATATCCACAGTACAGAGGCGATACAGCTAAAATAAGCTCAGGGCTAAGATACCAACCAACCTGAATCATCATCTAAGATGACGATCAATTTTGATATATTGATCCCAAAATAAAAACGGACCGATAGCAACTATCGGTCCGGCCCAGTGTTGAGTCAAAAATGAGTTTTAGATGTGATATTTCAATTCATGATCTATCTTTAAATTCTCATACGACCCAAAACTTTAATTACCAGGAGGTCGTTAGCTGAACGCCAGCATTCCAGCCATTGGTATCACCATCATAAGCTCCACCACCGACAGACATATCTTTATAGTCATTGGACCAGGTCGCATAAGTCAGATAAGTACGTAACTGAGTATTTACCCCAAGCTGAATAAATGGCATTACAGTCAGCTTACCCAGGGTACCGGAGCGTTTCTCTGGAAGATTTTGGTCTGTATTAACATAATCGGCACCGGCTTCAAATTGCAGGCCATAAATGTCGTTAAACATATAGCAGGGGCGCACACCGAAGGAGAACCAGTCACGGGTATGACCCTGACCATTAGTTATATTACCATTGCGGTCATGCTGATAGATACCGACAGTGGTCAGTTTCCACTGCTTGCTTAATGGAATAGTAAAGAAGTCCAATGTACGGAAGGTATAAGCCTTATTCAGATCATAGTTATTAATCGTAATTGGAGTGTTATTGGTGCTATATCCCAATGTCAGTTGGTCGGTGCCCGCCTTAAAGTTAGCGGATGAGCCATGACCATACATGATGGCGAAAGTATTCTTACCACCAAAGAAATTATCCGCATAGTTAAAGAAACCAACCCCGAAACCAGAGGCTGCCGCAGTTTCATAAGATGCTGTTGTTCCTGTAGAGCTATTGTAGGAATCTGCAGTTCCGCCAGCAGCATAAGAAGCATTTAACCAAATCCGGCTATGGGTATTCCCCATCTTGATATTATGGATCTGAAAGTCCAGGTTACTCTTAGATAAATTACCGTGATCGGTTCCAAGGTATTCCGCGGTGTAATCTGCCGGGATATCCGGACCACCGATGAAGGCAACATCCAGCTTCACCTCATCTCCCAGAGACAGGTTCTGGACCCCGGCACCGACACCGCTCATATCCAGAAAGTAGAAGTCGTTGATCTGGGATTGATCCAGACGGTAGAAGCGCTGACCGCCCCAGAAAGAGGCTCCGGGATCACTGGCCAACACATTGTCGGCGCTGACATAGGCCTCGGAGATCCACAGGTTACTGGTGCTCTCCTGATGCTGAACAGAAGAGGTTGGTGTGTACGCATAGGAGACCCGAACTCTGGATTGCCAGTTGGGCTTGCCTGAATCAGGCTTCTCTAAACTGTTATATCCTAAAATCAGTTCACCATAGGTATCCGGCTCATTACCCAGACGATATTTGGTTGGCGAGTCCGGATTTTGGAAGGGTGACATGGCATTACCATTTTTATTCACCCCGTAACCGGAACGGAAATATCCACCATAGGCGAAGTGTTTTAAGGTATCCAACTCGGAGGCCTCGGTGGTAGATTGAGTCTTAGCCACCATGGCTGATTTTTTATTTTCGGCTTTTGTTGTTTCTGATTGTTTGATCTGCTGGCTAATTTTATCGATCTGTTGCTGATAGTTTTTCTGCATCAGCGCCATATCATTTTTGATCTGTTGCAGCTGGGCCTGATAATCAGAGCTAGTGGTTGTCGCCGCATTCGCATTTTGACAGATAGCGGCACCAGAGAATGTCATTAATGCAGCTGAGATCATACATGACAGATATTTCTTGTTCATCTTTATTCCTTATTTGAACAAACATCAAACCAAATTAAGGCACGGGAGTGCACAACTCAGAACTTACAGATTTAGTGATTCGCAAATTTTAAAAGGCAATAAAAACTTATTCTGCACAGGGATGCAGATTTATAATCTGGCATGAGTAGGGTTAATATATAGCGGATACAACAAATCAACCACAATTCGATAGCCAGTCAACAATTAAGCGGATTCAGTATATTCTCAGCCTGACAAAGAATTCCACAGCAAAAATAGGGAACGTTCCCATACTGTGATCTGTCACACATTAATCCATGGCGATAATAATCAAAATGAATTATTATTCATCCCACCTATCCCTTGTGGTAACTGGCCTGGCATTGAATATCATGACTTTGATGATAAAAAATATTCATATTTGTCTAATCAGAATATAGAAAACAATTGTGATAAAACTCCCATTTTATACTTTTTACCCTTGAAAACTTAGGGGTAACTCTGAAGAATTGGGAACGTTCCCGCCATTAATAAAGGATCGACTCATGGCTAAAATCAAAAAACAGGAGTTAGAGCAGCTTCTGGACTTGATTGGAGGACGCGACAATATCGTTAGCGTCAGTCACTGTATTACCCGGATGCGCTTCGTATTAAGTGACCCAAACGAAGCTAATGTTAAGGGGATTGAGCAACTCCCCTCCGTCAAAGGCTGTTTTACCAATGCCGGTCAATTCCAGGTTGTCATCGGCCCTCAGGTTGATGAGTTTCATGCTCAATTCACCAAGCTGGCCGCCATTGGTGAGGTGAATAAGGAGGAGCTCAAGCAGATCGCCCGTCAGAACATGAGTGTTCTGGAACGAGCTATCTCCCACTTTGCCGAGATCTTTATACCCCTGATCCCAGCCATTGTTGCTGGCGGTCTGATCCTGGGATTCCGTAACCTCATCGGTGACATCAACATGGTTGATGGTCATCCGCTGATGCAGGGTAGTCAATTCTGGACCGGTGTCTATAACTTCCTGTGGCTGATTGGTGAGGCGATCTTCTTCTTCCTGCCGGTTGGGATCTGCTGGAGTACGGTCAAGAAACTGGGTGGGACGCCCATCCTTGGGATAGTGCTGGGGATCACCCTGGTCTCTCCACAGCTGATGAATGCCTATCAGCTCGGCAGCCAGATCCCACCGGTATGGAACTTTGGTTACTTTACCATCGCCAAGGTGGGCTACCAGGCCCAGGTGATCCCTGCCCTGCTAGCCGGCCTGCTGCTGGCCTTTGTTGAAACCCGCCTTAAGAAGATCATTCCCGACTGCCTGACCCTGGTGCTGGTGCCGGTCCTGTCTCTCATCATCGCGGTGTTCCTGGCGCACGCCTTCATCGGCCCGGTCGGCCGTGAAATCGGCAATGGGGTTGGCTGGACCGTTCAGAAAGTGATGACCGGCCAGTTTGCGCCGATCGGTGCTGCCCTGTTTGGGTTCCTGTACGCACCACTGGTGATCACCGGCGTGCATCAAACCACCAACGCGGTGGATCTACAGTTGATAGGCCAGATGGGTGGTACCCCAGTGTTCCCACTGATTGCTCTATCCAACATAGCTCAGGGTTCAGCCGTGCTCGGAATCGTTCTGGTGAGCCGCAAGAAAAATGAGCGGGAAATCTCAGTTCCGGCGGTGATCTCCGCCTATCTCGGGGTCACAGAGCCTGCGATGTACGGAATAAACCTGCGCTACAAGTTCCCTATGCTGTGCGCCATGATTGGCTCGGCGGTCGCTGCCTGCATCTGTGGAATGAGCGGCGTTCTGGCCAATAGCATCGGTGTTGGTGGCCTGCCGGCAATCCTCTCGATTAAAACCGAGTTCTGGGGGGTCTACCTGTTTGCTTCGATGATTGCTATCGTCATTCCGGTGTTCCTGACCATGGCGGTCTACAAGCGTAAAGAGCGCCGCAATGAGTTAAGCCTGGATACAGCGCCTGCAGCTCCTAAGATCTTTTAAACTCAATTATCCAAATAAGGATGATAGCTGAGGGCAACTCCGTGAGTTGCCCTCAGCCTTATCTCACCATCGATATATTTTCAATTCATGCCATAGATAAAGGATTTAACATGGCTCATATCAGATCAAAGGAGCTGGATAAGCTCTTAGCCCTCCTGGGAGGAACCGATAACATCACCAGTGTCAGTCACTGTATTAGCCGGCTACGCCTGGTTCTTCAGAAGCTGGAACAGCCAGATATCAAACAGATTGAAAAACTTCCCTCGGTCAAGGGTTGCTTCCATCATCAGGGTCAACTCCAGGTGATCATAGGTCCGAATGTTGACAGATTCTATGATGCTTTCACTAAAATTCTGGGAATATCTGAGACCCCTAAACAGGAGATAAAACAGGGAAACTGCAAAAATATGAGAACCGCTGAGCAAGCGCACAGCCATTTTCTACAATTCTTGACCTGGCCAAAATAAAACACTTTCCAAAAGTGAAGCTATAAACGCGGGGGGCGATTTGATGCCATCAATGAAGTCAATAAGAGGTAAGCTCTCCCATCGGCAGCTCCAGGGAATGATCGAACTACCAGGTAACGAAGCCGTTGATGAAAAATAAATGCGGAATATAAAGAAGAGTCTTTACTGATTTTCCAGGAGGAAGTTGGTGGAGCTAGACGGGATCGAACCGTCGACCTCTTGCATGCCATGCAAGCGCTCTCCCAGCTGAGCTATAGCCCCCACCGAACGAGGCGAATAATAGGAAAACCTCGCCCCCCTGTCAACAACAAAAAGTGCTTTTTCGGGGACTTTAGACCAAGCGAACACACAAGCAGCAATCTGTGGATAAAAAACGGGCAGAGGCCCGAAATTAAGCCCCTGCCCTTTGATAACGAAATCAGCTGCCTGGCAGACGACGCCTGGCAGCTCCGGATAGATTAATAGGTTTGGAAGTACCTCTGAACCTTTTGGTAATCATGGGTTTTGGTCAGTGCCAGCATCAACAAAACCCGGGCCTTTTGCGGGTTGAGGGTGCCGGATGCAACAAAGTGATATTTGCTGTCATTGACCTCAGCATTCAGAGTGGTCGCACCCGTTGCCACTCGTGAGGAGCGAACCACCAGCACCCCATCATGAGCAGCCTTGCTCAGGGTCTTCAGCATCTTATGATCCATGTTGCCGTTACCGACACCGGCCGAAACGATCCCCTGGTAACCGGCATCAATAAATGCCTTGGCAGCGACAGGAGAGGCATTTTCATAGTTATAGATGATCCCAACCTTAGGAAGAGTCTTGAGTCCACTGACATCAAACACCGAATTTTTGGTGTGACGACGCTCGGGAGCTCTCTGGTAATCCACCTCGCCATCATGAATCAGCCCCAGTGGCCCAAAGTTGGGTGCCACAAATGCCTGCACCCCGGTGGTGTTAAACTTGGTGACGCTGCGAGCCCCCAGAACCTTATCGTTCATCACCACCAGCACTCCCCGTCCTCGGGAGTTTTTATCGACTGCTGTCACCACCCCATCATAGAGGTTCATCGGGCCATCGGCGCTCATGGCCGTTGCCGGGCGCATCGAGCCGACCAGCACCACCGGCTTATCACTATGTACCGTCAAATCCAGGAAATAGGCGGTCTCCTCCATGGTGTCTGTACCATGGGTGATCACCACACCATCCACATCGGGCTGAGCCAACAACTTATTGACCCGGTCGGCCAGCTTGAGCCAGATCTTGTTATTCATATCCTGAGATCCAATATTCGAGATCTGCTCGCCACTCACCCGGGCCAGTTGTTTGATCTGAGGCACGGCCTGGATCAGCTTCTCGACTCCCAGCTGACCCGCCGTATAGTTGGTCTGGGTCGCCGAAGCCCCGGAGCCTGCGATGGTGCCTCCGGTTGCCAAAATCACAATATGGGGTTTAGTGGCGGCGAATGAGGAGGCTGTGAACAGAAGAAAAAACAGGGCTGAAAACCACAGACGAAATCCTCTACAACTTCTTTGCATAATCGATACATCCTTATTAAAGATTGTTAGTGCCCGGCTAATCTGCCTCACTCGACAACCAAATGTTGTGAGCCTGCTCCAATATCGGCGATAAACAGAAAAATATTTGCCCTGGCTGTTGGTATGGCGCTTTCACAAATGTAAGATTGCCCAGATTTTGCCCTATTCATTGAGGTTATTATGATATCGGTTGCTCTCATCGACGATCATCCCATGGTCCGCTCCGGATTTGCCCAGCTACTGGAGCTTGAGCCAGATATCTCTGTGATCGCTCAGTACGCCAGTCTCAATGAAGCCAGGGCTCTCACAGAGATCGATTGTGATGTGGCGGTGCTGGATATATCCCTGAGTGATGGAAATGGCTTATCCCTGCTCCCTCAGCTTCGCTCCCACTGTGCGGTCATCATGCTCAGTGTCCATGACAGTGCAGTGATGATTGAGACCGCTCTGGCTCAGGGGGCAAAGGGATATCTCAGTAAGCGCTGTGGTCCGGATGAGCTGGTACAGGCCGTCCGCAGTGTCGCCTCTGGCCAGAACTATCTTCCTCCAACTCTCGCCTGCCAACTGGCGAATCGCAGTCACCATGAGGGTGTGAGCCAGCTGACCAAGCGGGAACGTGAAATCTGTCTTAAGCTAGTCGAGGGGTTGGAAGTCAAGGCAATAGCCCTTGAGCTGGGCCTGAGCCACAAGACGGTGCATGTGCACCGTGCCAACATCCTGGAAAAGATGGCCGTCCAGAATACGGTTGAGCTTGCAAGAAAGCTGCTGAGTCACCCGCTGCCCCCATGCTAGACAAACTCATGACCCGCCTATACTGGGGACTTGGCTACCTGCTGCTATGTTTTTGCCTGTGGGGGATCAGTTGCCACTATATAAGCGATCCCGCTGCGGCTTTACTGCTCTTCCCCTGGGATTACTGCTGGCCATCTTGCTGAACTCTCCATCGGGCTACCGGCCAACCATTTTGCTGGCTCACCTGCTGTGCCTGCTGGTGATCCTGGATGCTACCTCGACTCAGGATCAACTGCTGCCGCTGACTGTAATTACAATCGGCAGTTTTGGGATCTCCCTGCTCATCGATTTAACCAGGAAAAGATATAGTAAGCCTCTGGCAATGACGGTGGCGATCCTGCTCCAATCTCTGGTGAGCTGGCTGGTGTGGAGCTTTTTCAATCCGGGCTCCCTGCTGACTGAAAATCTTCTCAGCCTGATTGCCCCGGCAACATCCGCGACCCTGTTGCTTCCTCTGGTCTACCTGATCCAGCTTTACCTGACCACCCAGAAATGGCACCCCAAACGACCCACTTCAGCTCAGCCTGAGCTGAGATTAAACCCAAGGCATCTGCTGCTGTTCACCGCTCTGTTCGTACTTAATATCTGCTGCCAACTGCTACTGCCGGAACACCTGGAAAGGCTACGCCTCATCATCATGATGGCACCGCTGATCTTTTTGGCGTTTCGTTTTGGCTGGCAGGGAGCCAGTGTGATTGGTCTGCTCAATGCGGTGGTTCTCTCGATTAGTGAGCACTACTCGAGCCTGCCCCTGAGCTCAACCGATATTCTGCTCGCCATGCTGGTTCAGTCTCTGATGGGATTGGGGATCGGTTTTGGGATCTCCTGTCAGCGCACCCTGACTCACAAGCTCTGGCAAACCAATCAGGCTCTTGAAGAGGAGCTTGGTCGCAACCAGCGCCTGACCTCCCAGCTGATCCATAGTGAGGAGGCGGTTCGTCATGAAATAGCCCGTGAACTCCATGATGAGATCGGACAAAACATTACCGCAATCCGTACCCAAGCCATGATCATGGAGCGCTCCAATCCCCCCGCGGCCATCGCGGCATCTTTGGGGCAACTTCAGGAGACGGCACTTGGGATCTATGACTGTACTCATCAGCTACTGTATAAACTGCGCCCACAGATCCTGGATGAGCTGGGGTTAAAGCCCGCAGTGGAGCAGCTATTCAACAGGTTAGGTCTGAACCAGCTTGGAATCGAAATCCAGCTCGACTGGCAGCTTCAGCCACAACGACTGAGCAAAACCCAGGAGATCACTGTGTATCGCATCATCCAGGAAGCCCTGAATAACAGTGTTAAATATGCAAGTCCCGCCTGGATCAAGATCCATCTCCACCAGCAGCAACAGCAATTAAGGCTCGCAATCTGTGATGATGGGCCAGGTATAGACCTTCAGCAAGCGACGGCAGGCCGAGGTCTGCAGGGGATCCGTGAGCGACTCGAGGCCTTAGGTGGCAGCCTCAGCATAGAAAACTCACGGGGCACCCAGCTGTTTGTCAGGCTCCCCCTGGACTGATCAGGAGTAATGATGTTCCATTTTCTAAAGGCCCCGCCCACGCTTCCAGTCAACAGGGATCCAGAGCAGATCCGTGAGAGCTACCGTTACTGGCGAATTCACCTGATGCTTGGGATGTATCTGGGTTATGGCATCTTTTACTTTAGCCGCAAGAGCTTCAATTATGCCCTGCCTGCGATGCTTACCGATCTCAACCTCAGCACCTCAGATGCGGGGCTTATCGGCACCCTTTTCTATATCTGCTATGGATTGTCTAAGTTTTGTAGCGGCATCGTCAGCGATCGAGCCAACCCCCGCTACTTCATGGGCCTTGGGCTCATCGCCACCGGAGTCATCAATATACTATTTGGCCTGAGCAGCTCACTGGTCGCCTTTGCCCTGCTGTGGACCGCGAATGCCTTTTTCCAGGGATGGGGCTGGCCTCCCTGCTCAAAACTACTCTCCACCTGGTATTCGCGCTCGGAGCGTGGATTTTGGTGGGCGGTATGGAACACAGCACACAACACCGGCGGTGCCCTGATCCCCTTGCTGGTCGGTTTCTTAGTGCTGCACTATAGCTGGCGCATCGGCATGATAGTGCCCGGGGTTATCGCGATCCTGGTTGGGTTATTTCTCTGCTGGCGACTGAGGGATCGTCCCCAAAGTATGGGGCTGCCGAGCATTGGTCAGTGGCGTAACGATCCCATGGAGCAGGCCCATGAGGCAATTGGTCGGGGGCTGAGTCAAAGGCAGATCCTCAAGACCTATGTGCTGGGGAACAAATATATCTGGCTGCTGGCGGCGAGCTATATCATGGTGTACCTGGTGCGAACCGCCATCAATGATTGGGGCAACCTGTACCTGACCGAGCAAAAAGGCTACAACCTGCTGCAGGCCAACTCGGCTCTGAGCCTGTTTGAGGTCGGTGGATTTGTGGGTTCACTGATTGCCGGCTGGGGCTCGGATCGTTTTTTTGCAGGAAACCGCTCGCCGATGAATGTCCTGTTTGCGATAGGGATCCTGGTGGCTGTCGGTGCTTTATGGTTGATGCCGGTCGCCGGTTACCTGCTCCAGGCCTGCTGCTTTTTTATTGTCGGCTTCTTCGTCTTTGGCCCACAGATGCTGATCGGTATGGCCGCCGCTGAATACTCCCATAAGGATGCAGCGGGCGCCGCCACCGGATTTATCGGCCTGTTTGGTTACCTGGGCGCAGCCCTGTCGGGTTACCCCCTAGCCCTGGTCATGAGTAGCTGGGGCTGGGATGGATACTTTAGCGTGATCGCTATCGCTGCCGGAGTCACGGGATTACTGCTTTTGCCATTTATTCAAAGTCAAAAGTATCAAAATCCAGATCAATGTCAGAGCACTCCATCCCTATAACCCGGTTTTGGTGAATCGGCTCCATGTGAGCTAAAGCACAGTTTCAGTATCAACACCGAGAATAACAGGGGTCATCCGGCAAACTAGGAATATCTCTGATGCGCCATGAAGCAAGGATCTTCTAGGATAAAACTCCCAACGGACAGGAGATCCTACATATGAAACAATTGTTCCCAAAGCTCATAATTTTAGCTTTGAGCTTGATGAGTCTGAATGCCTGGTCAGCTACCCCTACAGCCCCCTCACCCAACAACAACTGAGCCAGGCTATTGAACAGCGGCTGACTGCCCAGCTGGGCGATCCAAAAGTAGCCAAACAGCTGAGTCAGTTTTTGATGCAAGAAGCCCTCACTTGGAAGGCTCCTACCCTGCCCGTAGAAAAAGCCGATACTATTCTCGCCTTTGCCTTTGGTAATCGCCTGGCTAAAAATGGCAATCAACTCCCGGGTAAAATGAATCAAAATCTGGCAGATCTGGTGGTTCGTCTTTACCAAAAAACCAACAAAACCGTCTATGCACAATGGGAGATAGCCCAGGCGATTGGTCAGCGGATCCCCAAAGACAAACTGATCGCCATCTATCCAAAGCTTGATCATGGAAAGCTCATCTATCTCAGTACCCATGGGGTCGCTCAGGAGGTTACTCGAAAAGCGCACGGCGCAAAAAATATGGGAAAGACCCTCATTGTTGCCTATGCCGAACATAGCCTCAGGGCCGTAGAGACTGCGAAAAATCTCGGCATTGATGCTTATGCCCCCGCAGGGGTTGCACTTCCGAGTGACTATGACACCAAATCAGGTCAGCCATGGACTCGCGATCGCCTGACCTTTGCATTGTATGAGATCGGGACCCGGGCCGAGATTCAGAGTAAAGCACTTCAGCAATAACCCCCGATGGCGCCAGGGCGGCGCCATCTCTACACTGTGATCTACTGCACAACTTACTGATTACCTGGGCCATATTAGGACTTTTTCCTAGTTCATTTAGGAATCTATCCGATCCTTAAACCGCCCCGCTCACATAGCATCAACTCAATCCCGGTTTGGTCTCATCTCATTGGAGATGGCCACGTATGATCGCTATGGAAACCAAGATGCTAAAACTACTCAATCAGGTGCGAAAGCCCACCCTGGATCTCCCTGTCGAAGTTCGTCGCAAGATGTGGTTTAAACCCTTCCTGCAATCCTATCTGGTGGTATTTCTCTGCTATATGGCGATGTACTTTGTACGCAAGAATTTCAACATCGCCCAGGTCGATATGATCAACAGCTACGGACTATCGATGACAGATCTCGGGCTGATTGGGCTCGGCTTTTCCATCACCTACGGCATCGGAAAAACCGCGGTGAACTACTATGCGGACGGTAAAAACAGCAAGCAGTTTTTACCATTCATGCTGATCCTCTCCGGCATTGCGATGATCGGCTTTAGCATCGCCATGGGTGGTGGAATGGTCAACCTTATTTTCATGATAGGTTTCTACTCCCTGAGTGGCCTGTTCCAGAGTGCCGGTGGCTCCAACAGTTACTCCACCATCACCAAGTGGACGCCTAAAAATAAGCGGGGCACCTGCCTTGGGCTGTGGAACATGTCTCACAACATCGGAGGCGCAGGAGCCGCCGCCGTCGCCCTGTTTGGTGCCAACTACCTGTTTAATGGCCATGTGATCGGTATGTTTATCTTTCCCTCGATCATCGCTTTGATCATCGGCTTCGTCGGCCTTCGCTACGGAAGTGACTCTCCCGAGGCCTACGGCTTGGGTAAGGTTGAAGAGCTGTTTGATGAAACCCTCAGTGATGAGGATGTCAAAGCCGAAGAGGATCAAATGACCAAGTGGCAGATCTTCGTTGAGTTCGTCCTCAAGAACAAGGTGATCTGGCTGCTGTGCTTTGCCAACATCTTCCTGTATGTGGTGCGGATCGGTATCGATCAGTGGTCTACCGTCTATGCCTATCAGGAGCTGGGCCTGTCGAAGGATATTGCGATCCAGGGATTCACCCTGTTTGAGGTCGGGGCCCTGGTCGGCACCCTGATGTGGGGCTACCTCTCGGATCTGGCCAATGGTCGTCGTGGCCTGATGGCTTGTATCTCCCTTGGGCTGATTATCGTCATGCTCTCTGTCTATCAGCATGCTACCAATGAGTTCACCTACCTGGGCTCTCTGTTTGCCTTAGGCTTTCTGGTGTTTGGCCCCCAGCTTCTGATCGGGGTTGCCGCCGTCGGTTTTGTGCCTAAAAAGGCGATCAGTGTCGCCGATGGGATCAAGGGAACCTTCGCCTACCTGATTGGTGACAGCTTTGCCAAGCTGGGCCTAGGGATGATTGCCGATGGCACCCCCATTTTTGGTCTCACCGGCTGGCAGGGCACCTTCGCTGCCCTGGATACGGCCGCCATGGTCTGTATTTCCCTGATGGCCTGTGTGGCAATCGCCGAAGAGAAGAAGATCCGTAAGGCCAAGAAGGCCCTACTGACAACCGCAACCGCGTAACTCTGGCACGCATGACAAGGAGGGAGCAGAGGTCTGTCTGCTCCATAACCACAGATGGCAAAACCCTTACACTGTTTTAACCCCAATGATATTCGGGGACGACTTGGAGATGAACTCAATCCGGAGCTCGCCTATCGTATTGGTGTCGCCTACACCAACACGATTCGCCCCTCCCGGGTCGTGGTTGGAGGGGATGCACGGCTGAGCAGCGAGCCCCTCAAGATGGCGCTGACCCGGGGACTACTGGATCAGGGAGTCGACGTGCTGGATATCGGCCTGTCAGGAAGTGAAGAGATCTACTTTGCAACCAGTCACTTAGGACTCGACGGTGGAATTGAGATCACCGCAAGCCATAACCCCATCGAGTATAACGGTATGAAGCTGGTCCGGGAGGGTGCTCGCCCCATCAGTCGCAACAGCGGTCTTCTGAAAATTCAACACTGGGCCGAGCTGGATAATCCACCGCCCGCAAATCAAAAAAAGCGGGGACACTACCAGAAGATCTCGGTAATAGATGAGTATATTCAGAAACTTCTGAGCTTTATCCAGCCGCAAAACCTCCGCCCCCTGAAGCTGGTGATCAACAGCGGCAACGGTGCTGCCGGTCATGTGATTGATGCGCTGGAGCGTGCTTTTAAGAGGCTTAATGTTCCTGTTCACTTTATCAAGCTCAATCATCACCCGGATGGACACTTTCCAAATGGGATCCCCAACCCGCTGCTTGTGGAAAATCAGCTTGAAACAGCCCAGGCAGTGCGAACGCACCGGGCCGATATGGGAGTCGCCTTTGATGGTGACTTTGACCGCTGCTTTCTATTTGATGAAAAGGGAGAGTTTATTGAGGGCTACTACCTTGTTGGGCTATTGGCTGAGCTGTTTCTTGAGCGGCATCCTGGCAGCACCATCATCCATGATCCCCGTCTGATCTGGAATACACAAGATGTTGCACACAGATGCGGTGGCAAAGCTGTGATGAGCCGCACCGGGCATGCTTTTATCAAGGAAAAGATGCGCCAGGAGAATGCGATTTATGGCGGAGAGATGAGTGCTCACCACTATTTTCGCGATTTTTACTACTGTGATTCAGGCATGATCCCCTGGCTGATGATCGCCGAGCTCATCTCACTGCGCCGCCAACCCCTGAGTGAACTACTATCCCGGCAGATAACATCCTACCCGGTCTCAGGTGAGATCAACCAAAGACTTCACGATTCCCGTGCCGCGATGGAGAACATTATAAAGAACTACCAGCCCCAGGCCCTGAGTCTTAAGCAAACCGACGGGATCACTGCAGAGTTTAGCGATTGGCGATTTAACTTAAGAGTTTCTAATACCGAACCTCTGGTACGACTCAATGTAGAAACCCGATCCGATCCAGCTTTGCTCAAACACAAAACCCGCGAGATCATGGAGTTACTTGAGCAAAGTGAGATCCAGGCCGTTGTGTAAATCATCCTTCTGCGGCAGGCTGGATGCAGTTTTATGAACCCCAAACACGCTGAATCAACAAACAGGGACGTATGACGTGAAACTAACATCTAAGGTTCTTTTATTGGGACTTGCCGGATTAGCCACCCAGGCATGGGCCGCCCATACAGACTACGAAGATAAACCGGTCACCTTTGAAAGCTGCGCCCGGATGACACAGCAGCAACAAGCTCTGCAATGCTATCTGGATTATGCGGTGAGTCATCACTACTTCTATAACAGCAATGGACAAAATGATAAAAAGCCGGTGCTTGAGGGCTTCAAACGAGCCCATCAACTGGCCCCGGGTGATATCAACATCGCCAACTCCTATGCCTATGCACACTTTTATATCGGCGATCTCAAGGGGGCGATCCGCCAGTTTGAAGCCAACTATAAAAAGTTCGGAGACTTTCAGTCTGGATTCCCTGCCGCCATGTATCTGCGGGCATCCGGCCATGAGAAACAGGCCCAACCTATTTTCGACTCCCTGTTAAAAAACTACCCAGAGCAGACCCGCAAGATGATGCAGGTACTGGGTGATGCCGATCAGATCTTAAAAGATCCGGCACTCATCCGCTTTAAAATCCCTGAGGTGAAGGAGCCCGGCCGTTTTCATGCCATTGTTGTGCTTGGATACCAACTCGACCCTAAGGGGCTGGCTCGCCCCGAGCTCACAGGGATCATGGCCCAGGCCCTGAAGGTAGCTCAACATTATCCGGACTCAAAGCTTATCGTGACCGGTGGCGTCCCTCGTAACGGACGCACCGAGGCACAGGTGATGAAGGAGTACTTTGTGGCCCATGGTATCGCACCATCACGGGTGATCCCGGAGGAGCTTGCAATCGACACGGTGCAAAACGCCATCTACAGCGCTGCCATCCTCAAAAACTGGAACATCAAGGAGGTGACGATTGTAACCCGGGCCGGACATATTCGCCGCGGTAGCGCCCTGCTGGAGCAGGCAGCCGATAATGCCGTACCCTGGAATATCGCCATCAACTCAATCGCCTGGAAAGATCTTAACTTTAAAACCGAGCAGCAGGCTAAACAGATCCTGACCCGGGGTGAAGCCGGTTACATAGATACCTACCGGGATGTGTACCGGATCTACTATCAGGCATTTCCCGGATTTATTCGCTAAAAGCCACTGTCGGGGAGAGAGCCTGTCTCTTTCCCCGCTAGATCTGGCATAGCTCGCTCAGTCCCCCATCCAGCACCAGATCATGCCCGGTGAGAAAGTTGTTGGAAAGATAGAGCTCTACCGCCGACATCACATCCTCAACCTGCCCACAATCGCCGGTATAGTAAACATCGGAATAGTCTCTTAGCTTTCCGCCATACTTGCGCCGGATCATCGGAGTATCTATGGTTGCAGGAGAGATAGCATTCACCCGGATATTAAACTCTGCATTCTCAATGGCGGCCACCCGGGTCAGGGCGGTGATTGAGGCCTTGGCTGAACTATAGGCACTGAATTTTTTCATCCCCCGTTGGGCCGTCGAGCTGGAGATATTGATGACTCGTCCTCCTGCTTGCTGGCCACGCATCCTTAAGATCTCATATTTCATACAGTTAAAGGTCGGAAGAAAAATAGCCGCCCACTCATCTGTGATGCTCCCGGCACTAAACTCGGTCAGATCGCTGCGCTGACCGGGAACGCCGGCACAGTTGACCGCAACATCCACCCTGCCGATATCTTCAAAGAGCGCCGCGACCTCGGCTTCATTCCCCAGATCCAAGCTGTGACAGATACTCTTCTCTAATCCCTCAACCGGCTGCCTGTCCAAAGCCCAAACCCTGTCTCCCCGAGACTCAAAACTGCTCGTAATATAGTGACCTATCCCAGAGGCCGCCCCTGTCACCACAACGACTCGACTCATTATTCAAGCTCCCCGCTCATCATCCATTAAACCAAAGCCGATTAAGGCACCCGATATTCTGCTACAGTGCTGTGTATAAATCAGTAGCCGAACACCATCATTGTAAAATCATCAGATATTGAGGGCGTGCACCTCATGCCATTAGCAAACCGGGAGAAAGTCATCTATGCCTGTCATCACTGAGCTCAGGGCCAAGGGACAGCAGAAAACCGTTAAGATCTGGACCAATGAGGTCGATTACCAGACGCAGGAGCAGCTGCGCAACACCGCCAGCCTGCCCTTTATCTACAGTCATATCGCAGCCATGCCAGATGTTCATCTCGGCAAAGGCGCAACGGTGGGCTCGGTGATCGCAAGTCAAGGGGCGATCATCCCGGCGGCGGTCGGGGTGGATATAGGTTGTGGCATGGATGCGCAACCCCTGGGGCTCAAAGCCAGCGAGCTTCCTGATGATCTCCATTCACTGCGCCTTGCCATCGAGCAGGCGGTCCCCCTTGGGGTCGGGGGTGAGCACAAACGTGAGCAGCTCAAACAGGATCACCCCTTGCCATTGAACTGAGAATGCTCCTGAAAAAACACCCCAAGCTTCTTAAGAAAAGCCAGCACACCCGATATGCAAAACAGCTGGGTACCCTGGGGGCAGGTAACCACTTTATCGAGCTGTGCCAGGATGAGCAGAAGCAGCTCTGGGTACTGCTGCACTCGGGAAGCCGGGGGATTGGTAATCGTATCGGATGCTATTTTATTGAACTTGCCCGCCAGCAGGCTGCCGAGCACAGGCTGCATCTGACCGATCGGGATCTGGCCTACTTTTCTGAGGGCTCTGAATCTTTCGATGATTATATGCAGGCGGTGCAGTGGGCCCAAGAGTATGCCAGGCTCAACCGGGAGAGGATGATGCAAGAGATCCTCAAGGTACTTCAGACTGAGCTTGGCCCATTCAAGCTGAGCAATCCAGCCATCAGCTGCCATCATAACTTTGTGGCACGGGAAACCTTTGATGGTGAGCCTTTGTGGATCACCCGCAAGGGGGCGATTCAAGCCTATCCGGGTCAGCCAGGGATCATCCCGGGCTCCATGGGAGCCAAATCCTACATTGTCCGTGGGCTCGGTAATCCAGAATCTTTTTGTAGCTGCTCCCATGGTGCCGGGCGCAGGCTGTCGCGAACAGCAGCCCGCAAACAATTTAGCCTCGACGAGCTGGAGCGGCAAACCCGCGGAATTGAGTGTCGTACCGACAAAGGGGTGCTGGATGAGATCCCTACCGCCTACAAAGATATAGATAAGGTGATGAGCAATCAGAGGGATCTGGTAGAGATCCAACATACCCTGCATCAGCTCATCAATATCAAGGGTTGATCGAAAAAAAGGGTGACCCTGGGGCCACCCTTTTCATCCGTCTGACTTGCGCTAGTCCCTGAGCCCTAGTGCTCCCAGCAACTCCCTGACTGTTTGTATCCTTACACTCTTTCCGCTTGCCGTTCCCTTGGCGTGTCCCTTAATCATCCAGAATTTGCGCTGTCCATGTCGCAAGGTCTCCCTCCTGGAGGTGTCCTTTACCTCATCCTGAGGTGCTCCTCACCCAATCCATGAGTGTGTCCTGCTCATCCCTGATTTCGCACATCCTGTTGCGAATGCCTCGTCCTGAGGAGTCCTGGCTTCATCCTTAAAGCGCTATCCCTGCCTCTTCCCAGAGGTGTCCTTCATCCCTGATATCACAACATCCCGTTGCGAACGCCTCATCCTGAGGTACTCCCGGCTTCATCCTAAAGCTCGTCCCTGCCTCTTCTCCAGAGGTATCCTCATCCCTGATTTCGCATCTTCCTGTTGCGAATGCCTCATCCTGAGGTGTCCCGGCTTCATCCTTAAAGCGCTATCCCTGCCTCTTCCCAGAGGTATCCCTCTTCCCTGATTTCGCACATCCTGTTGCGAACGCCTCTTCCTGAGGCAATCCTTGCTGCATCCTGCCGTGTTCAGGTATCTTTCCCTGTGGAGTGCTTCCTAGCCATGACTCAATCCCTAAGCCATCTCCCCCTGTTCACGCCTACCACTATACGGATTGCCAAAGGTACCACAAGGCGATCTGGCTCACACTTTTGATGCAGAAAACCACCCATTGAAATTTATCTATATAAAACAATCTATTAGGTATTTAGTGAGAGAAAAAATCCCTCTGGAACCGCTGTTTGCCTGCTGCTGTAGTGCCATTGTCCCGCATCGGCAATGGTCAATGTCTCACAGACTCAATCGAGCGCCAACTGAATAATTATGCCAAATGAATCCACCTTGTGTGCTTTTCATTTGCTCCAGGCATTATTTATCTCCCAGGTCCTCGATAACTTTTTACTTTGTATAGAAGAGATAAGGATGCCTGGTGGCAAGATATAAATAGGGGTGATCATCAGAGCTGAGGTGCCCGCCGACAAAGCTAAAAACGGATTTTAGCGGCTTTATCTGTCTGCAAAACGATCGGCAACTGGCTGGCAAGCTATCGCTTAATATAAATTCATCAGGCTTGAATGGCAGGCAAAAAAAAGCACCCGCCTCAGCGGGTGCTTTTCACTGCGATGGAAGCAAATCTTCCTTCGCTAAAACTTACAGTACGTCGATTGCGTTCAGCTCTTTGTACGCTTGCTCCAGGCGAGCGATCATAGAGGTCTGGCCCTGACGCAGCCATACACGTGGATCGTAGTACTTCTTGTTAGGCTTGTCGGCACCCTCTGGGTTACCCAGCTGGCCCTGCAGGTAAGCTTCGTTCTCTTTGTAGTAGTTCATGATACCTTCCCAGCAAGCCCACTGAGTGTCGGTGTCGATGTTCATCTTCACTACGCCGTAGCCGATAGACTCAGAGATCTCCTCAGGAGTAGAGCCGGAGCCACCGTGGAATACGAAGTTCAGGCTGTTCGCAGGGATACCGAACTTCTCAGAAACATACTTCTGAGAGTCGTCCAGGATCTTAGGAGTCAGCTCTACGTTACCTGGCTTGTATACGCCGTGTACGTTACCGAAAGAGGCTGCGATGATGAAGCGATGGCTGATCGCGTTCAGCTTCTCGTAGGCGTATGCAACGTCTTCAGGCTGAGTGTACAGAGAAGAGCTATCCAGGTGAGAGTTATCAACACCATCTTCTTCACCACCGGTACAACCCAGTTCGATCTCCAGAGTCATGCCCAGCTTCGCCATGCGCTCCAGGTACTTGGCAGAGATCTCGATGTTCTCTTCCAGAGACTCTTCAGACAGATCCAGCATGTGAGAGCTGAACAGTGGCTTACCAGTCTCTTCGAAGTGCTTCTCACCCGCGTCCAGCAGTCCGTCGATCCAAGGCAGCAGTTTCTTAGCCGCGTGGTCGGTGTGCAGGATCACAGGAACCCCGTAAGCCTCAGCCATCATGTGAACGTGCTTGGCACCGGATACAGCGCCCAGGATCTGTGCCTGCTGACCTTCCAGCTTCACGCCTTTACCCGCAACGAATGCAGCGCCACCGTTAGAGAACTGGATGATCACAGGCGCCTTTACCTTAGCTGCAGATTCCAGAACCGCGTTCACAGAGTCGGTACCAACGCAGTTTACTGCTGGCAGAGCAAATTTGTTCGCCTTCGCGATCTCAAAGACCTTCTGTACGTCTTCACCAGTCAGTACGCCAGGTTTTACTACGTCAAAAATTTTCTGAGACATTTTGTCGTCCTATTTCATTAGCTAACTAAATTCAGCCAGGCTACCGCTTGTTATGCCATAGCCATCAACAAAAAGCGGGACGCCCCAAGGCTCCCGCTCTTCAAAATTAACCCTTGGCACGCTCTTCAAGAATCGCAACCGCTGGCAGCGTCTTGCCTTCAACAAACTCGAGGAAGGCACCACCACCGGTCGAGATGTAAGAGATCTGATCCTTGATTCCGAACAGGTCGATCGCCGCCAGGGTGTCACCGCCACCCGCGATAGAGAAGGCATCAGACTCAGCGATGGCGCGACCGATGATCTCGGTACCACGACGGAAGTTTTCAAACTCAAACACGCCAACCGGACCGTTCCAGATGATGGTCTTGGCGTTTTTCAGGATCTCAGCCAGCTGCTGGGCAGACTCATCACCCAGATCCAGGATCTCTTCGTTATCTGTTACTTCAGATACCTTCTTAACGGTCGCAGGTGCAGACTCGGAGAACTCAGGTGCGGTACGAACATCTGAAGCCACAGGAATGTCACAGGTCTCCATCAGCTTCTTCGCTTCAGGGATCAGATCCGCTTCGTACAGGGAGTTACCCACGTTGTAACCGGAAGCCGCCACGAAAGTGTTAGAGATACCACCACCGACAACCAGCTGGTCAGCGATCTTAGACAGAGACTCAAGTACGGTCAGCTTGGTAGAAACCTTAGAACCACCCACAACGGCAACCATTGGGCGAGCAGGGTTATCCATCGCCTTACCCAGAGCTTCCAGCTCACCAGACAGCAGAGGACCGGCACAAGCCACAGGTGCAAACTGAGCCACACCATAGGTAGAAGCCTGAGCACGGTGAGCGGTACCGAATGCATCCATTACGAAGACATCACACAGAGCCGCGTACTTCTTGCCCAACTCCTCGTCGTTCTTCTTCTCACCCTTGTTGAAGCGAACGTTCTCCAGAACCACCAGCTCACCAGCGTTCAGCTCCAGGCCATTCAGGTAGTCCTTCTCCAGGCGAACTGGAGCTTCAACTGCATCCTTGAGGTAATCAACTACGGGCTGCAGAGAGAACTGTGCGTCATACTCACCTTCAGTCGGACGACCCAGATGTGAAGTCACCATCACTTTAGCACCGGCAGCCAGTGCTTTTTGGATGGTTGGCAGGGAGGCGACAATACGAGCGTCAGAGGTCACTTTTCCTTCTTTCACAGGTACGTTCAGATCAGCGCGGATCAGAACACGCTTCCCAGCAAGATCTAAGTCAGTCATTTTAATTACAGACATAATCAGTCCTCTATTATTTTCCAGAAATAAGGATTCTTTGGCCCTAAACCTCGAAGGCCATCAGTTATTCGGCCTCATAAGAGCCAGGGTTGTATCTAACATCCGATTGGCGAACCCCCACTCGTTATCGCACCACAGCAGCAACTTCAGTAACCGGCCATCACTGACCCGGGTTTGCGTTGCATCGACGATACAGGAGTGAGAATCGTGATTGTAATCTACCGAAACCAGAGGTTGATCCACATAGTCGAGGATCCCACGCAGCGGCCCCTGGGCTTGTTGCTGCAAGAGGTGGTTGACCTGGGTTTGGGTGACCGCCTGCTTCAAACAGACAGTCAAATCCATCGCAGTCACATTGACCGTGGGAACACGGACCGCGGTGGCTTCAAATTTACCCTCAAAGTGAGGCAGTATTCGCTCGATCCCTTTGGCAAGTCCGGTATTGACCGGGATCACCGAAACGCCTGCTGCGCGGGTGCGCCGCAGATCGGGATGATAGCTATCGATCACCTGCTGATCGTGCATCGCCGAATGAATGGTGGTGATGCTGCCACGCTCAATCCCAAATGCCTGATGCAGGGCTTCAATCGCCGGGATCACACAGTTGGTGGTACAGGATGCATTGGATACCAGCTTCTCATCACCGGTCAGCGATTGATGATTCACCCCATAGACAATGGTCGCATCCAGATCGGAAGCACCCGGGTGAGAAAACAGCACCTTGGAGGCTCCGGCTGCCAAATGCAGCTCTCCATCGGCCCGCGACCCATAGATGCCGGTACAATCGAGCACCAGATCAACGCCCAGCTCGCGCCAGGGCAGCACAACCGGATCGGCCTGGTTAAACAACTGGATGGAGTCTTGGGCGACTTTAAGGGTAGACCCCTCAAGTTCGACGGGGAAAGCAAAACGACCATGGGTGGAATCAAAGCGGGTAAGATGCGCCATGGCATCGAAGGGGGCGAGATCATTAATCGCAACAACCCGGATCTGCTGCTGACGATCAGATTCATAGAGCGCACGTAACACGTTGCGTCCTATTCGTCCATAGCCATTGATCGCGATTGTTATCATAGATCCTTTCCGGAAACATCCTACCAGTAGCGAAACCGTGTCAGGCTGGTCTGTCACGGCGCAGCCTATCCTAACAGATCCCGCACCAAAAAATGAAGCGGGACGAGCCCGCTTCACACTTCATTACATTTATTTACCGGTTAGCCCAGCAGAGACTCGGCAGTTTCAACCACATTTTCGACGGTGAAACCAAACTCTTTGAACAGTTGGTCGGCCGGTGCAGACTCACCAAAGGTATGCATACCGATGATTTTGCCCTCAAGACCCGCGAACTTGTACCAGTAATCCGCGATTCCAGCCTCGACCACCACACGCTTGGTGACCGCTGCAGGCAGGACTGATTCACGGTACTCTGGGGTTTGCGCGTCAAACTGATCCACAGACGGCATGGAAACCACGCGAACCTTACGACCCTTGGCGGTCAGATCCTCATAAGCGGCAACCGCCAACTCAACCTCGGAGCCGGTTGCGATCAGCAACAGCTCAGGCTGGCCAGCACAATCCTTGAGGGTATAGCCGCCCTTGGCTACATCAGTCAGCTGCTCGGCACTACGCTCCTGCTGAGCCAGTCCCTGACGGGAGAAGATCAGAGAGGATGGTCCCTCTTTACGCTCAATGGCGTGCTTCCAGGCAACCGCAGTTTCAACCTGGTCACAGGGACGCCAGGTGCTCATGTTGGGCAGCAGACGCAGGGTTGCGGTCTGCTCAACCGGCTGGTGCGTTGGGCCATCTTCACCCAGACCAATGGAGTCATGGGTGTAGACAAAGATAGAGCGCTGCTTCATCAGAGCCGCCATCCGCAATGCGTTGCGGGCATACTCCATGAACATCAGGAAGGTACCGCCGTACGGGATAAAGCCACCGTGCAGTGCGATGCCGTTCATGATGGCTGACATACCGAACTCACGCACCCCATAGTGCAGGTAGTTACCAGAGGCATCTTCCGGGGTGATCGACTGCGAGCTCTTATGGAAAGTCAGGTTCGATGGTGCCAGATCCGCAGATCCACCCATCAGCTCGGTCAGGATCGCACCAAATGCATCCAGCGCATTCTGTGATGCCTTGCGGCTGGCGATCTTAGCAGGGTTTGCCTGAAGCTCTTCGATGAACTTCTGGGCTTCGGCCTGCCAGTTCGCCGGCAGATCACCTGCAATACGACGCTCCAGCTCTGTAGCCAGCTCAGGATGAGCGGCCTTATAGGCAGCCATCTTATCGCTCCACTCCTGCTCCAGCTCAGCACCCTGGCTTTGGCCATTCCAGCCCTGGGCGATATCCGCAGGGATCACAAATGGAGCGTGCTCCCAGCCCAGCTCTTTGCGGGTTGCAGCAATCTCGGCATCACCCAGTGGCGCACCATGACAGTCATGGCTGCCGGCCTTGTTTGGCGAGCCAAAGCCGATGGTAGTCTGGCAGCAGATAAGGGACGGGCGAGTCGTTTCAGCTTTGGCAGCATCGATCGCTGCCTGGATCGCCTCTGCGTCATGGCCATCCACCACAGGGATCACATGCCAGCCGTACGCTTCGAAGCGCTTAGGCGTGTCATCACTGAACCAGCCCTCCACTTCACCGTCGATTGAGATGCCGTTGTCATCCCAAAATGCGATCAGTTTACCCAGCTTCAGGGTTCCTGCCAGGGAGCAAGCCTCGTGGGAGATCCCCTCCATCAGACAGCCATCACCCATGAAGGCATAAGTGAAGTGATCGACCACCTCATGACCGACACGGTTGAACTGAGCCGCAAGAGACTTTTCTGCGATCGCCATGCCGACAGCATTAGTGATCCCCTGCCCCAGTGGACCTGTGGTGGTTTCAACACCCGGTGCATAGCCATATTCAGGGTGACCCGGAGTGCGGGAGTGCAGCTGGCGGAAGTTTTTCAGATCTTCGATAGAGAGGTCGTAACCGGAGAGGTGGAGCAAAGAGTAGAGAAGCATAGAGCCATGGCCGTTTGAGAGTACAAAGCGGTCACGATCTGGCCATTGCGGGTTGCTTGGGTTATGCCGCAGATTCGTACGCCACAAGACTTCGGCAATATCTGCCATCCCCATGGGCGCACCTGGGTGACCCGAATTTGCCTTTTGAACGGCATCCATACTCAACGCTCGAATCGCATTAGCGAATTCTTTACGAGAGGCCATCTGCATCTCCTCAAATTGTAGTTTCTGACTGGGTGGAAAAATCAAATCGAAATGGTATCTCAAACCCAATTCTTTACCCGCAACCTTTTCGGTCTATCCACGCGGGTAGAGCATCTTTTCTGACGAGCTTCACAAAACATCGGCTCAGCCGGGGGCAATTATTACCGTCTGAGCTGCTGCTGGCAAGACTCGGCCTCCTTTATCTGAGCGCTTTATTGATCAGGGCTTCATTCAATCATGCCACAGCCGGACAAAACTGCTTTACTTAAGTAACCCGGCCATATGACAAATTCAATCGCCTCTGGAAGCAGCTCATGAATTGTTGCTGCATCCAGAAAAAAATGAATCGCTTCATCAAACCTGGCTTTGAAAGAGTCAAATGAAGCATAAATGGCTGACAAATGGGCCAAAACATTATTCAATAGAACCTTTTGTTAACCGAATATCAACAAGTGAAGTGTAGATTTACTCAAAAGAGGACTGGCATTGTGAGCTCACCCTCACTAGAATAGCCATCCAGAAGTCAATACAGCTAAACGTATCTACGGTTAGCTTTCTATACAGAATGATAGGTACTACCATGGCAAAACTATTTACCTCTGAATCCGTGTCCGAAGGACATCCTGATAAAATCGCTGACCAGATCTCTGATGCCGTCCTCGACGCTATCCTGACCCAGGATCCCAAGGCTCGGGTTGCTTGTGAGACCTTCGTCAAGACCGGCATGGTGCTGGTTGGTGGTGAAGTCACGACCTCTGCCTGGGTTGATATCGAGCATCTGGTTCGTGAGACAGTGACTGATATCGGCTATGTTCACTCGGATATGGGTTTTGATGCTGCCTCCTGTGCAGTACTCAATGCCATTGGTAAGCAGTCGCCGGATATCAACCAGGGTGTAGACCGTACCGACCCACGTGAGCAGGGTGCCGGTGACCAGGGCCTGATGTTTGGTTACGCCAGTGATGAAACCGATGTCCTGATGCCAGCTCCGATCACCTACTCTCACCTGCTGGTTAAGCGCCAGGCTGAAGTACGTAAGAACGGTGTGTTGCCCTGGCTGCGCCCGGATGCCAAGAGCCAGCTGACCTTTGCTTACAATGATGATGGCAGTATCCAGGGCATCGATGCCGTGGTTCTCTCGACCCAGCACCGTGAAGATGTTCAGCAAGATGAGCTGGTTGAAGGGGTACAGGAAGAGATCATCAAGCCGGTTCTGCCTGCCGAGTGGTTAACGAAAGATACCAAGTACTTCATCAACCCGACCGGCCGTTTTGTGATCGGTGGTCCTATGGGTGACTGCGGTCTGACCGGCCGTAAGATCATCGTAGATACCTATGGCGGCCGTGCCCGTCACGGTGGTGGCGCATTCTCAGGTAAAGATCCATCCAAGGTGGATCGTTCAGCAGCCTATGCAGCTCGTTATGTCGCTAAAAACATTGTGGCTGCAGGTCTTGCCAAGCGCTGTGAAATCCAGGTCTCTTATGCGATCGGTGTGGCTGAACCGACTTCGGTACGGATCCAGACCTTTGGCACCAGTGTGATCCCTGAGGAGAAACTGGAGCAGATGGTTCGCGCTCACTTTGATCTGCGTCCTTATGGCCTCATCCAGATGCTGGATCTGGAGCGTCCAATCTATAAGGCTACCGCGGCCTATGGTCACTTCGGTCGTGATGAGTTCCCATGGGAGCGCACCGACAAGGCTGAACTACTACGCGCTGAAGCAGGTCTGTAATGATTCGAGGGGGCGGATGCCCCCTCTTTTATTTGCTCTTAAACGCCACCCAATCCGGGCAACGGCATCAGTCTCTGCGAAGGGTGTCATAGTTAAGCCGTGCTAACTCGTCCCGACACCAGGCGATCGCCTCCTGCTCATCCTCAAAATAACGCACCTTAAGCTGAGAGTCGCCAATACCAACCGTATACTCTCTCGCCACCATCTTCTGCATCTGCTTGAGTTCGATATTTGGCAAAATGGCGTGCACACGCAAATTCAACCCAATAAGTTGATGGACCCCCTCGTGGAAAAATTCCACCAGCTCCGGAGATCCCAGCTCCCAGCGCCGCATATCCGCGATGCCGGCCCAGGGCTTATCCATCAGATGATCTTTCACCAGCTGCAGCTGTTCATCCACTAGAGCATGCGCCGTTAGCATATTCCAGGCACCACACATCCTTACCAGATGAATACGCTCATCGTAATGGGATCTATCGATGAGATAACTACCATGCCCACTTTGCTGATAAACCATTCCCCACTCCAAGATGGTGCTCGTCCATCTACTGATCATTATAGTTGTGCGCGAATCGTCTTTATGAAGCTAGCATAAGGGAATCAGGACTTACCTTGATCTGGCACCGGATCTGGATTTGCTTTTTATATATCCTGCGGATGACTTTTTGTGGCTACCGCCACAGGTGTCGGGGGTGCCCGACGGCACATTACTTTTGTATCGCCAAAAGTAATCAAAAACTCCCTTCGCGTGATGCATTTATCATCCCTGATAAACTCCCCCAGCTCGATATCCTATCTCGCGTTTCGTGACTCTGGGAGTCACTTCACCCCTCCATCAAGCTACGGAGCTCGCCGATTATCATCCCTGATAATCCTACCAGCTCGGTAACCCTACCTCGCGTTTCATTGCTCCGGGAGCAATTCCACCCTGCCTCGAAAACAAAAATAGTGGATTTATCGTTCGCATCGGCGCTCGCTCACGGGGAATACTTCCCCTTTGATTCGTGCCTGAAAATCATAATGCGAGTGAAGCCGAATGGCAGGATGCCATGAGTGCATAGCCACGCCAAGGACGGCGTGTCTATGCTTGAGCTTCAAGGAGTAAGTGATTTTCAGGATCTTCACGAATCGAGGGGCACCCTCGGGGTTGTTAGGGGGACTGGGTGAGCAGTCCCCCTAACCCGTAGTCCGCGGCCGGACAATTGTGCCAAAGGCACAAAAGTGCTGACCGCAAGTCAAACCAGGTCGATCTTTATCCTGCGGATAGCTATTTGTGGCTATCGCCACAGAAATGTCGGGGCGCCCGACAGCGAGCAAAGGGGCAAAACGCCTTTCCCCTTTGCAATCCCCTAGCGCCCCGAGTCTCGCTGAATCCTCGCCTCCCCTAAGGATCATGGCACCGCTTAGACATCACGTCCATGTGATGACTAAGCTCTCGCGATATCCCTATCGCTCAACCTTAATCCTTAACGGTTCGCCTCGGCGCTCGCTAACGGGGTTTAAACTCTCCTTTGATTCGCACCGAAGGGTCACGTTGGTGTTTGAGATTGAAGGATATGGATATCCTGAAAGCAGGGTCGAGCCATGGATGGCCCGTTTCTGCGTATCTCATAAAACCAGTGGCTCTGAGGATCAACGCGAATCGAGGGGCACCCTCGGGTTGTTAGGGGAACTGGGTGAGCAGTTCCCCTAACCCGTAGTCCGCGGCCGGACAATTGTGCCGCAGGCACAAAAAAGCTGACCTCAGGTCAAATCATTGAAGTTTGCTTTGTCCCAATAGCTAACTTTTTATATATCCTGCGGATGACTGTTTGCCACTTCGTGGCAATTGTCGGTCTCGCCCGACCGGCGAGTCACTTTTCTGTCAAGAAAAGTAACCAAAAGTTCGCTCCGCGCTGCGAGTCCCTCCGCAGAGCTGCGCCCCTCGGCATCCTGCCTCGACAGGGACAAGCTATAACTTTCAACTGCTCACTATAGAGCTAACCATGGGGAGGCTTCCCTTAGATTTGCGCCGAAGGCACAAAGAGCAATCTCAAAAAGCTATATTGAACTTGCGTAGCCTCGCGGTGAGGCTACAAACGGAAACGTTACTTCTCTTTTGAGTCCAGGTAGGTAAGAAACTCATCTCTGGGATGGACCCGGAAAACCACCCGCTCCGCCTCATCCAATGAGATCCTAAGATACTGCCTGGCCGAGCGGATCACTCCCGGCTTCCCTTCGTAAAGGACCTTAGCTCCCCGGTAAGCGGGAACGCCATACCTGTCCCTCACCGTTTTCATGCTCATATCATTCCTTATTTTTTATCGGGATAAGATGATCTCCGCCCCGCTGATTGAAGCATCTCGTCCCACAACACGCTCATAAGTATGTTATATCACCAAGAATCACTCAAAAAGCGACCAGGGAGCTCCTAAAAGCTCGCCGTTGCGGGTCTTGGTAAATAAAGCCCTGGCGGGCCAAGAGTCAGCCTGTGACATCCCACAGCGGAATATGTAAAAACGCAGCCAACCTCTGAGCATCATGGCGAATAAGCCTCAGATTGCCATGATCCACAACATTCAGACGACTTGCATCCCTAAGTACCAGGTTCAACTCGTAGCTAAAACTTCCACTACTACCACTGTCTGTATTCGAGCGGCAATACTCCCTGAGGAGTTGGATGGCGTGAATATCCCGTAGGGCACAGCTCTCTTTCACCCTCTCCTGCTCTCCAAGCCTTGGCTGCCGCCGCCCCTTCCAGTAATATCCGGCATCCAGATCGAAGACCCTGGGCAAGCTCCAGCTACGCAGAATAAGCACGCCTACGGCGAAAAATATTGTCCCAAAAGGCAGCCCAAAATAGATGAGCTCCTGCCCTATGATCGCCGATGTCATCCAGGCGATAATTCCAACCGCAATAAATACCAGAGCAAACAGCCGTGCCGAGCTACGGATCCTGAACTCATAACGGGCCAATGAGACTTGCCTCAGGTTATGAGTCGCAAAATTGGTTCCTCCTGGTTTGAGCGGACTCCAGGCGGTCTGCATCGCCACCTCATCTTCAAAGCAGGACGGATCAAACGACAATCCTCCCGATCCCCGGCTCGTTAACTCGCGGATCTTATCGCGAAGTGGCATAGGCAACTCTCCCTGGCTAATCCTTCCTCCAGTCTACTCCTTGATATTTAACCCTGTGAAGCCTCTTGGGTACAAGCGTTATCCGTAACTCACAGGCCTCTCATTAGCTACACTTAGGGAAGAAAATCTCAGGAGAGCGATACCATGTTTTACCGGATGCTCTGTTTTTATTGTCTGTGTCTATCTTCACTCCTGCTTCTATCCACTGCCCGGGCCAGCCAGCCCATCGTTGCGGCAACCGCTCCCTGGAAGCCCTACACGATACAGTCCCATACCAGACTCAGCGGGATCGCCGTCGATATTTTTCAGGAGATCGCCAAACGAGCAAATCTCTCGGTTGAGCTCAAACTCTATCCGGCCAAGCGGCTTAGTAAAATGCTCAAACACAAGGAGATCCAGATCAACTTTGCAGACTCCAGAATATGGAATACACCGCATGATCAAGGCTACTTCATTTTTTCCACCCCTTACATGCAGGTCAGGGAGCATGTCTATCGAAACCTGCTGTCACCTCCGATCAGTACTCCCGAAGATCTGAAAGGTAAGCGGGTTGGAGTTGTCAGGGGATATTACTACCCCCTGTTTGAGCCACTGTTCGATTCAGGAAGCATAGTGAAAGATCAGTCGAACAATGCCGAAATCCTGCTGCAAAAATTAAGCATGGATCGTATCGATTACGGATTCTTTGATGACATCCAGTTTATGTATCTGCTGTCTCGCTCAACTTTTTCGCCAGGAAACTTCCATCGGGAGATTCGACTTTCCGAGGCACCTCTATCTGTTAAAATCCATCCCGATTACCATCAGCTGCTCAAGCCGATAAACAAGGCAATAGGCGAGATGACTGAAGATGGCACCATTAACGAGATCATCGCTCGTTACAAGCAATCGGGAAGTTTTGAATAAAGTTCAGGGGATCTGATGGGGCGACTCGCTACAGCTTAGATAGCGTCGCCCATCTCCCTATGCAGATTTGAGCATATTGCGATGATGAGATGCCAGGCTATCCAGCTCCTCCTGAGTCGGATACTTCTTGAATAACTTCTCTTCAATCCGGCACTGTTCAAAATGCCTTTGGGCCTCCACCGAAGAGCCAACAGCAACTGCGGCGATCACATGACGCCCAAGCTTTCTGTATGCTTCAAGGCGATGCCGACCATTCAATAAAACCCGGTCACAACCAATCACAATCGGGTTCAGCAGACCCACTCGCTCGATAGATTCAGCCAACTTCCCCACCAACTCCTGATCCAGTTGGCTGGCATTATCTGGGATAGTAATGTCATCTACTGGAATATAGACAGCTTCTTCGAACCAAAAACTCATGAGTAATTCCCTCTACTGTTCTGGTTTCCTGCTCTTGTGAGCAACTCAGCGACGCTCCATTGTTCGCAGCTCACACCTTATTCCGGTCTCATCCGGAAATACCCCATACCAAAAGTATTTATGAGCCCCACTGATTTTGCATACAAAAAGTGTGGTTAATTGCGTGATATACAACACAAATTTCCCGTTCGCCCCCAATCTCTGACTTCTATTTGGCAAATTCCCCTCCCCCGAGGAGAGGTTCCGGATTAACCCCATAGTCGATCGCCATCATTTCGCGCTATAATGGCGGGTTTTTATAACCCCTTAAGCCGGAGAGACCCTTGCAATTTACTGATTTTTCGCTCGACAAACGTCTGTTACGTACCCTGGAGCATATGGGATTTGATACACCAACCGAGATCCAGCAGCAGGCGATACCTACAGCGATGGCAGGCAAGGATCTGATCGCCTCCTCAAAAACCGGCTCGGGGAAAACCCTGGCGTTTCTACTTCCGACCATGCAGCGGATCATCCGCCAGAAAGCCCTCAGTAAACGCGATCCCAGGGTCCTGATCCTGCTTCCCACCCGGGAGCTGGCAAACCAGGTTTACGCCCAGCTGCGGCTGATGGTCGCCAATACGCCTTTTAAAGCGATCAGTATTCTCGGCGGAGAAAACTTTAACGATCAGGCGAAAGCCCTGAGCCGGGATCCCCATATTGTGGTTGCAACCCCAGGCCGTCTGGCCGATCACCTTGAGCAGCGTAACCTGTACCTGGCTGGCCTGGAGCTCTTGATCCTGGATGAAGCGGATCGCATGCTTGATCTGGGCTTTGCCCCACAGCTTCGGGCGATCAACCAGGCGGCCGATCATCGCCAGCGCCAGACCATGATGTTCTCTGCAACCCTTGAAAATGCAGAGGTTAACTCTCTGGCTGCCGAGCTGCTCAGAGAGCCCAAGAGGATCGCGATTGGCCAGGCCAATACCGAGCACCAGGATATCAAACAGCGCTTTTACCTGTGCGATCACCTGGATCATAAGCAGGCTTTGTTACAGAAAATCCTGGGCACAGAAGAGTACAAGCAGGTGATTATCTTCACCGCAACCCGCGCCGATACCGATCGCCTGGCCAAGCTTCTCGATGAGTCGGGAATTAAAGATACTGCAGCACTCAGTGGGGATCTCAGCCAGGGGGCTCGCAACCGAATCATGGATGGCTTCAGTCGAGGTATTTACAAGGTTTTGATCACCACAGATGTGGCCTCCCGTGGCCTGGATCTCGTCAATGTCTCCCATGTCATCAACTTTGATATGCCAAAGTTTGCCGAAGAATATGTGCACCGAATCGGCCGCACCGGACGTGCCGGACTCAAAGGCGATGCCATCTCTCTGGTAGGCCCCAAAGATTGGGAGAATTTCAAGAAGGTTGAGGCCTTTCTTGCCCAGGAGCTAAGCTTCAGCACCATTGAGGGGCTGGAAGCAAAATTTAAGGGGCTACAGCCTAAGCCAAACAAAAAGCACACTTCAAAACGCAAGGGCCCTGCAACAAATAAGCCTAAAGCTAAGGCGAAAGACGCCAGCAAACCCAAGGCGCAGCGTAAGCGCTTTGTGCAGGGCATAGAGATGGGAGCAGCTCCGATTAAACGCAAGCCCAGGGTTGCCCCGGAAGATATAGATAACTCTAACGAAGAGTAATCCATCCTTACCAGTGGCAGCCGAAGCTGCCACTGGCCTTCAGCTCTCAGTCTCAGGATAAGTGCAGAGCCTCAACCCAGGATAAGCCGTGACTAATAACGATATCTTACGCCGGCTACGCTACATCTTTGATATTAGCGATAGCAAAATGATCGCCCTGTTTGCCAAAGCGGACTATGCCGTAACCCGAGAGCAATTAAGCTGCTGGCTCAAAAAAGAGGATGACCCCAGCTACAAAAACTGTGGCGATCATCAACTGGCTCACTTTTTAAATGGCTTCATCAGTGTTCATCGTGGCCAAAAAGAGGGACCGGCCCACCCTGCAGAGAAGCGCCTGAATAACAATATTATCTTCAGAAAGCTGAAAATCGCCCTCAACCTCAAGGATGATGAGATTCTGGCTATCCTGGATCTGGCCAACCTCAGAGTCAGCCGCCACGAGCTGAGTGCATTTTTCAGAAAGCCTGAACATAAGCACTTTCGTGAGTGCAAAGATCAGATCCTGCGAAACTTCCTCTATGGGATGCAGCTCAAGTACAGAGATAAGACTGAGTAACAGCGTATTTTACTCCTCAGTTCAGGGTAAAGTTCGCAATAAGCGCGCCGGATTTCCGGCGTAGATCCCCCTTTGTTTGATATCCCGGGTGACCACGGCACCTGCTCCAATCACGGCTCCATCGCAGATCTGTACCGGTAAGATGGTCGCATTGGAGCCAATCGTAACCCCATCTCCGATCCGGGTCTCACCCCAGCTCCTGGGATCCGGATCCGGCGCTCCGCCTTTGAAGAGATCATTAACAAACATCACCCCGTGGCCGATGAAGCAGTTTTTCCCAAGTGTTACTTTCTCACAGATGAAGGTATGGGATTGGATCCGGGTACCCTGGCCTACCACCACCCGCTTTTGGATCTCAACAAAGGGCCCGACGAAGCAATCATCCCCAAGGGTACATCCATAGATATTCACAGGCTCAACCAGGGTGACATGATCACCAAACCGAACATCACGGATCCCTGCCTGTATCACCTTTGGAGCTCTTAGTGTCATCTGCATCCCTCATTGTTAGCCGGTTGAGGCCCTCCTGTATGATAGGTGCGCCCCCTTTCCGAGAATTTATCCAGTGCCGAGTTATCGCCCCCTGACAGCCCGGCAAAAGCCCCCCCAGGGTTCGCATTCACCCCGTTCAAATGTTAAAATTAGCGGTCTTGCCCGGAACGGTTCGGGGCTTTCCCAACACGGATACCAGCCATCAAGTGTCAAATGATTGGAACATATTTTGAATTCAAATAGTGGAAAACGCCTTAATAAATTTATCAGCGACTCAGGCTTTTGCTCCCGCCGTGAAGCTGACAAGCTGATTGAGAATAACCGGGTGACCATCAATGGCCAGATCCCGAACTGGGAACTAAGGTTACTCCCGAAGACGTCGTTGAGGTTGATGGTAAGCCGATCCACTCCAGTGACAGTAACCGCTCCGATCGTGTCTATATCGCCTATAACAAGCCGGTGGGGATCACCTGTACCACAGAGCGCCACGTCAAAGGAAACATTATTGATGCCGTTGGCCACCCGGAGCGGATCTTTCCTATCGGTCGACTGGATAAGCCCTCTGAGGGGCTTATCTTTTTGACCAGCGATGGCGATATAGTCAATAAGATCCTGCGCTCGGAGAACGCCCATAGCAAGGAGTATGTGGTCACGGTCGATAAGCCTCTGACCGAGCACTTTGTGAGACAGATGTCTAAGGGGGTTCCGATTCTCGATACCATCACCAAACCCTGCAAAGTAAAGATCGAGAGTCGCTTTGTGTTTAATATCACTCTGACTCAGGGACTGAATCGGCAGATCCGCCGGATGTGTCATTACCTGGGATACGAGGTCAAAAAACTCAAGCGAGTGCGGATCATGAATGTTCAGCTGGGGAACCTCAAGCCAGGGCAGTGGCGAGATCTGACCGAAAAAGAGATGACAGAGATTAACAAGGCTGTTGCCGGCTCCCGTAAGACCGCGCTAACGGCCGATGCCAAGCCTCAACCGAACAAAACCAGGGCTCGTCAAAGCTCTAAAGTCAGATACAATAGTCAAACGATCCTGAAAGCTAAAAAACGTAGCAAATAACGATCTCAACCCCAAATACAGGAATAACACCTTGAGCCCAACCGACTTTTCAACTCTTAAGCTCGATCCACGTTTACTGGAAAACCTTAGCTCTCTGGGGTACCAGGCCATGACGCCGATCCAGGCCCAAAGCCTGCCTGCGATCCTGGCCGGTAAGGATGTGATCGCCCAGGGAAAAACCGGCTCGGGAAAAACCGCTGCGTTTGGCCTGGGGCTTCTGAACAAGCTCGATACCGCCAATCTGTCAATCCAGTCCCTGGTATTGTGCCCGACCCATGAGCTTGCCGATCAGGTCGCCAAAGAGATCCGCAAACTGGCTCGCAATATCCCCAATACCAAGGTGCTGACCCTGTGTGGTGGCATCCAGGTTGGTCCTCAACTTAAGTCTCTTAAGCATGGTGCTCATATAGTGGTGGGAACGCCGGGGCGCATCGAGGAGCTGCTCCTCAAGGGAGAGCTCGAATTCTCTCATTTACAAACTCTGGTGCTGGATGAAGCCGACCGGATGCTGGATATGGGCTTTCTGCCCTCCCTGGAGGGGATCCTCGAAGAGCTGCCGACCCAGCGCCAGACCCTGCTGCTGAGTGCAACCTACCCAAGAAAGATCCGCGTCCTCGCCAGCGAATTCATGCAGTCGCCGGAAATGATCCAGGCCGCAACCTTTCATGATAGCAACAGCATAGAGCAGCATTTCTACCAGGTAGAGGATGAGAAATCGCGGATGAAGGCGCTCAGGCTGCTGCTACAACAGTCTCACTCCCAAAGCTGCGTGGTGTTCTGTAACACCAAGCATGAAACCCACGAGGTCGCAGAGGCTCTTGCCGGCTACGGTTTCAGCGTCCTGGCGCTATCGGGTAAGCTTGAGCAAAAAGATCGAACCGAGCTATTGGTTCAATTTGCCAATAAAAGTGTCTCCGTGCTGGTCGCCACCGATGTTGCCTCACGGGGTCTAGATATTGAATCCATCGATGTGGTGATCAACTACCAGCTGGCAAAAGATACCGAAGTACATATCCACCGTATCGGACGTACCGGACGAGCCGGCAGTAAAGGGCGAGCCTACACCCTGTGCTCGGCCGAGGATGAGCCACAACTCAAGCAGCTGGAAAAATTCCTGCGTCAGGCGATCCGCTTTGGCTCACTTCCCCCCGTCAACCTGCTGGATAAGCCGACCAAGCCAGCACCCATGAGAACCCTGCAGATCGATGGAGTGAAAAAATACAAGGTTCGTCCGGGTGATATTTTGGGGGCTCTGACGGCAGGCCAGGATATTGATGGCAAGGAGGTCGGTAAGATCAACCTCTTTGAATATTGTGCCTATGTCGCGGTCCAGAGGGATATTGTTGGACTTGCCCTGAAAAAACTCTCCCAGGGCAAAATGAAGGGACGCTCATTCCGGGTTCGAATCTTATAGACCCCCTGTAATCCTCTATGGCCCTTAGCGTTTTGCCCAGGGCCATAGAAAACCCGAAAGACTCCTTGAATCTCCTCTTTTCCATCCCCATGGTTAAGGTAACATGCTCATATAGCTGAGCTTCAATTTGGCCAATTCACAACATGCGTATACCAAGAATCTATCAGCAGGCTCCCCTGCAACAGGGACAATCACTCGCTCTCGACGCCGATGCAAGCAACCATCTGGCCCGGGTTTTGCGGATGCAGGCCGGCCAGGAACTGATCCTGTTTAACGGTGAAGGCGGGCAGTATCAGGCAAGAATCGACCTGGTTGAGAAAAAGAGTGTCCATGTCCTTATTGGCGAATTCAATGACCGCGACTGCGAATCGCCACTGCCGATCCACTTAGGTCAGGTGATCAGCCGTGGTGACAAAATGGAGCTCACCATCCAAAAATCCACCGAGCTCGGAGTCCGTGAGATCACTCCGCTATTTTCCAAACGCTGCGGAGTCAAGCTCTCGGGTGAGCGGCTGGCAAAAAAACATCAGCAATGGCAGAAAATTGCCATTAGTGCCTGCGAGCAATGCGGGCGTAACCAGGTTCCGCTAATCCACCCGCCTATGCCACTGGAACAGTGGATCCAGGAAAAAACGCCTGAGCTAAAGCTCAACCTGCACCCAAGAGCTCACTACTCCATCAATACCCTGCCCCAACCGGAGCATGGGATCCGCCTGCTGATTGGCCCTGAGGGGGGCCTCAGCGAGGAGGAGATCGAACTTTGCTCTGGATCATGCTTTGAAGAGTTACTACTGGGCCCAAGGGTTCTTCGAACTGAAACCGCGGCAATGACCGCGATTACCGCACTCCAATGTCGCTTTGGCGACCTGGCTTAAGGGATACTTATGGCTATTAAACTCGGGATCGTGATGGATCCTATCGATGGGATCAATATCAAAAAAGACAGCAGCTTCGCCATGCTGATGGAAGCTCAGGGCCGAGGCTATGAACTCTACTATATGGAGATGGACGATCTCTATCTGGACCAGGGGCAAGCCAGGGCTACCATGAAGCAGCTGTGTGTTGAAGAGGATCCGGGCTGCTGGTACAAGTTCAGTGAGGCTCATGATCAAAGCCTCAGTGAGCTGGATGTGATCCTGATGCGTAAAGACCCTCCCTTTGATACCGAATATATCTACGCCACCTACATTCTGGAGCGTGCCGAAGATGAAGGGGTCCTCATCGTCAATAAGCCTCAGAGCCTGCGCGATGCAAACGAGAAGCTCTTTACCGCCTGGTTCTCGGAGCACACCCCGCACACCCTGGTCACCCGTAGTGCGGCGAAGATCCGTGCCTTTTACCAGGAGCACCAGGATATTATCCTCAAGCCTCTGGACGGCATGGGTGGTGCATCCATTTTCCGGGTGAAAGCCGACGATCCGAATCTTGGGGTCATCATTGAAACCCTGACCGAGCATGGCCAGCGTTACTGCATGGCTCAAACCTTTATCCCGGAGATCACCAAGGGAGATAAGCGTGTGCTGGTGATTGACGGCGAGGCGATCCCCTACTCCCTGGCGCGGATCCCTGCCAGCGGTGAAACCCGGGGCAACCTGGCAGCCGGAGGCCGGGGTGAGGCTCAGCCTCTGACAGCCGAAGAGCTGGCGATTGCCAATGCGGTGGGTCCGACCCTCAGGGAGAAGGGACTCATCTTCGTCGGGCTGGATATGATAGGGAACCGCCTGACCGAGATCAATGTCACCAGTCCGACCTGTATCCGGGAGATCGAGGCCGCTTTCGACATCAGCATCACAGGCAAGCTGATGGATGCAATCGAAGCACGCCTTGCAACCGCCCGGGAATAAAAACACAAAGATTGCTCAGGGACGAGTAATTTCACCCGGCTATGATACGGAAACTGCCATACTAGAAATAAGCGTAGGGAGTAGTTGAGCGCCTATGACAAACTTTGAAAACCACTTTCTAATCGCGATGCCGACCCTCAAGGATCCCTTCTTTGAACGGTCACTCGTCTATCTGTGCGAGCACAGAGAGCAGGGAGCGATGGGACTGGTGGTCAACATAGCTATCGATATTTCGCTCAAAGAACTCCTCACTCAGCTGGATTTTCATCCGGGTGAATCACCTAAGCTTGCCAAACCGGTTCTCCAGGGAGGCCCCATCTCTCTGGATCGTGGCTTTGTGTTGCACTCTCCCTGCAAAGGGATGGACTCAAGCATACAGCTGACCGACAACCTGATGGTCACCACCTCCAAGGATATCCTCGGGGTTCTTGGTTCTCACCATGAACCCAGTGACTACCTGGTTACCCTGGGCTACGCCGGATGGAATCCGGGTCAGCTGGAGCAGGAGCTCAAAGAGAATGTCTGGCTGACTATCCCGGCCGATCCCGCCCTAATTTTTGAAGTTCCGATTCACCAGCGCTGGGAGATGGCAGCCCGCTCACTGGGAATCGATATCTGGCAACTCTCCTCTCAAATCGGACACGCATAAACAGATGACCCACATTGATTACCAAACCTGTATGGGGTTTGATTTTGGCACCCGGAGTATCGGTGTTGCGATCGGCCAACGGCTAACAGGAACCGCCCGTCCTCTGACCAGTCTCAAGGCCCGGGATGGGATCCCAAACTGGGATCAGATCAAGGCACTGATTGATGAGTGGCAGCCGGATCTGCTGATCGTCGGCCTGCCGCTAAATATGGATGGCACCGAGCAGGAGGTTACCAAGCTGGCCCGTAAATTCGCCAACCGCCTGCATGGCCGCTTCGGGAAACGGGTCGAGCTCTGCGATGAACGCCTGAGCACCGCTGATGCCAAGGAGCGGCTGTTTGCAGCCGGAGGCTACAGGGCCCTGGATAAGGGCAAGATCGATGCGGCCTCGGCGCAGCTGATCCTTGAAAGCTGGATGGAACGGCAATACGACTGAAGGATAATTTATCCTGCTGATGGCTGTTTGCAGCTGCGCTGCATGAATGTCGGGATCGCCCGACAGCGAGCAAAGGGGCAAACGCCTTTCCCCTTTGCAATCCCCTCGCGCCCCGAACCTCGCTGCATCCTCGTCTCACCTAAGGCTCAAGGCACAGCTTAGACATCACGTCCATGTGATGGCTAAGCTTTCACGATATCCCTATCGCTCAACCTTAATCCTTCACGGCTCGCCTCGGCGCTCGCTCACGGGGATTTAGGGCCCCGTCTATTTGCGCCGAGGGTTTCAAGTAGGAGCAAAGGGTGAGTGGCAAGGATGCCACGAAAAGCCAATCAGTATAGGGGTGAAGTTACTTCCGAAGTAACGAAACGAGAGGCAGGATGCCGAACTGGGGAGGGCTGTCAGGATGATAGCCGCCTGAGAACGGCCTTTTCCCGCCGCCGCTCGGCAGCTATAACCATCCCTGGTGATCGCTGCATTCGTATATCCTATACATCGCAGCGGCAAATGTGCCACAGGCACAAATAGTAGGTCCGAAGGACAAAGCAGAAGTTGGCTTTGTACCAATAGCGAACTTGATAGCATTGCATGCAGCTAATATTGTGGCTTCGCCACAGATATGTCGGGGCGCCGACAGCGCCTGACTTTTGTATCGGCAAAAGTCAGCAAAACCTCCCTTCGCGCTGCGAGTCCCTCCGCAGAGCTGCGGTGCTCGACATCCTGTCTCGAAAACAAAAAATAGTGGTTTTATAGTTTGCCTCGGCGCTCGCTTACGGGGGGGACTTCCCCTTTGATTCGTGCCTGAAAATCATAATGCGAGTGAAGCCGAATGGCAGGATGCCATGAGTGCATAGCCACGCCAGGGGTGGAGTCTCTCCCAGAGAGGCGGAACGAGAGATAAGGATATCGAACTGGGGAGGCATATCATGGATGGTATGCGGCGTGTCTATGCTTGAGCTTCAAGGAGTAAGTGATTTTCAGGATCTTCACGAATCGAGGGGGTACCCTCGGGGTTGTTAGGGGGACTGGGTGAGCAGTCCCCCTAACCCGTAGTCCGCGGCCGGACAATTGTGCCAAAGGCACAAAATCCTGTCCGAAGGACAAAGCAGAAATTGGCTTTGTACCTATAGCGAACTGTTGATTGTGCTGCGCACGACTAATCTGCAGCTTCGCTGCAAGTGCCGGTGCTGACCGGCAGCAGGCAAGAAGGTGCGCTCGCCCGCACCCTCTTGCATCTCCCGGGGCGCCCCGGATCTCGCTGAACCTTCGACTCACCTAAGGATTAAGGCACCACTTAGACGCGACATCCCTGTCACGGCTAAGATCTCATCACATCCATGTGATTAGACCTGAATCCTCAACGGTTCGCCTCGGCGCTCGCTCACGGGGGATCATGTTCCTTTCTCCGATTCAGCTATAGAGGAAATTTAGGTTTTTATGTGTTAGAGGCAGGATGCCGAACTACGTAGCTCTGTGGATGGACTCACAGCGCGGAGTGAGATTTTGCCTACTTTTGACGATACAAAAGTAGGGCGCAGTCGGGCGCCCCCAACATCTGTGCCACAGGCACAAAAAGCTGACCGCAGGTTAAATGATGAAGGTTCGCTTTGTACCAATAACAAACCTTATATATCCTGCGGATGACTGTTTGCCACTAGCTGCCGACTGCCGGTCTCGCCGGGGCCGATTTGTTAGCCCTCTCCCTTCCACTTATCGAACTTGGATTGCAGGTTGAGCCAGAGCTCAGGGGTTGTGCCCAGGGACTTAGCCAACCTCACGGCTATCTGTGGAGTGACTGGCTGCTCACCCGCCAAAACGCGCTTTAACGTCTCCAACGAAATTCCGGAGACTTTAGAGAGCTTGCCTTCGGTCATCCCGACCGAGCCTATGTACTCCTCTGTGAGCTTTTTTCCCGGAGTCACAGGCTTGGCTTGCTGGTGAGTCAGTGCCTTATCCTTCTTTACCTCCTCCTCTATCTGCTCCATGGTGTGATTCAAACGCTCTGAGCTCTCCTTTGACCAAGAGGAGTTTTTCATCGTATCAAGGCTCATCTTACAACCTCCTCGGCAGGCCTGAGATCATCTGCCATCAAGCTCTAACGCATTAACCCTTAGCACAGGTTGCATAGTTCTGTGGTGTGCAGTAGGTCATAGGGATGTTGATCACTTTTTGATAATCCTGACCCCTGACGATTTTATACAGGGTAAAAAGAGCTTGCCGCCCCATCTCGAAGGGATTTTGCCCAATGTTTCCATGGGCGAGCCGCTCCTTTAGATATTCAAGCTGTATCTCGGCCGAATCTGCGATGATCAGGATGAGCTTTTTTTGCTCAAGCTCCGCTTTGTGGGGCTCAATCAGCTCACGGTAACCCTCCACAAACTGAACCCAGCCACCAACAGCAACGAATGCATCGATATCTTTATCCCTGTATGTCCGCAAGACCGCTTTTAACTCCTTGAACGCGCGCTCAAACTGCCCGTAGTTATACAAGGGTTCACTAAACTCATACCACCCATTTTGCCCCCGAAGAGGCTCTCCCGGTGGATGATGATAGCTATGGCCAGAGAGCGCGGAGCGTACCCCCATCACCCTAAGATTCAGATTCGGAGAATCAGGCCGCCCACTTTGGATCACCAGGGTTCCTCCCTGGGGCCTGTACTGCTTGAGCTGCTCCCCCAGAGCGCGCCCGATCTCAACATCATCGGTTCCCACATAGGCAAGGCGCAGCTTTTGGTTCTTGCTGAGTGATTCAGGAGAAAAGTCTGCATCATAGGTGATCACAGGGATCCCCCGGGAAATCGCTTTTTGGATGCTGTGTGTTGCAAGATACTCTGATTGAGAGATAGCCACCGCGATACCATCAACGCCCTCATCAATCAGATCCGAAATGATCTTATCCTGACGCCTGACATCGATATTAGAGCTACCGCGAAAAATACACTCAACATCGGCAAGCTCCGCCGCTGCAGCCATACACCCCTGACCACTGGCGATGAAAAACGGGTTATCGACCTGCTTGGGAACCATGGCAAATCTCAGCTCTGAAGCTCCGAGAACCGAAGATAAGCTAAGAACAAGGCTGCATAGCAGGAGGGGGTAAATAACCGGCATCATCACATGTCCTATAAACCCGGGAGTCCTGAGTCAAGTATAGGTGGCAGCGGCCGAGTGGGAAATTGAGAGCCTGGTCGTGGTGGTAGCAACTCCCGGGTGAGAAGACAGCGGGGTGATCGTCTGCGACGGCAAGGCACAAAAAAGGCCGCAACGCGGCCTTTTAATCTATCCAGTGTAAAGTTTAAGCTGATGCCTTGGTGCGGCGACTCTTCTTCTGCTCAGGGATCCACAAGCCATCCCGGTAATGAGCCGTCCAGCCGGTGGCCTTGCCATCAACTTCACTCATCACATACTGCTCTTTGTTCTTACGGCTAAAGCGAACCATCACCTTGTTACCATCGGGATCCTGAGCCGGGGCCTCGGTCAGATAGATAAACTTGGCCGGCAAGCGATCTTTAAAGCGAACCAGCTCCTCCACCAGAGGTGCCCGGGTTTCACGGGACTTAGGGAAGGTACTAGCCGCTAAAAATAGCCCGGCCGCGCCATCACGTAGCACAAAATAGGCATCAGACTTGCTGCAGGTGAGCTCTGGGAGATGAACCGGATCTTCCCGTGGCGGTGCAATCTCACCGCTTTTGAGGATCTTACGGGTGTTCTTACACTCCTCATTGGTACAGCCCATATAGGCACCAAAACGCCCTGTCTTGAGCTTCATGTCCTGACCACAGCGATCACATTCGATGATCGGGCCATCATAACCCTTGAGCTTAAACTGCCCCTGCTCTATCTCATAGCCATCACAGTCCGGGTTGCGGCCACAGACGTGCAGTTTACGCTGCTCATCGATGAGGTAGCTATCCATCGCGGTCTGGCACTTAGGACAGCGGTGCATTGCCCGCAAGGCTTCAACCTCGCGCTCGGCATCATCGGCGGTCACCGACTCAAACTCGTCGCTGGACACCAGATCGATGGTCTGCTTACAGCGCTCCTTCGGTGGCAGAGCATAGCCGGTACAACTCAGGAACACCCCTGTCGTTGCGGTGCGGATCCCCATCTTACGGCCACAGGCCGGACAATCCACATCAATGGAAACCATCTGATTTTCGCGCATTCCCCCTTCACTACTTGGTGCAGAGGCCTCCTCAAGCTCCTTGGAAAACTCACCGTAGAAGGCATCCAGGGTATCGGTCCAGACTCGCTCACCGTGAGCCACATCATCGAGCTTGTTCTCCATCTGAGCGGTGAAATCATAGTTCATCAGCTCTTCGAAGTTCTCGATCAGGCGATCGGTGACGATTTCACCCATCTTCTCGGCAAAGAAGCGACGCTTCTCAACTCGCACATAGCCGCGGTCCTGAATGGTAGAGATGATGGATGCATAGGTGGATGGGCGACCAATCCCCTTCTTTTCCAGCTCACGTACCAGGGAGGCTTCATTAAAGCGTGCCGGTGGCTTAGTGAAGTGCTGAGCCGGATCAAGCTTATCCAGGGTCAGGGCTTCGCCCTCCTGAATATTCGGCAGCGCCGTATCCTCTTCCCCTTTCTTGCGAGCGGCAGGTTGAACCCGGGTCCAACCATCAAAACGCATAATTCGTCCCTTGACCCGTAGTTCAATATCTCCAGCTTCAACGGTCAGGGTGGTCGAATCATAGAGAGCATCAACCATCTGACAAGCCACAAACTGGCGCCAGATCAGCTCATAAAGCTTGAGGGCATCGACTTCCATTCCCTGCAGCTCTTTGCCGGGCAGCGTCTTCACATTCGAGGGACGAATCGCCTCGTGCGCTTCCTGGGCATTCTCTTTAGAGCCATAACGCTTAGGATCCTCAGGCAGGTAATTATCACCAAACTCCCCCTGAATATAGTCACGAACCGACTCAACCGCTTCCTGGCTCAGGTTGGTCGAATCGGTACGCATATAGGTGATGTAACCCGCTTCATAGAGGCGCTGTGCCAACATCATGGTGCGCTTAACCCCAAATCCAAGGCGGGTACTCGCCGCCTGTTGCAGGGTCGAGGTGATAAAGGGTGCAGATGGGCGGCTCTTGGTCGGGCGATCTTCGCGCTTTTTCAGCCGATAGCTTGCCTGATTGAGCAGGGCGATCGCAGCATCGGTTTGTGCCTTATTAACCGGGCGAAACTCCTTACCAGACTCGCGTACCACCTGAACCGTCAACGCCTGCTGCTTGCTGCCCTTGAGCTTGGCAAACAGATCCCAGTATTCCTGGGGTTCAAACGCCTTGATCTCCCGCTCACGCTCCACCACCAGGCGGACCGCAACCGATTGAACTCGCCCGGCAGACAGGCCTCGGGCCACTTTTTTCCACAGCAGTGGCGAAACCATATAGCCCACCACGCGATCCATGAAGCGACGCGCCTGCTGAGCATTGACCCTGTCCATATTCAGATCGGCCGGATGAGAGAAGGCCTCGGTGATCGCCGACTTGGTGATCTCGTTAAACACCACCCTGTGATAGGTGTGCTCATCGGACCCAATGATCTCCCGCAAGTGCCAGGCAATCGCCTCTCCCTCGCGGTCCAAATCCGTTGCCAGGTAGATGGTGTCACACTTATCAGCCAGACTACGCAGTTCATTGACGACCTTCTCTTTGCCTGGCAAGACCTCGTAGCGTGCCGCCCAGTTGTGCTCCGGATCGATGCCCATTCGAGTGACCAACGCCTGCTTCTCTTTTGCTTTTTTCTGCGCCAGTTTCTCTTCGGGGCTCAGCCCCTTTGTCGTGGTGCGAGGAGCAGCCTTTTTCTTCGCCGCCGCGCTACCACTGGTCGGAAGATCGCGGATATGTCCAACACTGGACTTCACCACATAATCCTTCCCGAGATACTTATTAATAGTCTTTGCCTTTGCAGGCGACTCCACTATTACCAAAGATTTTGCCATAGAATGCCAACCAAATTTTACTGATGCCGCGATGCGCATCCCGCCTGCCACCAGGCAGACTCAAAGACTCAAAGGTGGGGGGTATAAGGTATATCAGGTAAAAATGCAAACTTATTTAGTTTTTACCACCCACAACCAAAATCAAATTAACCGCCTTCGCCCTGCTGCAACTTCAACGCGGATCGCAGAATAACCTGTCCTGCGATCCTAGGCTCCTGAACACAAGTAGAGTTCAGGTCTTGGGCTGCGTCAATTAACGCAACCAGGAAAATGGGCTCGAAGTAGCCAAACGAGCCACTGCCCGCTCAATCCCGAGGCTCACCGAGTGGCTCAATTTGTCAGCCAACCGTTTGCGTACCACGTAACGAACGCCAACCAAGGTTCGATCCGGATGCTGGCTCAGAAGATACTCATCACTGGTCTGGATGGTATCGATAAGGCCGAGCTTCAGGGCCTGACGGCCAAACCAGTACTCACCGGTCGCCACCTTGGAGAGCTCAAGTTCGGGTCTATGTTCACCCACAAAGTCCTTAAACAGGCCATGAATCGCCTCCAGATCTTCGCGAAACTTGGCTCGTCCCTTGTCACTGTTTTCCCCAAACATGGTCAGGGTACGTTTAAACTCGCCGGCGGTATGCTGCTCAAAATCGATATCGTTACGCTTGAGTAGGCGGTTGAAGTTCGGCAGCTGAGCAATCACTCCAATCGAGCCAATAATCGCAAAGGGGGCGGCCAGGATCTTCTCGGCCACACAGGCCATCATGTAACCACCACTGGCTGCGACCTTATCCACGCTCACGGTGAGCGGGATATGCCGATCGCGGATCCGTTGCAGCTGAGATGCAGCCAAGCCATAACCATGGACCACACCACCACCGCTCTCCAGGCGAACCAGGACTTCATCCTTGCTGGAGGCGATTGCCAGCACAGCGCTCACCTCTTCGCGCAGGGAGCGAACCTCTTTGGCATCAATGCTGCCCTTAAAGTCCAGTACGAACAGCCGGGATTTCTGGTTGCGCTCACTGCCCTCATCCTGCTGCTTGAGCGCCTGCTTGCGCTCTTTGGCCGCTTTTTTCTGGGCTTTTTTACGCTTTTTCTCGACCAGCTTCTGCTCTTCGCCGGAGAGTAGTTCAGACTGCAGCCGATGCTGAGTCTCATCAAGCTGCTCCGACAAGTTGGAGATCTCAAGCTCACCCTTGCGCTGCTTTTGGCGCATCACCAACATCAGGATCACCGCCACCAAAACTATGATCGCGATGACCCAGGTGGCCGTTTTGGCCAAAAATAATCCGTATTGAAGCAAAAAGTCCAAGCCGTGCTCCTTTATTTATCCAATTAGATCAAAAGTGCCACTTTAGTGGCATCAGCTGCGATTAATCAGCCGACTCGCCCTGAGGAAGCAGTTGATAACTCACCTGCTGCTTTGAAACCATTTTCCGGCATTGGTTGCAGAAAAAGTCTACGGCCCCACAAGCCTTGAGGCGCTCCAAAGGTTGCTGACACTCGGGACAGTTGGTCTGAAGCAAAAAGGCCTGGCCACAATGCTGACAGCTCGGGGTCTCGGAGCGAATTCCGATCCCCGGATGTTGGCAGGCAGGACAAGTCAGTTGAAAAGCCATCGCTTATTATCTCTTTTTCATATGCTTAAGCAGGCGCTTGCGCTTGCGAACCTGGCTAAGAGTCAGTTTTTCACTCTTACCCTCATAAGGGTTGCTCCCTTCCTGGAACTCGATATGGATAGGAGTCCCCATGATCTTGAGGCTACGCCGATAGTAGTTGATGAGATAGCGCTTATAACTATCGGGCAGATCACGCAGCTGATTCCCATGAATCACGATGCGCGGCGGGTTCTGTCCACCGGCGTGGGCATATTTGAGCTTGATCCGGCGACCTCGTACCATGGGTGGCTGATGCTCATCCTGGGCCATCTGCATGATCCGGGTTACCAGAGCGGTACTCAATTTACGAGTCGCACTCTCGAAGGCCTCGGTCACCGACTCGAACAGGTGGCCGACACCACTGCCGTGCAGCGCCGAGATGAAGTGCAGCCGGGCAAAGTCGATAAAGCCAAGACGCCGATCCAGCTCGCGCTTGATATCATCACGCACATCCGTATCCAGGCCATCCCACTTGTTCACCGCCAGCACGATGGAGCGACCCGAGTTCAGAATAAAGCCCAGCAGGCTGAGATCCTGATCGGAGATCCCCTCACGGGCATCGATCACCAGCAGCACCACGTGCGCATCCTCAATGGCTCGCAGGGTCTTGATCACAGAGAACTTCTCGACCGCCTCATTGACCCGCTTGCGACGCCGCACCCCGGCGGTATCAATAATGGTGTAGGGCTGACCGTCTCGCTCAAATGGGATGTAGACAGAGTCACGGGTGGTACCCGGCATGTCGTAAACCACCACCCGATCTTCACCCAGGATCCGGTTGGTCAGGGTTGATTTACCCACATTGGGGCGACCGACAATCGCCAGCTTGATGTTACGGATCTCCTCCTCTTCGGGCTCATCCACCTCATCACTCGCATCCAGATCCGGCTCTTCAGGCCAGGCCCACTCATCAACCTCAGGCTCCTCCTCCGGATCGATGCACAGACCCAGCTGCTCAAAATGAGGGCGCAGGGAGTGCTCCAGCAGGGAGGTCACGCCACGTCCATGAGCTGCCGCAATCTGGTAGATCTCACCGAGTGCCAATGCATAGAACTCGGCAACCGCACTATCGGCGTCGATGCCATCTGTCTTGTTGGCGACCAAAAATACCTTCTTCTGCTCTTTACGCAGATGCTCGGCAATCGCCTGATCGGCCGCGGTTAAGCCTGCTCTGGCATCCACCATAAACATCACCACATCGGCTTCAGTAATCGCCTGCAGTGACTGGCCTGCCATCTCAACTTCAATTCCCTCTTCGGTGCCGTCGATACCTCCGGTATCGATTACCAGAAATTCCAGCTCACCGAGTTTCGCCTGGCCATATTTTCTGTCGCGGGTCAGCCCGGGAAAATCAGCGACCAAAGCATCCCGAGTTCGGGTCAGTCGGTTAAACAGGGTTGATTTACCTACATTCGGTCGCCCCACCAGGGCTACAACAGGGACCATTGAAATAATTGCCTCTTTAAGATTTCTTAAAACAGATACGTGAAAAGGCTCCCCGAGTCCCCTCAAGAAGCCTTCAATACAGTTAGTGCCCGGGATCAGGCGTGACGGATCGCAAACAGCTTCCCGTCACGGACCTGAACATACAGGGTTCCATCCGCCACAACCGGCGCAGCATAGATACCCGAGCTGCTCAATTTACTCATCGCTTTGAGCTTACCACTATTGAGATCAAACCAATACAGGTAGCCCTCATCATCGCCAACCACCAGGTAGTCGCCGTAGACCACAGGAGCCGTTACATTACGGTACTCCAGCAGGTCATTGGACCACTGCTCGGCGCCATTTTGACTATCGATACTATAGATATGATTGCGATCATCAGTCACATAGAGATTCAGGCCATCGGCAGCAATATTGCGATAGGAAGTATATTTACGCTTCCACAACTGCTGGCCTGTCATCACGTTGTTAGCAACCAGCTGGCCATTGTAAGCAATAGCATACATCACATTATTGCGGATCAGTGGCGCCGCATTCACATCCACCATCCGCGCCAGCTCGGTACCACCCTTGGCAGTCGTCACCTGGAACTGATGCGCCAGCTGGCCGTTACTCAGGAGGACCACGGCGACCTTGCCATCCGGGCGGCCATAGAAGACCGCACCACCGGCGATCAGAGGCGTAGATGCCCCCCGCAGCAACAGGGATGGCTGATCATCGGTAAAGCTCCACTCCTGATCGCCATTTTGCTGATCAAGAGCAACCAGGGTGCCGGAGGTCAGAGAAATAACTACCTTGCCTGAATTGACCGCGGGCGCTGCAACCACCTCACCCGGAACCGAGTGGGTCCAAAGTAGCTTGCCATCCTGCTCGCTGACGGCATACACCAGTCCATCTTCGGAGCCGAAATAGAGGTTACCATTATCCGAGGTCAATCCGCCGGACAGGCGAACGCTGCGCTTGTCCTCATTGATCTTGAGATCCGAGAGATCGATGCGCCACAGCCGCTTGCCCGTCTTGGCATCCATCGCCTGAACAATGCCATCTCTGGAAGCTGCGAAGATCCGGTTCTCATCCACCACGGGGCGTAACTGTGAGTAGAAGGCACCCACACCATCACCCACCGAACTATCCCACATAATATCCGGAGAGAAGGCAGACTGGATCTGAGGAACAGGCGCCATCTCAATCACATCTTTATCGGCACATCCCTGCAGCGAAAGCAGTGCCAGAGCGGCCGCTGCCGCCAGAGCCAATTTATTTCGCATCAGCCTCTCCTGAGGTCACCTGTGCCACCGCGGGCTGAGCTAAGTCATCCATCTTCAGGCGCAAGACCGAGCTGGACTCTAAACCACCCTCATTCGCTGCCTGTTGATAGGCGGTACGCGCCTTATCTTTAAGGCCCTGCTTAAGGTAGAGATCACCCTGAAGCTCATGGATCTGCGCCTGATAACCGCTTGCCTTGAGGGTGCTCAGTTGCTTGAGCGCTTCTTCAGTTTTTCCCTGAGCCGCATCGATGCGTGCCAGACGCAGGCCTGCTGCGGTCTTCATCAGATCTGAGTCTGAGTGTTTCAAAACTTTTTCCAGTGCATCCTGAGCAACCACTAACTTACCCTTCTCGACCGCACTGTTCGCAAGAGCCATCGCAGCCAGAGCACCATAGCTATCAGACTTATGCTCCTGGATAAAACTATCCACCGAGCCATAGGCCTTCTCACCCTGGGTCTTCAAGGATGCAATGACCTGGGTATAAGCAGCAGATGATTCCTGCATGCTAACCACCTGGTGATGCTTGTAATAACGCCAGCCCGAGACCAGGATGATCGCCAGGATCACGCCACCGATAATCGCCTTGCCGTATTCACTCCACCAGGCTTTGAGAGCCTCAATTTGTTGTTCTTCGGTGCTATGGATATCCACTCGTAACCTCTTTTTATAGTCCTTGTTGTACCAGCTCGATCGCCTGCTCAATGGTCATGCTCTGCTGCTCAGCCTGACCCCGCAGGAACTTCACTGTCACCTGCCCCTGAGCGATCTCATCTTCACCCAGAATAAAAGCAACCGCAGCATTGTTTTTGTCTGCCCGCTTGAGCTGCTTTTTAAAGTTACCGCCCCCACAGTGGGTCATCAGGCGACAATCTGGCGCAGCATCACGGATCTGCTCAGCCAGCTTAAGCGCGGCCTCAGCCGTTCCTTCACCCACGGCGCACAGGTAAACCTCAACGGCGCTTCGCAGATCGCCATTCTTCTCCAGCGATTCCAGCATCAACACCAGGCGCTCAAGTCCCATCCCGAAGCCAAAGCCCGGGGTTGGCTTACCACCCAGCTGCTCAACCATACCATCATAACGGCCACCGGCACAGACGGTTCCCTGAGCTCCCAGACTGTCTGTCACCCACTCAAAGACGGTGTGGTTGTAGTAATCCAGTCCACGCACCAGCCGCGGATTGATCTCATAGGCGATGCCAGCACTCTCCAGCAGGCGACACAATGTCGCAAAGTGTGCCTTACTTTCCTCACCCAGGTAGTCATTAAGAACCGGTGCATCCGCTAAAAGTTCCTGAACCTCAGGGTTTTTGCTGTCGAGAACCCGCAGCGGATTAGTCTCAGTGCGGCGCTTGCTGTCCTCATCCAATTTGTCCAGGTTTGCCCGCAGGAAGCTCTGTAGCTGATCACGATAGGCAGCCCTTTCTTCGCTGCTCCCCAAAGTGTTGAGTTGCAGTTTGACATGCTGCTCTATGCCAAACTCACGCCACAAACGGGCACTCATCAGGATCACCTCAGCATCGACTTCAGCACTGGCAATGCCAAACACCTCAACTCCGAACTGGTGGAACTGGCGATAACGCCCTTTTTGTGGACGCTCATGACGGAACATGGGGCCGATGTACCAGAGTCTGCGCTCCTGATTATAAAGAAGACCATGCTGGATCCCGGCACGAACACAAGCGGCAGTCCCTTCCGGGCGCAAAGAGAGGCTATCCCCATTGCGATCCTCGAAGGTATACATCTCTTTTTCTACCACATCGGTCACTTCCCCAATCGCCCGGCAAAAAAGCGGGGTCATCTCCAGCATCGGAGTTCTGATCTCCGAGTAGCCATAAGATGCCACGACGCGACGAATCGTTGACTCGACCTTCTGCCATGCGGGGGTCTGCTCGGGAAGACAATCATTCATCCCACGAATTGCTTGGATCTGCTTGGACACTGTTTCTCTCAATCTTTAGTCATTCACCGACAAAACTGCTTGGCATTATAGGGAGTTTCAGGATGAAGTAAAATAAGTGGCAGTGACTCACTGACTCTCGGCATCCTATCACCGATTCAGATCATCAGGTTTACCCCATCGACTTTCTCCGAAAGGCAGCAACTTTGACGGATACCTTAGAAAAATCCACAGCTATGTAAGCAGAGATCTCCATAACACTATCTCTGCTTTATTTGCTTTCCCTGAGTGAAATGCTGCCATTGCTCACCATCCCCGAAACAACTCAGCACTCAGAAGCGCGTCATAATCGGGCGAATAAATATCAATTCAGAAATTGACCTCCGAGATGAACAAGGTACAGGAGAGCGATTGAGAATGTCACCATAATTATCTGTTGTTAAAAGAAAAATCAAAATTCCTCTGGAAGTTAGCACGGATGATAATGAATGCTACACTAGCTAATAATTAAGGATTATTAAGATTCGTTAACGTGTAAATATTCATGGGTTGGGCGATGATCGCCCCTCCTTGAAGTCCGAGCTAAAGCGCAGGGTAGTCTGCTGCCTCTGGCTACAACAATCTTATTTTTTATTTCGAGATGGAGAACTCTTTTCATGCATCGGCTACACAGAACCTTGCTGCTCACTACTGCTTTAACTGCAACGGCAATTCCCTTGACCTCTCAAGCGGAAGCGATTGTGAAAATCCCTAAAGAGTCTGGCTTTTCCGGCTATCTGATGGGGGGTGCCAACTACAGCCAGTTTTCGTCCAACTTTGTGGCTGGAACCAGTCTTGGTGACTCAGCCAATGCTCAATCCGATGGTATTAATAACGAGCCGAGCCGAAAGAGCGGCACTAATCCCACTTTTAACTTTGATCTTCGCTACACCTTCGGCCAGAGCCAAACCCAGATCTTTGTGGGTAACCTGATCCAAAACGCCCTGCAGCTGGACTTTAGCCAGCAGCTGGGGGTGCGCCACCAGCTTGATGGCAAAGGGATCGTGCAGGCCGCCTATATCTTCTCGGGGATCACAAACCAGGTTTGGAGTGACCCGTACAAGACCAATGGCGATCGTGACAAGACAGATGTGAAGAAAAATGGCGCTAAGCTCGGCTGGGATCGGATCATGGGGACTCCCTGGGGTGCCAGCGTGAGTTTTGTCAAAAAAGAATTAGATGATGAGCAAAGTGGTGTATCTCAGCAATCAGCGTATGGTCTGACTTCTACAGATCTGAAAATGCTGGACCGAAATGGCAATATCACCTCCCTTGAAGGCTCCTATAACTTCCGTCTCGCCCGCGGACAACTGCTTACCCCCTCTTTGCAATATAGCCATTACGATCTGGATGGCTCAGCGATGAGTGGGAATAGCTATGGTATGCAGTTAACCCATACCCTGATGCTGCGTAAATACAGCCTAGTTACCAACCTGTATGCCGGACGCACCCTGTATGATGAGGCGAACCCCATCTATGACATGAAGGCGAACTCAAACGAGTATCTATTCAATACCAACCTGATCCGCCGTCAGCTGTTTGGCTTTCAGCAGCTCAACGGGATGATCACCGCGAGCTGGGGGAAATCAATTTCAGATATCTCCTATTACAATACAGAAATAAGAAGCGTCACAGTCGGTGTGATGTACCTCTTCTAATTCTCAGGGTCCCGCTATGCGGGACCCTTGTCCCATGCTTGCAGGGTCCACCCTCTCTAAAACACGATCTGCTTCAAAAAAGTACAACTCCCCTGCTCTTTTTTCGTGATGAAAAAGAACACTTATCTATAATGGTGCCTCCCCCCATATTCAGGATGAATGAATCATGAGAATCATTGCTGTCACCGCCTGTCCAACAGGGATCGCCCATACCTACATGGCGGCCGATGCCCTCAACAAAGCAGCCCATAAAAAAGGGATCCCAATCCAGGTCGAGACTCAGGGCGCCATGGGTATCGAAAATCAGCTGAGCCCCCGGGAGATCGCCCGGGCCGATCTGGTGTTGATCGCCTCGAATATCCCCATTGAGTTAATGGACAGGTTTTCTAAGTGTCCTCAACTTCAGGTGAGTATTGAAGCCGTACTCACCAATCCGGAAAAAATAATCGGTCAGTGCCAGGAGCAGTTCGCCCGGTGATTATAGAAAGGCGGATCACCTTCTACTGCCGTGATGATGGCCTTCCCTCCTATCTGGCCCGGGAGCTTCGTCGCCTGAGCAACTATGTTTCATCACAGGTCGCTCTCGTCAACTTAACTCAGTTACAGGTTGCAGATATCGCAAGCCCCCTTGCGGTAATTAGCCTTGCCTGTAAGCCTGGCGATCTCTGTCAGTTGCTCATCGAGGGACTTGATGCCGAGTTGGGGCATCTCATCCTAACCGACTATGTCGCCGAGCACTTTCCACTGGTGATCCGAGGAGGGAATAAATCAGCTAAGGGTGTTGATGAGCTTCAACCTTGTCTATCCCCCTCTTTGATTCACTTTACACCACAACAGGTCCAGTTTTTTCCCACTCATCAAGACAAACCAGAACTGATCAAGGAGTTAGTCCACGCGATCCCAAAGGAGCTCATCAGGGATCCACTACAGCTCCATGAGGCTTTGATGCAACGAGAGGCCCTGTGTGCGACAGCGATGGGACGAGGAATTGCACTACCACATACCCTGAGTGATAGCGTGGCACAGCCAGCCTTGATTGCGGGGGTTCTTCCCGAGTCCATCGACTGGCACTCGAGTGTCGGCATGGTTTCCCGGGTGATCCTGATGCTACTGCCACGCCATGCCAAGCCCACAGTAATTGAAGGTTTTGTTGGGCTGACCCGCTCTTTGCTGGAGCCTCTGTACTGCCAGGCTCTGTGCCAGGCAACCCATCCTCAGGTACTCCATGCGATCATCAGCCTGGGCCTCCGGCAGGCGGGACGCAGCCCCTAGTGCTACTAAGCGTTATTATCCTTACCGCTTATGCCGATGCTCCAGGACTTGCCGAACAGCTACAAACCGTGTCGGGAATGCCCGAGTGGATCCCTCCGTCGAGCTGCGTGATTCGCCGATTCCCATCCTTGATAACCTTTCCCTGCTCGGTGTCCATACCTCGCGCTACGTTATTCCACGAATAACTTCGCCCATGGCTCAAATAATTCATCACACTGCAGGCGGTAAAGGTATTTGAGCTATGTGGTACCAGGACCTTCCTGGCCTGAAGCTCTTATAGCGACAGAACTCCAGCCTCTCCTTCGACTGAGGTCTCACCGGCAAGCTTGCCCAGGCTGCGATATTCTGTCGGTGTGCGTCCGGTTTTATCTTTAAACACCCGGCAAAAGTAGTTCACATCCCGATAACCACAGCGGCTGGCAATCTCATGCAGACGTATGTTATAGCGCTTGAGCATGAACTTGGCCCGCTCCAGTCGTACCCAACCGATATAATCAACCAAGCGCATGTGTCCCTGGTGACGGAACAAACGGGACAGGTGATTGGGACTGATATTAAAGCGCCTGGCAATAGAATCACGGGTAATCGCCCGGTGAAAATTCTCCTGGATATAGATACAGATCCCCTGGTAAAGATCTTCACTACGCTTATTGGCCGATGATGCGGGATCCTCCAGAAAGAGCCGGCAATAACCAAGCAGAGCCAGCAACAGGTGGCGATCCATCGGCTGGCGGACCGATTCCCGGGCCAGGGTATTGAGTGCCGTTAGAATCGAGTCAATCGCATAGCCGGTTTTCGCCTGGACGCTGTGTTTTTGCACATCAAAAAAACCTTCGCTCCCCTGCTTCTTACTCACCAGGCTAAAGCCTAACTGGCGCTTGCCAAATAAAAGGCTCAGTACGGAGCACTCATGCTCCCAGTCCGGCTTATTCCAGCAGTTGGGAGGAACATAGAGAGCATCTCCAGCTTCAAGCACAATCGACTGCACCCCGTGAACCGGATCGTCAAGCTCGTTCCGGTAGCGCCCCTGGAGAACCAACTCCAGCCTTGGAAAGTTGACCTGATAACTGAATGGCGGAGGCATATGCCCATCGGTCGCAAACTTAAGCTCACGGATACATTCCAGCTCACTGATGACATTTTCAACGATATCGTAAAAAAGTGATGACAAGAGACATCTCCGGATAAATAAGTGCGTAAAAAAGCGAAATACTCAAATAAAAGTCAAAAATAGCTCAAGAGCTACCAAGGTTACCCTGGTACAGGGGAAGTATCCTCCAGCCAGTCATCAAGATCAAATCTTGCACCAAGCACGCTCTCTAACCCAATGAAAATATTGATAAAGAAGATATGGCCGCACAAATATCACAGAAGATTGCAAATTTGATAACTGGATCACACTCCGCAAAGCAGGTTACAAAAATCCAGTAAATGCCTTTTTAATACACTACCCAGCTCTTATTTAACTCCTCAAAATAACCCTGGAGTATGCATCCCCCCTAATCATAATGACCATAGCCCTTGAGGTGAGAAAATCATGATCACATCGCTAATCAACGAACAGCTGATTTGCCTTGATTTAAAAGCAACAACCAAAGAGCAGGTGTTTTCCGAGCTGGCAGATCTGCTGTCTAAACAGGGAAAAATCGGTGATAAAGAGCAGTTTTTAAATGATATCCGTGCTCGTGAAGAGCTGGGAAATACAGGGTTTGAAGAGGGAATAGCCCTTCCCCACGCTAAGAGTAAAGCCGTCACCACACCGGCAGTCGCTATCGGGATCAGCCGTAGCGGAATCGACTATGGCGCAGAAGATGGCCTGCCCTCCAAACTGTTTTTCATGATCGCTTCACCAGACGGCGGCGCCGACCACCACATAGAGGTCCTTGCAGAGCTCTCATCAAAACTGATTGAAGAGGGATTTGTAGAGGCCTTTATGTCCGCCAAGACTCAGGAGCAGGCACTTGAGCTGCTGCTGGAGAGACAGGAGAAGCCAGAGGCTCTTGCACAGGGAGAGTCCAAGGGATTCATTATTGGTGTGACCGGCTGTCCTGCGGGGGTGGCCCATACCTATCTGGCTGCCGAAGCCCTGGAGAAAGCTGCAAGCAAACTTGGCTACCAGATCAAGGTTGAAACCAACGGCTCTATCGGGGTGAAAAATAGCCCAACCCCTGAAGAGATCGCCCGGGCTGATGCCATAGTGATCGGCTGTGATAAGCAGGTCGATATGCAGAGGTTTGCAGGCAAGAGACTGATCAAGACCGGGGTTAAGGCTCCGATCAAAGATGCCCCTGGTCTGATTGAACAGGCGCTGCAAGCTCCCGAGTACCAGGCCGGCAACGAGTCCTCCTCCTTAGAAAAACAATCTGCGGCGCGCAGTCGCTCGGCACTCTACACCTACCTGATGAACGGTGTCTCCCATATGATCCCGTTTGTTGTTACCGGGGGTCTTCTGATCGCTCTGTCACTGGCGATTGGTGGTGAGCCCACGGCCGCCGGAATGGCGATTCCCAAAGGGAGTATGTGGCAATCGGTGATGGATGTGGGGGTCGTCGCCTTCACCCTGATGATCCCGATCCTGGCGGGTTATATCGCCTATGCGATTGGTGATCGCCCGGCACTGGCCCCGGGCTTTATCGGTGGCTGGATTGCCGCTCACGGCTCCTTCTACGGAGCAGCTGCTGGTACTGGATTTATCGGTGCAATTATCGCAGGTCTGCTGGTTGGTTACTTTGTTCGCTGGTTGGCGTCACGTAACTACCATAAGATGATCCAGCCGCTGGTTCCGATCATCATTGCCCCCATCGTTGGTACCCTGTTTATCTCCTGCATGTTCATCTTCGTGATAGGAGCTCCGATCGCCAGCCTGATGGACAGCATGAACCAGATGCTGTTGCACATGAGTACTGGCAACGTGATCCTGCTGGGCATAGTACTCGGTGGCATGGCCGGCTTTGATATGGGTGGTCCGGTGAACAAGGTCGCCTTCCTGTTCTCGGTCGGCATGATTGCCAATGGCCAAACCCAGTTCATGGGAGCCATGGCCTGTGCAATTCCGGTCGCTCCACTGGGGATGGGACTGGCAACCCTGATCGGCCGCAAGCTGGATATCTTTGAGAAGACCGAAATTGAGGCAGGTAAGGCCGCCGGAGCCATGGGACTGGTTGGCATCTCTGAGGGGGCGATTCCATTCGCAGCCCAAGATCCCTTCTCGGTGATCCCTGCTAACATGATCGGTAGCATGGTCGCCGCCGTCCTGGCATTTTCTTTCGGAGTGACCGATAGCGTTGCCCACGGTGGCCCTATCGTAGCCCTGCTCGGCGCAATGAATAAGCCCTTCATCGCTATTTTGTGCATGATCGCCGGAACCGTTGCCACCGCTCTGGTTGCAGTATTCCTGAAAAAGATGCGCAAGGTTCGTTCGCAGGCAAAAGAGAGCCAGCTAGAAGCTCAGTCTGAAGGCGCTGTTGCTTAACTGACATTTAAGCCAAACCCCCTCGGAATATCGAGGGGGTTTCTCCAAAGAAGATATCCGATCACATCCCCTGGCTGACATCTCCCGGATTTAATTTCGGTTGCTTTGCAGCTCCCTTCGCCAGCCATTCCGGATAGTACTTGTGATATTTAGACTCAATACTGGGCATATTCTCACGGGCCCACTGCTGAGAATCCAGGGTTAACTCAACCCACTCACTCTCCTGGAGCCACTCTTTAAATTCGGGAGACTTCATCTGCTCAGGCGTTACGGGAGCAAGAGAGAAACGCGCCTTCCAAAATCCGATACGTGGGGTCACCCGGGCGTAATAGACCTTATTCGGAGCAAGCTCCGCGGACATAAAGTCGGCGCTCTCCCCCACCACCATAAACAGGTGTTTCCCCGGTTCCAGAGCATAGACCACCTTCTTTTTCGCGGCTAATATTCCTACCAGCTCAGGTTTTTTCTGGACGATCTCAAATACACTGGATTGGATCCCAAACGCCATCCCTGAAGGGCGCATAAACACCAGCAGTGACTTCCCGGGCTCAGGCTGAAGACTCACCTGAGAAGAAGAAACAGGTTTCATATGTTTGACCGTCCCGGCGCAACCTGCAAGTAGCAATAATGAAAAACACAGCAATCCAACACTGCTCATACGAGAGTAGACTTTATTTTTCATAACTTATGTCCTTAATTATTCACCCTTGATGCTCCTTAGTATAGATGCGAAAATAAATCCTGCTTTTATTTGTTATTTACAATCGTCTCAATACTTTACCCAAACTTCTATAATTCACCGATTCAAAGTTAGGTAAAAAGATTATCTTTAATCCACTTCATACTCAGGCTATTAAATAGCCAAGATAAACACAGGGTTCCATTCCACCAGCTCATTAACAATAAGTAACACCTACGCATCCAATATAACAAGGGATATATAATATGGCACTGTGATTAATTGACTACTCATAAAGTGACTCATAAATTTAAGGGGTTCACCCGATAGAAAGGACCCATTTGATTACCATATAATATTTAAGGGGAAAGATTCTGTTCAAAATAACCCCACCTATTATGCTGTTTAAAATCAAGGGATATAATTATGAAGCTGATAATTCATTTTACCGGAACCGGTGATGACCCAGGCTCAATCACAAAAAAAGAGGAAAGGGAAGTAAAACAGACTCACTGTATTTCACAACAGTGCAATCACCCCCTCTCCGGGAGTAATCGCCAATATTGCAGAGTATGCCGGAAAGATAACTTTTGTAGTCAGTGTGCTCCCAGCAGAGAGGATTACTTTAACCTCAGTGTTTGCAATGATTGCTACACTGAAATTCAACGCAAAGGGCTTGAGAGTGGTATTGCTGATTTTATTAATAATCGATTCTACTTTGAAACCCATCAACTGGAGGGCTCGACAGCACTTCTCATTATCAATGGCTGTCATAAGACAGATGTTGCAGGAAAAGTTGGAAGGATATTCCCGGACTTAAGTATTATCTGCGAAAAGCTACGCCGTTTATTTAATGGCAATAAATTCCCAATCACTGAATATTCTCTTAGAAGCTCATTGGGTGATGCATATGGTGGTTTCTATTACCATGAAAGTAGGAGTGGGATGTTTTCCTCAGACATTGAAAATCTAAAACAGGTTGACTATAAAATAGTTGATCACCTAATCTTAAGTGGTTATAGCCGAGGTGCGGTCACCTGTTTTGCGTTTGCTAAATACCTGAATCAAAGAAATCTTAACGATATTCCTGTATATATTTTTGCCGACCAACCCGTGCCGGGGAATCACTGGCAAAATAGCTTTAGTATCTCTCAAAAACACATAAACCTTACCAGCTGCACCAATATAAAATTCTGCAAAGTTATACTCGGATCCTACGATAAAAAGAGCATGCCGATGGAGAGGAGAACATTTTATAAGCAAATGCTTCCTGACTTTAATCCCAGAACCGAATTGGAGATAGAGAGGATTCCGGTGCCGGATCATGATTATAGTGAACATTTTTTAAGCCTTTCCTATGCTTATGCTCGAGACTTTTTTGTAAACTCTCTGGATCGCTATGGTATACAAGCCTGTATATATCAGTTTGATTTCAATAGTGAACTCAACAGCTTATATCAAAAACACAGAGATTATCGCTTTGCAGCGCCCGGTTTCGAACAATCCATTTTCATGGGAGGTGAAAGGGAGGCGGGGTTCAGGCCACCTAGGGAGCCACAATTCCAAACTAGCAATGCATTCTCCCATCACTATTCGAAGATTAAGCGCAAACCTGAGTGGACCACACAGCAGCAAAACAGCTGTATCTCAACAGACTGTGAAAACCCAACCCGGATGGGTCACAGACATCACTGCCGTCTTTGCGGAACCGGACACTTTTGTGACACCTGTGCTCCGAAGAGAAAGTACTTCAGAAACGAGCGGCTGTGTAATGCCTGTCATAAAAACTATCTCAACTTCGCCAGGCATCAGGTTGAGATGAACCCCAGATCTAGCCATGCTCTACAGGAGATAGATTGGGCAAATGAAGAGCTCATCGCAAAGTTAGCAAATGAAGCTTCAATAAGACTTAACTGACCCTCTAAGGAGAAGCGGCAGCTAAATCTTGCTCCGTGAGAACTTCGTACCATGGATGGTGCGAGCCTCGGGAGTGATATGTTGGCCGCATATTGCGATGAAGACAAGATTATCTGATGCTATCGAAGGCTATTATGCTTGACTCAAACTTGAGGATTCATGGTAAATTCCAACTTTGATCCAAGACAGTTGGTTTACAGGAGTCAAAGAGTCGATGGCTCAACGAAAAATTCAATTTATGCTGATGAGTTGGCTCCTGCTGGCGATCATTCCTGCGGGCTTTATCATCACTCAGATCTCGCTCTTTCCCGGGATATCACTCGATGGGGCTTCATCGAGCCTGCTGTACTGGATCACCCGCAGCGGTAATGCGCCGGATGGTGCCTTGACCGTGGTCGTGGTACTGCTCCTTGGGCTCTTCTACCTGCCCCGCCGGATCTTTCGTAGATTAGTCCTGGCGCTTATCATCAGCCTCACCCTCAGCCTGAGCCTGAGCCACCAACTCAAAAACTACTTTCAGGAGCCCCGCCCCAATATAGTGTGGCTCGCCAGTCAGGATCTGTTGTCGGTTCCCGGGTTTTATCAACAACCAAGCTCCCAAAGGGCTGAGCTGATGAGCTCTGCTCTACAGCGCATGGATGCCAGCCAGCTTATTTCACCCTCTATTGAGCGCCACTGGGAAAAGGAGGTTGGCTATGCCTTTCCGTCGGGACACACCATCTTTGCCACCACCCTGGCACTGGTTGCCGCCTACTACTTTCTCAGTGCAGGCTTCATCCTGATACCGGTTATTATCTGTGGCTGGAGCCTTGCCATGGGGCTGAGCCGAATGCTGCTCGGGATGCACTGGCCCGTTGATGTGCTGGTATCCGTACTGTTAGCCGGAATGATCTCAGCCCTGGCCATTGGGGTGACCCATCGCCTGGGACTGATGCTGAAAAAGAGGGATCAACCAACCCGCTAAATCAGTCAGCGGAAGAGAGGTAATAAAAAACCGGATCATTAGATCCGGTTTTTTACAAATCAGCCGTAGCAGATTACTTGAGTACTTCCTGCAGCCAGGGCCAGCCCTGCTTCTTACGGCTCAGGGTGTTCTCCATCATCAGCTTGCCATCTTTGGCATAGCCTTCGAGCTTACCGGCCCACTCTCCCTGATACAGAAGACGAGTCGTCGCGGTGGTGATATCGGTCAGCATCAGAGCCGCCAGAGCCAAGCCATCGCGCTCACAGCGCTCTGTCAGATCGGCCTGCAGCTCATCAATCATCCCATCGACCTGCTCCAGAGTCGCCAGTTCAATCTGACCCACAACCACCTTACGATCATTGTATGGATACGCCTTGAGATCTTTCTCAACCAGCTCGGATGCACTCAGGCCTGCGATATCCGTCTTGGCAATCAACAGCTCCTTGATATAGCCATCCAGATCTTCGATTCCCGCCAAAGGTGCCAGGGCGTGAACCGCATCCTTATCTTTATCGGTACAGGTTGGAGACGCAAAACCGACGGTATCGCTCAGGATTGCCGACATCATCAGCATCGCCATAGGGCGGGTGATCTCAACCTTTTCAATCTGCAACAGGTTAAACAGCACGGTACAGCTACAACCCACAGGCCAGATCCAGGCTTCGAGAGGGTTGGTAGTGGTGACATCACCCAGGCGATGATGATCGATGATCCCCAGGATCTCAGCCTCGGCGATATCGTCAGGTGCCTGAGTCAGATCGGAATAATCCACCAGCCATACCTTCTGTCCGGCAACCCCGGTACACATCTCGGGCGCATTAACCCCGGCGCGATCCAGAATAAACTGAGTTTCACGGTTCAACTCACCCTGACGTACCGCTTTAGCCTCTTCACCACGGGCCTTGAGGAGTTCGACCGCGACCAGTGCGGTACAGATGCTGTCACTATCCGGGCTCTTGTGCCCAACCACTTGAATCATGATATTTCCTTGAAACAGATATAAATCGATTTTTCTCGAAAGAAAGCCGCCATATCATACTAGGGTGTTCGATGAAAGTCATGAGGGAATCAATTGGGTTATCCCCCCTCAGGAGCGGCTTGGGATCAGCTGCATCCCCACATAAACAGCCGCCAGACACACCACCACATTGATCACCACATTCAGGGCCGCCTTGATGAATGCCCCCTGCTCCAGCAGCAGGATGTTATCCAGGGCAAAGGAGGAGAAGGTGGTCAAGGCCCCCAAAAGCCCCACCATAATAAAGGGACGCCAGGGGATCCCACTGAGCCACTGGTGCTGGATCAGCGAAACCATCAATCCCATGATAAGGGATCCCAAAATATTGACCGTCATGGTCCCATAAGGAAAACCACGCCCGAGCAACCAGGCCATCAGCTCTGAGATGCCAAATCGCATACAGGCACCAATCGCTCCACCCAGGGCAACAAAGGCCAACGCAAACATATCTTCTCCTCTTAACAAAAAATCGGGCAGAGAGTCCCTGCCCTCACAAAAAACGTTTCAGGATATTCTCAAAACCAGGATATCACCGGGTAATTGATGAATGAGGCTGTGCAGATGTCCATCAAGCCTGAATATGGATGAACTATGGGTATTCCCAAGTAGCATCAGATCCGGCTTCAGCTCCCTCTGCCCCCTGAGGAGCAGCTGCTCCACCTCACCGGTTTTCAGCAGGCAAGCCTTGAGGGTGAATTCATCGGATTGCTCGAGTGCTGTTGCCATCTCACGGTCTGCAAGCTGCAGCTGTTTCAGATGTTCTCCCGGCTCCTCTTCCAGATCTAAGGCTATGTTCGCATGCTGCAAAAGCTCGGTTACATGCAAGGCCGTTAACCTTCCTCCCAATCCGCAGGCAATCTGATCCGCCATGCTTAACAAAACTGGCGTTGTCGGCTCAAAGTCGACAGCCGCCAGCAGCGACATAGGGTGACACCAGTCTCGCTTCGCCTCAAGGATCAAGAGATCGCAAGCACAATGCTGGACTAGCCCATGCAGCTCATCCCCCTCCAACAGGCGATAGAGAGGAGAGAGATGATGTTGCCCCATAATAATGAGATCGGGTTGGCTCTCTTTAAGTTGTGACGCCAGATCATCGGCCAGGGAGCCTACCCCCATTACCTGCTTACTGATATGCCCGGGCAATTGAGGAAGCCATTGCTCCAACTGCTGTCTTGCCCCATAGATGAGCTCCTCCAGGTTTTGCTCAGCCTCGGCTGAGCCGAAAAGCCGTCCAAGAAACGAGCGGTGGTGAGGCTCGGCCACATACACCAACTCAAGCTCAGCCTCACGGGACTTAGCAAACTCGGCGGCACGCCTCAAGTAACTCTCGTCCGGATTGAGCAGATCAACACAGCACAGGATACACCGGTAACCGACTGCGGAGCGGGTCTTAATTGGCATCATCATCTCTCCACTACAACTTAAGCCTGACACTGCTCTATGGCAACAGCAATGGCCACCGAGGCCCCCACCATGGGGTTGTTCCCCATCCCGATGAGGCCCATCATCTCGACGTGAGCCGGAACTGAGGATGACCCGGCAAACTGGGCATCGCAATGCATCCGCCCCATGGTATCCGTCATCCCGTAAGAGGCTGGACCTGCCCCCACATTATCCGGATGCAGGGTGCGCCCGGTTCCTCCGCCAGAGGCCACCGAAAAGTAACTCTCCCCACTGGCGAGCCGCTGCTTCTTATAGGTTCCCGCCACCGGGTGCTGAAAGCGGGTCGGGTTGGTTGAGTTGCCGGTAATTGAGATATCAACCTGCTCATGATGCATGATCGCAACCCCCTCTGAAACATCATCCGCACCATAACAGAGGATCTCTCCCCGGGGCCTTCACTAAAGCGTCGACAACCGATGATCTCCAGCTCGCCACTGTGGTAATGATACTGAGTTTGAACATAGCTAAAGCCATTGATTCGGGAGATAAGATAAGCCGCGTCCTTACCCAGGCCATTGAGGATCACCTTGAGGGGCTCCTTTCTGACCCGGTTGGCATTAAGGGCTATTTTGATCGCCCCCTCGGCGGCCGCAAAAGACTCGTGACCCGCCAGGAAACAGAAGCAGTGACTTTGCTCACTCAGCAGGCGACGGGCAAGCTTCCCATGGCCCAAACCAACCTGGCGCTGCTCGGCAACCGAGCCTGGAATACAAAAGGCCTGCAGCCCCTCACCTAAATATTCGGCAGCTTCGGCTGCTGTTTTTGCGCCCTTTTTAAGGGCGACAAAGGCCCCAGAGTGTAGGCCCAGGCCGCATCATCAAAGGCGATGGGTTGAGTCTCCCGAACGATTTTCTGAGGATCAACTCCATGAGCCAGGCAGTACTCCTGAGCCTGCTCCAGTGAATCAGCCCCATAGCTTTGAAGAATCGGAGTGATCTGCTCAATACGACGCTGATAATTTTCAAAAAGTGACATGACAGACTCCTTACTGATGACGGGGATTAATGGTACGAGCGGCTTCATCGAAACGGCCATAACAGCCTTTGGTCTCGGCCAGGGCTTTTTCGGGTGGGCATCCCTCGGCCAATAGAGCCATCAGCTTTCCCTGGTGAATAAACTCGTAGCCGATAATCTCATCATGTTCATCCAGAGCCAGACGGGTGATATACCCCTCAGCCATCTGCAGATAGCGAGCTCCTTTAGCCTGTGTGCCATAGTGAGTCCCCACCTGACTGACAAGCCCTTTTCCCAGATCTTCAAGGCAGGCACCGATCGATAATCCCCCTTCAGAAAAGGCGGTTTGAGTGCGCCCATAGGCGTATTGGAGAAAGATTTCACGCATCGCGACATTAATCGCATCACACACCAGGTCGGTATTGAGTGCTTCAAGAATGGTTTTACCTGTGAGGATCTCTGCCGCCATCGCCGCAGATTGGGTCATCCCGGAGCAACCGACCGTTTCGATCAGTGCCTCTTCGATGATCCCCTGCTTGATGTTCAGAGTCAGCTTGGCAGCCCCTTGTTGTGGGGCACAGCTGCCTACGCCATGGCTCACCCCGGACAGAGCGCTCACCTCTTTGACATTGAGCCACTGTCCCTCAACCGGGATCGGCGCATTGGCGTGGTTTGGACCACGCTGGATGGGACACATCTGTTCTACTTCAGTGCTGTAATTCATGATTTTGCCTCGCTCATCATGTTTGCAAATCAAACAAAACCGGAGACATCGAATTTCAGGAGGGGTTGCAGGCCAACGCTGGACATGCAGACACTTCCCTCTCGGGCTTCAATGTCTAACAGACCAGACGTCATTAGTAGCGCTAAGCTACGGTTCAAGGTGGAACGTCATCACCTACAACTTGTGGGCGAATTGTGCAATAACTAATCCCGGACTGTCAACTCCCGCGTTTAACCAGGCTGAAAACTCACTCGCCATCAAAAGACCAGCAGCGATTGGTGGGATCATAACTGACACTTGCCATTGCTTGCTCCCTCAGACGGGTCTCTCCATCACGCATTTCAAGAGCAATTCTGTGGCATGGGGAGTGGCGCTCGATGGCATTGGCCAATCCCTCTGAGTGGGTGGTGATCCATAGCTGACTCCAACGTCCGGCGAGTGAAATCAGCCGCCCTAAAGCGGGAAGCAGTGAAGGATGAAGACTGGTTTCCGGCTCATTGAGGGCCATCAATCCCGGAGGCCTGGGGGTCAACAAGGCGACCGTGAGACACAGGAAACGTAGCGTCCCATCTGACATCTCGGCTGTGCCGAGGGGGCGGATCAGCCCCTGCTTATGCATCAGGACCTCAAAGCGTCCTCCCTCCAGGCGGACGCCAAACCGGCTACCGGGAAAAGCCTCGCTCAGACATTCATGAAGAAGCTCGGAGTCGCCAATCTCCTCAATGGTCGCAAAGGCTGCAGCCAGGTCCCGTCCATCGTCACTCAGCACTGTGGTGCGCGTTCCAACCTGCGGCCAGCGTACCGCCGCCTCGGCGTGAGTCGGGAACTGGTGATAAAACCGCCAGCGTCGCAGCGTCTCCCGAACCTCTGAAACCTCGGGATAGAGATGAGGCTCCGCCAGGTGGCTGAACACAGACTCGGTTTGCAGCAAGGTCGCATTGTATTGCACCTGCTCACCCTGGATATTTCGAAGCCGTGCCGACTGATTACGCCGCTTTAAGATGGTGGTCGATGGGCGGCAACTGTCGGTGAGCCACAAGGTCTCCTCTTTGATCTCGGGATCCAGAGAAAACAGCGACATGGGATTAGGAGTAGGCAGTCCCAGCTGAAGTTCAAAGCCAAACTGTTCGGTCTGGGCACTCAGGATAACCCTTTTGGGATCTCCCTTTCTATCACCACGGCGCAGACCACCGGCCCACATCGCCTGGGAAAGCCCCCCCTCAGCAGCCAGCATCCCCGGGAGATTCCCCTCCACGGTTTGAGCCAAAAGCCGCACCGAGTGATAGAGATTACTCTTGCCGCAGCCATTGGGCCCCTGGATCACATTGATCCGCCCCAGAGAGATGCTGAGTTTGCGAATCGAGCGATAACCCTGGATCTTCAGTTCACGGATCATTCTTCAGTTCACGGATCATGATGCATTGTTACTGCAATCACAGTTGATGCCGGTGATCCCGGGCCTGGGTCAAAAGCTGCCGACTATCCTTCAAAAACTGCTCGGCATGCTCTCCAAAAAACTCACTCACCTCACGAAAGCGCTGCATAAATGCTTGCTTGTCTCCGGAGTGCAGGAGCTTAACGGCCTGCTGCAGGCTCTCGATGTAGCGTTCAATCTGGCGGCAATTTTCCTCTGAAGAAAAGATGATATCCGCATACAGCTCAGGCTCCTGGGCAAACAGGCGTCCAACCATCGCCAGCTCCAGATGGTAGATGGGAGAGCTCAGGTTGAGCAGCTGATCCAGATCGACCTTGAGATCACACAGGTTTGAGCCATAAGCAAAGGTGGTAAAATGGCGTAGCCCCTGAATAATCGACATCAGCCGGTCATGCTCTGCGGCATCCACCTCTTCAAGACGCACTCCCCAGATCTGCAGCTGCTCAAGGAGCCAATGGTAAGTCGAAGATTCGCGGCCGTGGCACACGGCGATCACCTGCCGAGCCAGGCTACTGACATCGGGACCAAACATAGGGTGCAGTCCTACAACAGGTCCGGGGTGCACATCCAGCATGTGTGCCAGAGGCTGCTGTTTGACACTGGTGAGATCCACCAGGATACACTCTTTCGACAGCTTACTGAGGCGATCGATCACCTCACAAGTCACAGTGATCGGGACACTCACGATCACCATGCCGGCTTTGGCCAGCAAAGCTTCACTGTCTGGCCAATCTGCTTCTTCCAGAATCGACACCGAGTAACCGGACAGGCGGAACATCTCTACAAACAGGGAACCCAGGCGCCCTCCGCCACCAATGATCACTATCTCCCCCAGCTCGGGGTTGAGACATTTGAAGCCGACCCCCTTCTCATTGGAATAGGACTCACGGATCAGCCGTTGCCAAACATCTTCTATCATATCCGGGCTAATCCCACACCCCTTCGCCTGCTCGCGACGCTCGCGGAGCAGACTCGCCTCGCGCTCGGGGACATAGAGTGGCAAACCATGGTGACTCTTTACACGTCCCACATCACCGACCAGCTCCAGTCGCTTTGCCAGAAGTTCAACCAGCTGACTATCGATCGCATCGATCGATTCACGCAACTTTTGTAATTGTTTTGCCATTATTTCTCCGCCCCAGGGCCTTAACCACGTCTTTGATGTAAGACCAAGTCTAATTGTGACGCACACTTTTCCAGAAGTTGTTCCGTCTGCTCCCAGCTGATACAGGCATCGGTGATCGATTGGCCAAATACCATCTGGTGCTTTGGCTGGTCAGCAGATTGCTGACCTTCGACCAGGTGAGATTCAATCATGATCCCCATGATGGAACGATTCCCCTCCTGCAACTGGTGCAGGACATTATCCGCCACTAACGTCTGCAAGCGATAGTCTTTATTGGAGTTTCCATGGCTACAATCGATCATGATGCTTGGATTCATGCCTGCCGACTGCAGAGCCTGCTCAGCTAAAGAGACATTGACCGAGTCATAGTTCGGGGTTTTCCCGCCTCTGAGGATGATGTGTCCATCCGGGTTTCCGTCAGTCTGTAGCAAGGCCACCTGTCCCTGATGGTTGATCCCCATAAACCTGTGACCGGAAGAGGCGGCCTGCAACGCATTAATCGCAGTGGCCAACAAGCCATCGGTTCCATTTTTAAAACCAACCGGCATCGAGAGTCCGGAAGCCATCTCCCGGTGAGTCTGAGACTCAGTCGTTCTCGCACCGATGGCAGACCAGCTGAATAGTTCAGCCAGGTACTGGGGACTGATGGGATCCAGAGCCTCGGTCGCCACCGGCAGCTCCATCTCAGCCAGATCGCATAGCAGCTCCCGGGCTTGGCGTAGTCCTGTCTCGACATCAAAGGATCCATCCATATGCGGATCATTGATCAATCCCTTCCAACCAACCGTGGTTCTGGGTTTTTCAAAATAGACGCGCATCACGATATACAGGGATTCACGGTATCTGTCATGGAGTTCCTTCAAGCGCTTTGCATACTCACGTGCCGCATCCAGATCATGAATTGAACAAGGGCCAATCACCACCAGAAGCCTGGGATCCCTATGATGAATGATGTCTGCAATCGTCTGACGGGCACCCGCTATAAACTGGTGAGCGCCAGCGGATACAGGGATCATCTCCGCCAGTGAAGCTGGAGAGATAAGAACTTGTTCGGACTTAATATGAACATCCGTTAACGCGCTTGTGTTTTCCATGATTACTGCACCTGCATTTCTGAATGAAACAATAATGACTAAAAAAGCTGATTAAGGAGTAAAAAGCTCAACTTTACTCTGTTTTAAGTGAATTGCTGTCCGGAGAGAACGACTCGTTTGAGAGGCTCAACCCAGCAAAACAACATCATCACACCATATCAATCAAGTTCACTATTGCAAAGGCATAAATCTAAAACAATATGGGTTTTTCTTTCCTCAAACCTCTCATCAAAATCCTAGTTTTCTTCTCGCTCACTCAGATAGAGTTCAAATGCACAAAAAAAGCCAAATCATCCCGCTTTCAGTTGAATTTAATCGACCCCAACCGGCCTGTGTCAGTATATAATTCAGCCTCCATCCAGCCGCTCAACAAGGCCTGACTTGCGGTAGTTTCAGCGGTCCAGTGCCCGTAACCTGACAAAAACCATGAAGCAGCTCTCAATTATGAAAACTCTGCAAGTTGGCAATTTAACAATAATTAAACATTCAACTACATTAAACAGAAGATTGTCTACAGATGAATCCGGTGTAAGGATGCACTCATGCTGAACCATCTGATTTTTCGATACCTGATACGGCGTAAGCTGAAGCAACTGCAAAAGTCACCCGATACCGGGGCGTTTGATCGAGAGCATATCCATTGCAGAGTCATTATGAATAAGCCCAAAAAACGCTCTGTAAACTATCAAATCCACTTCTATTGCTACTGCCACCATAGCCAACTGAGTGAATCAAATAACTGGTATCTCATCGGAAAATCCGGAAATTATGCAAAACGGGTCAAAGCCGAGATCCAGTGTGAAAGCCTGGTTGAGCAGCTTTCCTCTGAGCTTTGTGAGATGAAGTTTTATAAGCGGCGCTACTACCCGGATCTGGATATGGAGGGTGAGGATCTACTTTGCCACCAGGGACTATGGGTCGAATATAGCGCCGATGCAGAACCCGAGCCCGATGAGTACGCAGATCTCTCATTCGAGGAGTTGCTCGCCTTTGAAGAACCTTAGATAATCCGCCATCGAGACAGAAAAACCAAGATCGATGAGGAATCAACCAACTCTGGGCATAAAAAGTGCGCCGGCTCCCACTGCCGGTGTTACTGATTTGAGTTTATTGTTTCTATAATGTAAAGTCTCGCGCCATCGCAACAGTTTTTGCGACGAGATTTTTATAATGCCATTTTGATTACGGAGAACATCATGAAAGTTGCTGTATTAGGTGCTGCTGGAGGCATCGGCCAGGCATTGTCCCTTCTTCTCAAGAATCAGCTCCCGGCGGGATCTGAGTTACGGCTCTATGATATCGCCCCTGTCACCCCGGGTGTTGCTGTAGACCTTAGCCACATTCCGACGGATGTCGCCATCTGTGGCTTTGGTGGAGAAGACCCGACTCCGGCTCTTCAGGATGCGGATCTAGTGATGATCTCTGCAGGTTTGGCACGTAAGCCAGGCATGGATCGCTCAGATCTCTTCAAGTTTAATGCCGGTATCATTCAAAACCTGATCGAAAAGTGTGTGCAGGCATGTCCGAAAGCCTGCATCGGTATCATCACTAATCCGGTCAACACCCTGGTACCAATCGCCGCACAGGTTCTGAAAAAAGCTGGAGTCTATGACAAGCGCAAGTTATTCGGTGTCACGACCCTGGATGTGATCCGCTCTAATACCTTTGTCGCACAAGCTAAAAACAGATCGGTCAGTGGACTGGATGTCACTGTGATCGGTGGCCACAGTGGCGTCACGATTTTGCCCCTGCTTTCTCAGATCCCGGGTGTTGAGTTTAGTCCACAAGAGATTGACTCCCTGACCAAGCGCATTCAGAACGCCGGGACCGAAGTGGTTGAAGCGAAAGCCGGCGGAGGCTCGGCGACCCTCTCTATGGGTCAGGCAGCCTGTCGCTTTGCACTTTCCGTGGTGCGGGGACTTCAAGGTGAGTCTGATGTCATCGAATGTGCCTACGTTGAAGGAGACGGTCAGCATGCTCCGTTCTTTGCCCAGCCGGTGAAACTCGGCAAAGAGGGAGCTGAAGCAGTCCTGGACTTTGGCAGCCTCAGCCAATACGAGCAGCAGGCTCTGCAGGGTATGCTGGATACACTGCAGGCTGATATTCAAAAGGGGCTGGATTTTTGATCCGACTCAGATAAAAAGAGCCGCCCGCGGGCGGCTTGATCTGCTTAAAACTGAAGTGGAATTGTCTGCTGGCCTTCTCCCTGCTGAATCGCCTCCCCGACCATCTCATCATAAGGCAGGCTTAATATTAACTCCGCCTTATGGATGCCATGCTTTTTTAAAAAGTGTTCTGCCTGATCCAGACTGTCAAAGCGGTATGGAGTACCTTTTTTATCGATCACAGGTTCGATGTGATGGTGTACCTCCACCTCCAGTGCATAACCCAGTCCTTCCGCACAACGCATCAGATAGCAAGGGGGGTGACCTCCATGATCGGCCCAATTGAGAAACTGACTTAACTGCATAGTCTGACCCTCCGACACCTCCTCAGTCTTACCTTAGTCAGCAACCTCAGCCAGCGCCAGATCCGCAAGTAAAAATCTCTGTATTGGGCTCATCCAAAGCTATTTTCCTTCAAGGGTTACAAACAAACTTCTCAAATGGATCCTCAGAAAGGGTGAGGCAACTGCTCCTGAAGTTGTTGATGAGTTGTCCGGTAGTCCAGGTGATGGATCCCATGGATCCCCAGGCGTTCAGCCGCCTCTATGTTTGGCTTACTATCATCGATAAACAGGCATGTCTGGGGCTCTAAAGAAAACTCACGCAGTAATAGCTGATAGATCGCCTCTTCCGGCTTAATGTGGCCACACTCCGCAGAGAAAAGAATCCCATCAAATTGAGACAGGAAGTTGCTCTGGTTGCGCAGATGAGAGATCGAATCCAGGCCCATGTTTGAGAGAACATAGAGCGAATAGCCAGCCTTCTTCAGACGCTCAATCAGCGAAAGCATCTCGGGAAATGGCTCAAGAGAGGGAGCAACTGCCTGGTAAATCTGTTTGACCTGATGCAGATCCAACTTGAGCTCCCCCGAGCTCAGGACCGCAGCCTGTGAGGTCGCAAGTGTCCCCCTATCCACCTCAAGCCAGGCAGAATGGCTAAACAGCTTTTGTGCCAATGGGGTTTGTTGCTCGGGAGCAATACCACACTGAGCCAGCAAACTCTCCGGATCCCAGCGAACCACCACTTTCCCCAGATCGAATACGATATTTGCAACCATTTTGCCTCCCTCATCCATTTTGAGTTAATACGGCCCCAGTCTGCCACAAAGATGCCTGACAACCTAGACTCTGTTGACATTTCCATTTTGCCCCTGAAAACGCCCTGTTCGCGACACGAATCATGCAGGTTTAGTCGCTCTAAATAAGTGATGAGCAACAATGAACTGTTGCAAAATAACAGAGGCTGTCAAGCTGTACTCAGATGCCCCCCTGCGCCTGAGATGAAGTAGATCCAAGGCCTTGAATGAGAGGCATGAATGACGACCGGACAGAGATATTGTGGGCCACCCGCAGCCTGTATCCAGTTCTCCGCGAATTTTTATCGGCTCACACAGTTAGATTATTCATCTAAAAATTACTAAAAAAACAGGATTAAACTCCGCAAATCCCAGTATTAGTCCCCTAACCCAAAGATAGCCCTGTTGATTTTCAAAGAAAAACTAAGTGAACACGGCAAAGATCTCAGAAGAATATATCGTGTTCTATCTGACTGACTTTACAGATAAAACCCGGCCAAAGGCTTTATTCTCTGCCTTTGCTGGCGTACATTGGTAACCAATTTTTCGCCCTACAGGGCAAATCATAGATTTCGCACTCAGTGCACAGAGGTTTAAATGCTTTGCGTTGACAAGTCCCACAAACTCGATGATGTCTGTTACGACATCCGAGGCCCGGTTCATCAACAGGCGCGACGCCTGGAGGAGGAAGGACACCGTATCATCAAGCTCAATATCGGCAATCCCGCCGCATTTGGGTTGGAGGCTCCGGAGGAGATTATCAAAGATGTGCTGCATAATCTGCCATCAAGCCAGGGGTATGGTGACTCACGGGGGCTATTTTCCGCACGCAAGGCGATCATGCAGTATTACCAGCGTAAGGGGCTCAGAGACATAGATATCGATGATATCTTCATCGGTAACGGGGTCAGCGAATTAATTCTGATGTCGATGCAGGCCCTGCTCAATAACGGCGACGAAATGCTGGTCCCGGCTCCGGACTACCCGTTATGGACCGCCTCCGTCACCCTCTCCGGCGGTCGCCCGGTTCACTACATCTGTGATGAAAAGTCCGGATGGTTCCCGGATGTGGAGGATATGCGACGCAAAATCACTCCTAAGACCCGGGGGATCGTACTGATCAACCCCAATAACCCGACCGGGTCTGTCTATAGCCGGGACTGCCTGCTGGAGATCATTGAGCTGGCACGAGAGCATAATCTCATCATCTTCGCCGATGAGATCTATGACAGGATCCTCTATGAAAACGCGTTTCACCACTCGGTCTGTACCCTGTGTGATGATGTACTGGTTGTCACTTTCAGTGGCTTATCCAAGGTTTACCGGGCGGCTGGATTCCGTCAGGGTTGGCTGGTGTTAAGCGGACCCAAGCATCTTGCCCAGGGCTATATCGGTGGCCTGGAGCTGCTCTCAACCATGCGGCTGTGTGGGAATATCCCGACCCAACATGCAATCCAAACGGCTCTTGGCGGATACCAGAGTATCAATGAGCTGTTGATCCCCGGGGGAAGATTGCGCGATCAACGGGATTATGCCTGGGAGCGCCTCAATGCCATCGAGGGGATTGAATGTACCAAGCCCGATGGAGCACTCTATCTTTTCCCTAAGCTGGATCAAAAGCGTTTTAATATCAAAGACGATCAGAAGATGATTGCCGACCTACTACTCCAGGAGAAGCTGCTGCTGGTCCAGGGAAGTGGTTTCAACTGGCCGGCCCCGGATCACTTTCGCATCGTGACCCTGGCTCCGGTCGAAATCCTTGAAGACGCCTTTAACCGGCTCGAGCGCTTTTTCAGTCGTTACACTCAATAATTTAGGAAAGATGGATGCAGACCAGTCACTTTTTTGCCTATCTGGCCCGGATGAAGCTTATCAATCGCTGGCCTCTGATGCGGAACACCCAGATAGAAAATGTATGTGAACACAGTTTGCAGGTGGCTATGGTAGCCCATGCCCTGGCCACAATACATAACCTAAAGCTGCCTGACTCAAGACAGCTGAATCCCGACAAGGCTGTCACCCTGGCGTTGTTTCATGACGCATCAGAGGTTTTAACCGGTGATCTGCCGACACCGGTTAAGTATTACAACCCCAAGATCCGTGATGAATACAAGCTGATTGAGAAAGAGGCTGAGCAGAAACTGTTAGAGCTTCTCCCCAAAGAGCTCCAGGCAAGCTATCGTCCCCTGCTCGACAGCTCCCAGCAAGATGAGAGCCTGGCGCGGTTGGTCAAAACAGCAGATACCCTATGTGCTTATATCAAATGCCTGGAAGAGCGCAGTGCCGGGAATCATGAGTTTGAACAGGCCCGCAAGCGCCTTGAGCAAAAACTCGATGAGCTACAGAGTCCAGAGCTGGACTATTTTATGAAAACCTTCATCCCAAGCTTCTCTCTGACTCTGGATGATCTCAGTCAGCCGGATGAGTGACAGGGCATAGCCTTTCCCGCCAGTCCCACCTGATGGATTGGCGGCTTTTATAACAGGTATCCTGTCCCTGTATGGTGACAACATCTGTCACGGCCCGGTGTGCAGCTTTTCCAAACACAGCGGCAATCTCTGCTTTTAGAGACATCTATGCTATATTTCTCTCACAACTTAGAAAACAGCCAGCAGTATCTCTTTTCTGGCATATCTCAGTACAATTTCGATAAAACCATGGTAGTTATAAGGCCTTTTCCATGAACATGACCCATGCACAACGACTCATTTTGAGTAACCAATACGAAATCATGATGAAGCTCGATCCCGAGCGCTCCAGCTACTACAAGCGCTGCCAAACGATCGTCAAGCGAGGCTATGAACTACAGATGCAGGAGCTGGAGCTGGAGTTTGGCCAGATCTCTGAGGAAACATGCCTGGAGGTGATCGATACCATGGAGATGCATCATGCCATGATGGTCTCTTATGAAAATATGTGTCAGGCCGATCAGGATGATCTGTCGGTTGAGCGCCTTAAGTTCATCGGTTACTGCCGACGTGACGAGCGTGAGCTGGCCGACTATTGCTGCTTCCTGCTGGATGTAGATAAGCGCTTCCCAACCCTGAAAATCTGCTGTAAAGATATGAACAGCGAGGTCGCACTGCGCGATAAATATCAGCGGATGCTGGCGGTGTGGAAAGAGTGTCCTCGCCAGTATAAGCTCTCCTTGCAAGAGCTGCGCAATATCCTCAATGCCTGATAACCAGCCCGAGCCGATGTTTCCGGTGTCGAGCAGACTCGAGAATATCGGCTCACTGGCGAATCACACCAATCATAGAAGAAGCGTGACTGAGGTTGTCTGTCACGCCAGGCAGCCAGCCCGAAGCCTCCTCCCTGCTCAGCGCCTTGCTACGCCCCTACCGCTGCTGTCGTTTGATTGAACGCAACAGCTCTGCATGCCCATCGCGGTGAATCGACTCAAAGATCGCAGGCGGCCATCATCTCCATCTTGTGATCCGAAAATTTACGAATATAGAGCCGACTCTCAAGAGTGCGTTGATTCTGATAGCACCTGAGACTGGTTTTTATAGAGCCCCTCCACTCAATTCATGGAGGGGATCCTAATGGGGTCCGGCGAAGAGCTTACCAGAGTGCTTTAAATCCCTGAAAAGTGACAATCCAATAAAGCCGCAGAGAGCCACGGATGCCGCGGCACTCAAAAAACCGGGCAGGCGACTCATAACGGGTTGCTTGTATTGGTGATCCTTACGCCGGTTCTGGCTGTCGCTCCAGCCCCAGTGATTCGATAATTCCCTCGGCCTCTTTACAGCCATCGGCCATAGCCGTGGCGGCTCGTTCAGTACCACGCACAATAGGCTCAGGCTGTAACTCCAGCCCCAATGACGCGATAATCCCCTCAGCCGCTTTACGACCGTCTGCCATCGCAGTGACAACCAGATCTGCACCCCGCACTATGTCGCCACCAGCAAAAATCTTCGGGTGGCTGGTTTGACAGGGGAAGCGATTATTTCGAGGTGATTCTATGAGTCCCCAGGGATTTAACTTCACTTTGGCTGCCTCCAGCCAGGGCATCGGATGCGCACTGAAACCAAAGGCGATAATCAGCGCATCGACTTGCAGAACGAATTCAGAGCCGGCAATCGCTTGTGGCCGACGGCGACCACTGTCATCGGGCTCACCAAGCTCAGTGCGGATGAGCTCAATACCGGCGATATGCCCCTTTTCATTGAGCTGGATCGCCCTTGGCTGCACATTGAATACAAATTGTGCTCCCTCTTCCCGGGCATTGCTCACCTCTTTTTTCGATCCTGGCATATTAGCCTCATCACGGCGATAGAGGCAGGTCACTTCATCCGCGCCCTGGCGCAATGCCGTCCGCAAGCAATCCATCGCTGTGTCCCCGCCCCGAGTACGGCAACTTTTTTGCCCGCAAGGTTCACATAGGGCTCTTCGGCCAGCTCAGCTAACCCCATCTCATGTTTGGTGTTGGCTATGAGATAAGGCAGCGCCTCATAAACTCCGGGGGCGTCTTCATGCTCCAGACCCGCTTTCATCGACTGGTAAGTCCCTGTACCTACAAATACAGCATTAAACTCATCCAGCAGCTGTTGCAATGAAACATCACGACCCACTTCGGTATTCAGGCGAAATTCAATACCCATCTCACTGAATAGCTCTCGACGGTTAATTAACACCTGTTTATCGAGTTTGAACGCAGGAATACCAAAGGTCAGCATGCCGCCAATCTCCGGGTGGCGATCAAAGACGACGGCTTTTACACCATTACGAGTCAGGATATCGGCACATCCCAACCCCGCCGGGCCTGCACCAATGATTGCAACCCGCTTGCCCGTTGCCGCCACATAGCTTAGATCTGGCTTCCACCCGTTTGCCAACGCCGTATCGTTGATATAACGCTCAACATGACCAATGGTGACCGAGCCATATTCTGCCTTAAGTGTACATGCCCCTCGCATAGGCGATCCTGCGGACAGATCCGACCGCAAACTTCAGGCAGTGAGCTGGTTTGATGAGACAGTTCAGCGGCTTCCTCGATACGGCCCTGTTTTGCTAACTCCAGTAACTTAGGGATGTCGTTATGTAGTGGACAGGTCCACTCACAAACGGCTCGATCACTACAGCGAAGACAGCGTTCGGCCTGGGACGATACCTGCTGTGAAGAAAAGGGCTGATAGGTTTCAACAAATGTGGTCTTGCGCAACTCTAAGGGTGACTTCGCAGCCTCCTGACGAGGTCGATGGGGCAATGAATCTAATAAGGGCGTCAGCCGATGAATATACGGCATTTTCGACTCAGCGGGTTCACCGGCAGTCCGCTGCTGCTTTTTTTGGCGCTGTTTATCAAGCAACTGCTCGTCCAACAAGTGTAACGCTCTGGTTGGACATGCCTGGATACAAGCTGGACCCTTCTCATGATCCTGGCACAGGTTACATTTGTGTGCCTGTGCCTTGCCATGACCAGAGGCTGTATCTTTTTTAGGGACCATTTGAATGGCACCAAAGGGGCATGCCTGTACACAGCGTTTGCAGCCTGTGCACTTTGCCTTATTCAGATAGATGCCATCACTCTTACGAGTGATAGCCCCAACAAGACAGACATTAAGGCAAGGTGCATCTTCACAATGACGACAGGTCGTCGCTGAGACGCGAGCCCCATCCGTGACAACATGAATGCAGGGATGGAATGCTTCTGCATCGTCAGGGTAACGCCCCCCATTGTGCGATAACACACAGGCAATCTCACAAGATCTGCAGCCAATACAATCATTCGCATTGGCAACCACAAACTGATTCATTACTTCTCCCACAGTCACTCGCAAAACGGTATGTGAGCCTTCGGCCCCTACCGCTCCCATCAAAAAACGCGCCTACCCTAGTAGTTCGCCAAAAATACTTTCTATTATTCTGTAACCGAGCTCACAAAGCCCAACCCCTTGTTATGTTATTCTGCCCGATCGGGAAGATGGAATGCTCAATACAAGGAAAGAAGACCATGCTACAGATCCTTTCGCAAACTGCAAATGATACTCTGGTCGTTCAAGCAAGCGATAAGCTCACCCACCAGGATTACCAAAACCTGTTTATCCCCAAGCTCAATGAACTGATCGAGCAGTATGGTGAGATCCGGCTGTTAATCCATCTCGATGAGAGCTTTGGAGGCTGGGAGATCGATGCGATGTGGGATGATGCCAAGTTTGGTGTGGCGCATCGTAACGATTTTAAAAAAATTGCGATTGTTGGTGGACCTAAGTGGCTGAAATGGGGAGCGAAAGTCTCGGCCCTGATGATCTCAGGAGAACTTCAAACATATCAGTCAGGTGAATTTGGTGATGCGCTGATGTGGGTCAAGCAAAGCTGAAATCAGGCTCCCGCCGTTATCGGCAGGAGCCTTGCTCTCAGGCACTGCAGCGAAAACTCATCTCGACCCGGTAGTTTTCCTGATCCTGGGTCTTCACCGCGAAGTCGGTCAGTTTCATAGCAATCCCGGTGAAGCCGCCCTCACCTGCCGCATCAAGCTTCTTCTCTCCGATATACTTTGATGTCTGGCCGGTAGATACAAAATCTGTATAGCCATGTTTCTTACAGGTGGTTTTCGCATCAGCCATCACAAAATTGTAGGCCTGCTTCTCAGTATTGGCCGAGGCGATCGCCTTAAAGGTACCGTTGTCTTGAGGCAGCACAGTTGAATGCAGTGTTGAACAACCAGTTAACACCACGGCACCAAGAGATAAAAGTATTAGTTTTGCTTTCATGGAATCACCCAGTCATATTGAATTAACTTATTAATGGATAATTTATTTCCACTGGCTTATGGGCCCTGAGAAGATAAATTAAACTTGCGAGTCATCAGTTGCAGCACATTATTTATTGCTAATTCAAACTTATGGTTACCTGGTTTAAACAGCTGAATGTAAGTTGAATGCGCTGTAAATTTTCCGCTAGATTAAACCAGGTTGAATGGAAGGTATGTATCAATTATATAGCTGTTATATGACAGTTTATGACAATCCCTTGAGCTGAATCCCACAGTTGAATCGCTCTGACCCGAAAAGATCTCTGCTTCTGTGCAGATAAGTAAAAGACTCAGCTGATAAAACAACCTGAGACCAGCCAGATCTACTAAATTTTTTAACCGCCTTATATTTTTATCACCCAAGCATCCTCTGTGGCAGCCCTTAAAACTGTCAACTACTGTCATAAATCTCAAACATAACCGCAACAGAAAGCCTCACTGGCCCTGACTAGAATGCACTCATCGGGAAAACAGGCTTACCATGCTCTGACACGCTATCGCAGGGATAGTTGCAGGACAGTCATAGTAAACGGAACGTTACATCTGCATGGCCGCTGAAATATTCAGCCCTTCCCGACAGGGAGCAGGGTGTCCCGGATGGGCCCCCAAGACTCAGGCTTAGATAATAATGAGGTCAGACAGATGAAAAAGACAATCGTCGCAGTTGCATTGGCAGGACTTTTTGCAAGCGGAGCCGCAATGGCAAAATCCGGTGCTTATATCGGGGGTAATCTTGGTATTGGAGGAATGGATACCTCCTCAATGAATACCTCTATTTATACATCTGATAGTTGGAATGTATTTTCAGATGATCTCCATGGTTTTTCCTGGAATATTCATACCGGATACCTTTTTGGTGAATCCAACTTCCAGTATGGTGCCGAGCTTGGCTACTCTCAATATGCCGATAATAAATACCGAGCAGCTAAAACATCGACTTCCGAGTGGGAGGAGTTTAAATATAGCGGCTATAATATTGACCTACTCGCGGTTGGTAAATATAACTTCAACAACGGATTTAACTTATTTGGTAAGGCTGGCATAGCGCGCACGACTCAAAAGCTTAAGTATTCAGATGATGATGGACAAAATAGCAAAGTCACAAAACATAAGGTTCTTCCAAAAATTGCCATGGGTGTAGGCTATGATCTGACTGAAAACTGGGAAATCAATGCTGAATACAGTCATATCTTTGGCTCCAAGCCAAATGCCATTGGTAGCGATGTTGACACTTTAAGTCAGCTAAATAATAAAGTTGCCTCTGTCAATATGCTGACCCTGGGTGTTAACTACAAGTTCTAATCCTGAGCCATCTACAAGGCCCGCTCAATTGGCGGGCTTCTGGAACATCTGGCTATGAGCCTGCCCTGCTGGCTATTTTTATCTTCGGGGTACAGGCTCACTCACAAGAAGGTGAAACAGATGAAAAAAACAATTATGGCCATTGGATTGGCTGGACTCTTTGCCAGTAGTGGTGCCATAGCAAAATCTGGTGCCTATATCGGGGGAAGCCTCGGATATGGCTCTATTGATACCCCACCCATGAATATCTCAAGCTATACCTTTTCAAATTACTTCGAAGACGATAAAGGTGGCACAGCCTGGGGAATTCATACTGGATACCTGTTCGGTGAGTCCGCATTTCAATACGGCGCGGAGCTGGGATACTCCCAATACGGCAAGAGCAAATATACAGCATCAACCCCGGTAAGCTCTCTGAACTATAAATATACGGGTTATAGCTTTGACCTTCTGGCTGTCACCAAATATAACTTCCAGAGTAACTTCAACCTGTTCGCTAAGGCTGGTGTCGCACGAGCAACACAAGAGCTAAAAGTAGCTCAAACAGCCAACTCTGATCAGAAGAACACCAAGCATGAGATCCTGCCTAAGATTGCCTTTGGCATTGGCTTTAATCTTACCGAAAGCTGGGAGCTGAATATTGAGTACAGCCACCTGTTTGGCTCTGATCCAGATGCTATCTCTAATGGAAAAACTATTAGCCAAATGAACAATGAGGTGGCGTCAGCTGACACACTGACCCTGGGTGTCAATTACAAGTTCTAAGGCTGCCATCTCTTAAAAAGCCCGCTGAATCATCAGCGGGCTTTTTTATGCTTCGATGCTTAAAATAAACCGAGCGCCCCCCGAGGGACTCTCGGCAATCTCGATCTCACCGCCATGTAGCTCGGCAATAAGCTGCACAATACTCAACCCCAGGCCAAACCCCTTGGCAGCTTGATCTGACTCCCGGCTGAGGCGGTAAAAGGGTTCAAACAGCTTGCTGCGCTCCTCTTCGGGAACCCCGGGTCCATCATCGTCGACCACAAACAGTAGCGCGTCCTCCTGCTGGACCACTTCAAGATTTACCTTGGCTGATGCGTACTTACAGGCGTTGGTCAGGAGGTTTTGAATCGCCACCGACATCAGACGCTGATCCAGCTCGGCATCTTCACAACTGCAGTTTAAGCCAAGCTCAAGACCAGGATATAGTACTTTCAGAGCCTCCAACTGCTGGGCCAGCCATACATCAAGGCTCACCTTTTGTGAATTCAGGCTGACTCCCCCCAATTCAACCGGCCATGCTCCATCAGGGTTGAGATCAGATCCTCAATATTCCTTAGATCACGCTCGATCCCGGTACGGTACTGAGCTCTCTTCTCATCGGTTGCTGCCTCATCCTGCATCGCCAGGCCAAAACGGATCCGGGCTATCGGGGTGCGCATCTCATGGGCCATCGCATTCGCCATCTTTTGCCTATCTTTAATCAGTCGCTCTAACTTGGAGGCCATGCTATTGAAAGAGCTACGCAGCAAGCCAAGGATGGAGCTACTGAGCTCACCACAGCGGGCCCCCATATCACCCGAAGAGAGACTTTCTGCGGTTTTTCTAAGGCGCATCAGGTCATACCAAAGTGGCCTGAGATAGAGGTAGGTCAAAGCCGCAAATACGGTTGCGGTAAATAGCAGCCAGACCAGGGCCAGCTCAATTCTGTCATTGAGCCAGTCCAACATATTAAAGCCCTTTACCGAGATGGGACCTATCTCAAGAACCCCCTGCTCAAGGCTGGGAACATATAACCTCTGACTGGCCCGGGAGAAGACGACCTCCCCGCTCGCAAGCTGCTCCTGTTCGGCCTGATCAAGCTCTGGTGGCGGAGCTCTTAACAGGTGAAACGGAAACCCATAAAGCTCCTCGAGCTTTTTCAACTCCCGGCTATTCGCTTCGGGGGTGGTATAGTTAATCGCCTGGCGGGCATGAGCAATCACCCCTGAAGAGAGCCGAACCACCTCTTCGTTGTCCTGCTGATTATAAAAATAACCCAGCAATATTCCGAATATGGTCGGGAGCAAGGTCACCAGAGCCATCAACAGCAGAAAGTGGGAGAGAAAGTGACGGACCCGCAAGCGATGCTTATCCATGACCATCTCAGTCAACCTCTTTAGAGAAGAGATACCCCTTATTACGCACCGTCTTGATCCGAACCGGTGAATCTGCACTATCCCCTAAACTACGGCGCAAGCGGGAGATCCTGGCATCTATGGTGCGATCTAACCCATCAAAACCCACGCCTCTGAGCTTATTCATCAACTGATCACGACTCAGGATATCTCCTGCATGGGTTGCCAAAAGCCACAACAGATCAAACTCGGCGGTCGTGAGCTCAATTTTCTTATCTGAAACCGTTACCAGGCGGGTAGTCCGGTTGATCCTCAAAGTGCCAAAATCAAGCAGTTCTGGCTCATCGGAAGGTTGTGCTGATGTTGATTGATGGCGTCGCAACAGGGCTCTGACCCTGGCCAATAGCACCCTGGGCTCGACAGGTTTAGCGACGTAATCATCCGCCCCAAGCTCCAGCCCCAGGATCTGATCTACATCTTCACTGCAAGCCGTCATCATCATGATCGGCGCATGAAAGCTGCCCCGGATCTCTTTGCAGATCTCAAGGCCACTCTTCCCCGGAAGCATCACATCCAGAATAATTAGATCAGGCTGTAATTCCGCAATAGCCTCAACGGCTGTATCCCCGCGAAGATGGGGGGTGACCTGATAGTCATGGCCTATCAAGTATTCACAGATCAATTGAGATAAGTGGGTATCATCCTCAACCAGCAAGATCTTAGCCAGCATCGCCTCTCCTATGAATCGTTGACTACCAGTGGTGAATCATCTGGCTCCGTTCAATAATAGCCTTATTATCAACAAATTCACGGCGCATTGCATCCCCTGAGATAGAGTCATCTCCCTGAGGCTTCATGATGACAACTCAGGAGAGCCGGGCCCATACTTTCTCGTGGAAAAAATAACCAACCGTGTTGACAGCAGGCTCCACCAGAGCGACCAAACCGCCAATGATCATGTCTCCTGTCAGCAACCAGGCCACCGAAAAGGCAATAGAAAAATGCATCACGGCAAAAGTCATCGTCTTTTTCATCTCTCTCTCCTATCACAAACATCAAACGATATTGATAATTATTATCATTTAGAGTGTAGCCGTTTGTTTTCAAAAAGAGAAGAAACTTTGAACATTGGATCTTAGCTGAAGCTAACTCTGAATAGCTGGACCTCAGATCCTCAGCCTCATCGGTGGATAAACCACAGAGCTACAGCACAGGTCTGAAACTTAAACCATTCGAGTATTCATTCAGGAGCTTAATGGATAAACGGACCGGGCCGGTCGTACTATTTTCAGGAATCAGGAAGAGAATTGGTGGAGCTAGACGGGATCGAACCGTCGACCTCTTGCATGCCATGCAAGCGCTCTCCCAGCTGAGCTATAGCCCCACGTGCTTTTGAAATATCTTTCATCGGAAAGCGAGGCGAATATTAAGAGATGGGGCTTGGGGTGTCAACTGAAATAGGGCGCTTTTTGTTGAAAGCTGGTTTGACTGCTGAGAGTTTGAGCAAGGCGTTTAATTTCAAAGCGATCATGCTTAATTTTGGAGCTGCCTTGTTCCAACACGCCTCTCTCAGTGAATAATCCCTTCACTCCTATTTGAGATCCACCCCGGCCTTTCCAAGGGCATCCTCATGAGTCACCGACTTTTCGACCTGCTCTAGAGGTTCATCCTGTGGGTAGTCACGCTTGGGCAGCAGCTGATAGAGCCGGTTCAACTGCTCACTGAGGTGACGATTGAGCCAGATATAGCCAAACGGGCTGAGAACATGCTCATTTTCGTCGCTCTTTCTTAGCTGTTTCACCAGACTCAGGTGATCAAATTGAAAGTCCTGGGAAGAAACCACTCCATGCTGGTAAATCTGCTGATACAGAAGATCCATTTTGCCCACCAGCTCCTTCTTCTGACGGCGCAGCTGGTGCAGAAATACGATACAGCGATGACCTTTTTCAGAGAATACCCGGGTTTTTTGAATCAACTCCAGAGTGCTCAGGATCCGTCGCTGCTCTGCAATCACCGCATTCCCATTGGGACTATAGATAGAGTGCTCTCTGCGCAGAGGAGCCTGCAGCCCTCGCATGATATTGAGCCGCTCCTTAACGCCTCCTAACAGCTTTTCAATGTGCGACTCCCGAAGCGGCATATCGGTTACCTGTGCCTTGTAAAAGATCATGAAGTCCCGCAGATTTTCAGCCAACAGATAGCGCCAGTGATCATGAGCCCTGTGGGCGAACACCCCGGAAAAAACCAAAGCGATCACATCGCCGATAATCACATTGGTGGTACGCCAGATTGCCGGCTGTAGATCCACGACTCCCGCACCCGTCACTATCACCAGGGTCAGGCCGACGATCAAAGCTGCGTAGGAGTTTCTTCCCAGGGCGTAATAGCTGCTCGCTCCAACCCAGGCCACAATCCAGATCATAAAGAGCCAGAAGGGAAATCCTGGGATCAGCATGGGAAACAGTCCGGCAAGGGCTCCCAGTATGGTTCCCATAAAGCGCTGTTTGGCTCTCCCCTTGATCCCTCCCACATGAGAGACAGGCCCCATCACCACCACTATGGTCACCATCATCCATACCCCATGAGGGATCTGGGTAAGATGAATCAGCAACAAAGCAAAAATCATTGCAAGACAGATCCGGCCTGAATGCCAAAACCTGTGGTAACGACAGATGATCTCGGGGGAGATGAAAGGACGCATTAAGCAAAAACTCAATAAAAAGAGGCAGTAATCATGGATTTTAGCAGTAGAGGTAGGGCTGTCAATCGGGGTTTAAGCAGGGGCAAATGCTCTAAAAGCAGCACTAAAGTGAAAATTTTAAATAAAAACAATAAAAAGGAGGGAAACGCGAGCCACTACTCATGGCTCGCCAGACTATATTATGCCGAAGCTTCGCGCTCGGTAATAAACTGCAAAGCCCTATCGATTCGGGACAGAGCTTTCTCCCGACCCAGCAGCTCGATCACTGCATCAATAGAGGGAGACTGACCGGCTCCGGTCACGGCAACCCGCAGTGGCATTCCCACTTTGCCCATACCAAGCTCAAGCTCAGATGCTGTATCCTGGATCACCTGATGAATATTGGCAGTTTCCCAGCAGGCAACTTCTGATAACTTGCTACGAATCAACTCAAGGGGTTGACGAGCAACCGGACGCAGATGCTTCTTGGCCGCCGTAGCATCGAACGCCTCATACTCTTCATAGAGATATCGAGATTGCGCCGCCAGCTCTTTGAGGGTATTACAACGCTCGGCATATAAGCCTATGATGTTCTCCAGTGCTGGCCCCTGACTTGGATCGATCTTCTGATCCTCAAAGTGCCACTTTAGAGCATCCGCTACATAGGCGGGATCCATGGTGCGCATGTAGTGGTTATTGAGCCACAACAGCTTGTCAGAATTAAAGGCCGAAGCGGACTTGTTAATCGCATCCAGTGAGAATTTCTCGATCATCTCAGGAATAGAGAAGATCTCCTGATCGCCTGATGACCAGCCCAGGCGCACCAGATAGTTCAGCAAGGCTTCGGGAAGAAAACCATCATCCCGATACTGCATGACGCTGACCGCACCATGACGCTTGGAAAGCTTGGCGCCGTCATCACCCAGGATCATCGACACATGAGCAAACTCAGGAACCGGAGCTCCAAGAGCCTTATAGATATTAATCTGACGTGGGGTGTTGTTGATATGGTCCTCACCACGCACCACGTGAGTGATCTCCATATCCCAGTCATCAACAACCACGCAGAAGTTATAGGTCGGTGCCCCGTCGGTACGACGAATAATCAGATCATCCAGTTCACTATTGGCGATCTCAATATGCCCGCGAACATGATCATCAAAAATTACACTCCCCTGCTGAGGGTTACGAAAACGGATCACGTGTGGAGCATCTGCAGAGTGTTCACTGCAGTCATTGTCACGGCAGTGTCCATCGTAGCGGGGCTTCTCACCAGCAGCCATCTGCTGCTCGCGCAACGCCTCAAGGCGCTCTTTAGAGCAGTAGCAACGGTAAGCCTTATCCTCGGCGATGAGTTGATCGATCAACTGGTTGTAACGATCAAAGCGCTTGGTCTGGTAAAAGGGACCCTCATCCCAGCCTAATCCCAGCCACTCCATTCCCTGCAAAATGGCATCGATCGCGGGCTGAGTGGAACGCTCCAGATCTGTATCTTCGATACGCAGAACAAAATCACCCTGCATATGCTTGGCATATAACCAGGAGTACAGCGCGGTTCGCGCTCCACCAACATGAAGGTAACCGGTTGGACTCGGCGCAAAACGTGTTTTGACTTTCATAGTAACGCCCTAGAAAAGTGAGACTGAGGCTCCCCGCGCCACCGCGCGAAGGACAGATTGAGCGCTATTGTAAAAAACCCTCCGCCTTTGTGCCAGCTCCGAAGGGATCAATCTTTTCGCATGCAGGCGGCGAATCAGGGCCAATAGCGGTTTTGAATGAAAAAAAACAACATTAAGAAAAGGCAGTCTGCACAACCAAGATCCAGTAAAACCATATAAAGTGCAGGTTTATTGATATAGCTCAAACTAAACCTTGGCTAAACCGCCAAAAAAAACTTCATTTATTGACCAAAATCAAATAGACATGGGCAAATATGTGTTGTAGGATTCAACCATACAAAGCGAAGGGCTAAAGCAAATCCCCCCTCGTTCGGTTCGAAAATTACGTAATTTAATTACATTTTCGAGACACATCGCTTGCATGTTAGGAGCAGCATCATGATTAAAGGCATTCAAATCACTAAAACTGAAAATGAAGCTCTGCTGAACTCTTTCTGGCTGTTAGATGAAGAGAACCAGCAGGCGCGTTGCCTGTGTGCCAAAGGAAACTATCAGGAAGATCAAACGGTCGCTTTGAACGAGCTGGGCCAGTTTGATTACCGTGAAGTACCTATGACTGCAGAGCCTGTGGTTGAAGGTGGTCAGCACCTGAACGTTAACGTCCTGCAGCGTGAAACTCTGGAAGATGCGGTCAAGCACCCGGAAAAATACCCTCAGCTGACGATTCGTGTCTCCGGATATGCAGTTCGCTTTAACTCTCTGACACCTGAGCAGCAGCGTGACGTGATCTCCCGTACTTTTACTGAATCTCTGTAATCTTCAGTCATTTGTATAAAAAAATCCGCCAACTGGCGGATTTTTTTATGGGTATTCAAGAGCAGTTTTCAGCCAACTCACACATCTCGCGTCTTAGGCTTAAAGCGGCGTAACCGATTGGCGTTGGTGACCACGGTAAAGGATGAAAAGGCCATCGCACCTCCCGCCACTATTGGGCTGAGCAAGATCCCGACAAAGGGATAGAGTACGCCTGCCGCAATAGGGATCCCCAGTCCGTTATAGATAAAGGCAAAAAACAGATTCTCCTTGATGTTTCTTAAGGTTCCTCGCGAAAGCTCAATCGCATCCGCCAGGCCATGCAGAGAAGGTCTCATCAGGGCAATATCTGCAGACTCGATTGCCACATCGGTTCCGGTTCCAACCGCAAAACCCACATCCGCCTTAGCCAGGGCCGGAGCATCATTGATCCCATCCCCGATCATTCCGACATGGAGTCCCTGCTGCTGTAACTCATAAACCAGGTTCGATTTATGCTCTGGCAGCATCTCGGCCCTGAAATCATCGATCGCAAGCTTATCTGCAACTGCCGCGGCCGTTTTAGGATTATCCCCGGTTGCCATCACCACCTTCACTCCGAGGCGATGTAAGCGCGCAATTGCCTGAAGAGAATCGCCACGGATAGCATCTGCCACCACAATAATTCCGGCCAGGACTCCATCCACGGCAAGATAGACCGCGGTCTTTCCCTGCCGGGAAAATTGATCTAGGCTGTTTTTAGCTACACTGGTATCAATCTGCTGGCGACTCATCAGCTTTTCGTTACCAAGATAGATCTGCTGCTGACCCACCCGCCCCTCAACTCCCAGGCCCGAAGTCGCCCTGAAGTCACTCCCCTTTTGTAATTGCAGCCCTCGCTGTTTCGCCGACTCAACGATAGCCTCTGCCAGGGGGTGCTCCGATGATTGTTCAAGACTGGCGGCCAGCCTCAGGAGCTCGTCTTCCCGGTATCCATTGAGTGGGACAATTTCGGTGACACTGGGTTTGCCCTCGGTCAGGGTTCCGGTTTTGTCGACGATAATAGTGTCCAGCTTACTGGCACTCTGCAGAGCCTCTCCGTTACGCACCAATAAACCCAGCTGTGCGGCCTTCCCCACCCCGGTAATAATCGACAGGGGAGTTGCCAGACCCAGGGCGCAGGGACATGCGATGATCAGCACAGTAGTGAATACGATCAGGGCATGAGTCAGTGCCGGAGCCGGACCCGCCACATACCAGATCACAGCAGAGATGAGGGCGACCAGGATCACCGCTGGCACAAATACCGCGGCTATCTTATCGGTCAACTGAGCAATGGGCAGCTTGGAGTTCTGCGCTCTTCTCACCAGGCGGATAATGTTGGCCAGAGCCGTATCCGCACCCACTTTTTCGGCGCGGAATATCAGGGTACCATTCTTGTTGATGGTTCCGGCAGAAAGCTGAGAATCCAGCTCTTTTTTTACCGCGATCGGCTCGCCGGTTAGCATAGACTCATCCACCGTTGAGTGTCCTTCAATCACTCGTCCATCGACCGGAATTTTGTCACCGGGACGAATGCGGATCCGATCGCCGACCACAACCTCTTCAATTGCCAGATCCGATTCTTCACCATCACGGATCACCCGGGCCGTCTTGGGCTGGAGCCCTATCAATTTTTTCACCGCCTCGCTGGTTTTTCCGCGAGCCCTGAGTCCCAGACCATGCCCCAGATTGATCAACCCGACAATGAAGGTCGCCGCCTCAAAATAGACGTGTCGTCCCGCCACGGGTAACAACTGAGGAAATAACACCACAAACATACTATAGAGCCAGGCCACACTGATCCCCATCGAGACCAGGGTATCCATGTTGGCACTACCGTGTTTAAGTTGGCTCCAGGCATTTTTATAAAAGTGCCCTCCCGGCCCGATAAGGATCAGCAGTACCAATACACCCACACCGCCCCAGGCCCATTGTTGTGTCTGAGTGTTGACGGCTGAGCTTCCTATAAAATCCCATAGCATCAGGGCAGCGCCAACGACCAGAGAGGCTGCAGCTCCCCACATCATCTGCAGGTACTGTTTGCGCTCTGCTCGCTCTTTCGCCTGCTGCCCCCTGACATCATCAGATAAAAGCTGGCCCGGGTAGCCTATATCCGAGAGAAGCTTAAGCAGCTCACTTGGAGAAACCTTGCCTTTGACCGTCACTGTTTTATCGGCAAGATTGACCATAGCGGCACTCACGCCGGGATTAGCCTTAACAGCCGACTCAATCTTATTCACACAGCTGGCACAGCTGATATTTGCAACAGAGAAAACCAGCTCATCTGCATCGCGTGCTGAGCCCGCTGCATAAGCCTTATAACCGGCCCTCTCGACAGCCTTGATAAGCTCAGATACATCGGCTTTCCCCTGTGGAGTCCAGCTGACTTCAGCTTCCTGCTCAACCAGATTCACCACCGCACTCTCGACTCCCGGAACCCCTTTGAGTGCCTTTTCTATTTTAGAAACACAACTGGCACAGCTCACCCCCTGCATCTGCAGACGCTCGGCAACCAGGGGTTTAGTCGCTGATGAGAGCTGCTCGGCAGGTGAAGCCTCTGTAGCTTGGGTGACATTCGAAGCAGCCCGGTCATCTGAGTCCTGTAAATCGATGGCTTGTGCCTGATAGCCTGCTTGCTGAATACGATCGATGACGGGCTGGGTTGATGTTCCAACGGGAAGCTCAATCCAGGCTTTGGACTCTTCGAAGCTAACCTTTACAGTTAACACCATGGGCAGCTGCTTAAGCAGGGCGCTAAGCTTTGATGCACAGCCGTTGCAGCTCATCCCATCGACTGAGAACTGATACTGCTGACCCGACGCTGTTAACTTTCGTTTTTGAAGCTGCTGATCCACTTCGGTGAATCTTTCCCAGGAATCAAGTTCCAATTGTAGCTGCTGCCCGGGAAAGCTTACCTGCGCCTTAACCCCGCAAAGGGCCTGTAGTTCGGCCTGAAGAGCCGATGCACAGTTTTGACAGCGCAGCCCTGTTAGCTGTAATGAAGCCGAGATACTCATCTTCATCTCCATCTTATTTGTTACCTTTGATAACTGTAAAGGTTCCAGTAACAAGAAGGTCAAGCAATAAATTCAGGTAAAAACAAAAACAGGAAGCAGAGCGCATCTTGATCCGCTCCGGTGGCTCGTGAGTCTTACACAAGAGACAGGTTCAGGGAGAGCCACTTCTTTAAGGATGAAGGCAAAGGCGGCGTGAACAGAAAAAGGATAAAGGGCGAAGCGATGGCTCAGCCCTTTGGACTACTCTACAGGCGTTTCCAATTTGAAGCTGCGGAGTCAAACCTGAAACACCGACAGGTCCCTTCTAGCGCACTTTACGAGCAATCACCGCGATTTCGGTGGCTTCCTCAGCGTAGGGATCCCCTGCCACATTGGCGAAATGACTTTCGATCTGCAGACCATGCTCAGCGAACTCTTTGCGCAAAGTTTCAAAAGAGTAGCACTTCAACCAGTTGTAGATGGTGCGGGTGCGCTGAGGTTCGATAATGGTGTGTTGATTGAGGACCACCTTCTCCCCCTCATAGTTGAAGGTATTGAGAAATCCATAATAATCACCATCACTCCAAAAATCCCCCATCTGGCGAAAGCCAAACTCGGTCGCCTCTGGCATCTTGGCATACTGAGCCAGGGAGTAAACATCTAACAAAATGGCCCCCTCGTCTTTGAGGGACTCGCTGAAGATCCCCAGTAGGGAAGCCCTTTGCTCGCTGCTCAGAGCAGAGTAATCACAATAGATCATAGTGATCAGATCAAAAGAGCTCGGCTCTTTGAACTCCAGATAGTCCTGTTGGCGGTAGTCGATGTTAAGCCCCGCCTCCAGGGCTTGCTCTGTGGCATAAGAAATGGAGTTTTCAGAAAAATCCACCCCGGTCACCTGGATGCCTCGCCTGGCAAACCGGGAGGTATAAAGGCCCGGGCCGCAACCAAAATCAACCAGTCTGGAGTTTGAATCTAACTGAAAATAATTGCAGATCCAGTCAACAGAACGCTCAATGAAGCGGATGTTGCGGGAGGCAAGCTCGGTTGTATCACTCAGGTGAAAAGCTAACATCTGCCGGGATATATAGGGATCGTTCCACATATCCGGTGCCGTATAGAACTGATAGAGTGCGGGTTTTTGATTAATCTTTGCTAATTGTTTGAACATGTCATTGACTCAAGAAATTGATAACTCATCAATGACGATCAAGGCAGGCTATTTGGCACCACCACTCGCCACTGATATGGAACAGTTTTTATAATTAAGAGTTTTCATTATTGACTCCTCCTGTGGCTTGGATGAAAAAGTGCTGCGATTGTAATCAATGCTCAGTGGAGATTCAAGCAGCCGGGACCGCAAAACCAGGCTACCTGATTCAACCCAGGGGGTCAGTGAGCGACTCCCGCGCCATCATAGTTACTATATCTATTGTTACTCGCAGAGCTTCGATAGGCATAGATCCGCGAATCATTGTAGGCAAAATAGCCATTCTTATTAAATGATGAGATGGTTCCATTGGCTATGATTGTCGAGTGCTCCTGGGCCCTGAACCCGGCACAAAAGGTAGAGCTCGTTGCGCTGCAGCTATGGGAGGCGTCCATGCCAGATGTCACAATCACCAGTGAATCGTTGAGAGCGCACACACCACCATATTGAAAGCCCAGGGTTTTGACCCCTCTGCCAACCCTGGCGAACGATCCATGATCTGATTTAATAGCACACCCCACTCCCCCGAAACGCTTGAGTTTGAGAGTGAGGTTGTCGACCAGACCAAGCACATGCCCGTGATCGATCACAATGCCATTTTTATGGAAGGTGATGCTGTGGTTATTCCCATCAATCTTAATCCGATCGCCATTAGGATTACTCACCACGATTTCTGATGAGTCTGAGTAATCCTGATTAAGCCGCAACGTCACCATAACATCTGGAGCGATAGACACATCCTTGAGTGCATTCAACCCCTGCTGCAAATTATCGACCGAGACACCATTCACATGGCCGGGGATATTATATGTTGTATTGTGCCCAATAAACTCAGCCGCACTGGCATTTGTGCAGATCACAGAAATAAATAATGCAAAGCTTGCTATAACAAATGATTTATTCATCACTATCCCTTAATTAGCTACAACTAGCCACGTACGATTTGTCCACCTGTATAAACTCTATCAAGAGCGCCCTTATTTCCTTCACCCCTGAAGTTATGAGCATTAATGGTTGACCCCATGGTCGCCAGGTATCCATACCCTTTATTATGATTGGATTTAATTTTGCTGCTTGAATATGCAGAAAGATTAATCTTAGAGTTGCCCGTTGCATAAAAACCGGCTCTAAGATTTGCTACCGAGACCGTATGAAAGATAGTTTCATTCACATCGATGACCGAATTGTAATAGGCACAAAAACCGTACTTAAAGTTGTAGGCCCGAACCCCATCGACATTTTTTACCTTCGAGTGATCACTTGCCCTCACCCCGCAGGAGTAACGACCCGCTCCGGGACCGACCAGCTTGATACTCCTGATCCCGCCCAGGGTATGCCCATCAATAACCCGGATCCCGGCACCGCTAAACTGCAACTTGTGAGGTCTTAGGTAGCTCCCTCCGCCGGATAAGATAATTCTCCGGCTATCGGGATGATTAATCGTAATGGTTGACACATTGCTGAGATCCTGAGTCAGGCGAATTGTCACATAACCACGGGTAATTCGTTTATCTCTGAGCAAATTGAGTGCCTGTTGCACTGAAGAAACCCGACCCGAGCCAAAGGGATTACTCCCTGGCACATTGATGGTCATACTATGGCTGATATTGGTCACTGTCGTCGCCATGACAACGCCAGGAAGCCCAAGGGATAGCCCGATAGCTATATAAATTCTGCTTAGTCTCATTGATAGTCCCTATAGAGTGCAGCTATAAAATATCTGGTTATTTATAACAAATCGTCTTTGCCCTAACAGAACATCAATACTGAAATCTCAGTAATCAATTTATCAAAGAAGCTCCATCCATATTAATAAATAGAGATGTAATACCACCTAGGGTCAAAAACCTATCTTAGGTGAATTTTATGCTTGCCAATAGACCATTTGATGGTCTATTGGCAAGCATAAATATCTGCTAGAGTGTTATGTTTTATAGTTATCTTGGAACTGTCAAATATACCTATTGACAAGTTGAGCACTCAATACATCAACTGATATTAAAAGTCCCCTCTGACATATAATCCGTAAGAGGGATTATCCTTTAAGTAAAAAAAGAGCGGACACGCCGCTCTTTAAAATAACAATCGGAACTACTTATCATTATAACTCGGCAAGCAGTGCCTCAAAATCAGCAGCCAGGGGCTTTGACAGAAGAGGCTCCCTGAGCGCTGACTCAAGTGCTGCCGGCAGCTTGGGAGCCACGCCGGTGATCTCAGCCACTTCTGTGGCAAATTTTGCCGGATGAGCCGTCGCCAGGAATACCCCGGTTTCTCCCGGTTTGAGTTCATCTTGCAAAACGCGCCAGGCCACCGCCCCGTGAGGCTCGGCAAGATAGCCCGAGTCTCGCAGTGTTTTCACCGCTTCACGGGTCTGCTGCTCATCGACCCGCCCATAGCCAAGCTCATCCCAGGACCAGCCCTTAAGTGCAAACAAAGCTTCAACCCTGGGCCAGTTATTGGGATCGCTCACATCCATTGAGCAGGAAAGGGTCGCCTGGGTTGATCTAACCTCCCACCCCTGACCATCCAGGTAACGGGGAACTGTATCATTGCTGTTGGTTGCCGCAACCAGACGCTTGACCGGTAAGCCCAGAGCCTTGGCAAGCAGTGCTGCCGTCAGGTTGCCAAAATTACCCGAAGGCACAGCGATCACCGGAGATTCACAACCACTCGGTAACTGGGCAAGGGCCTCAAAGTAATAACAGATCTGTGCAAATAAGCGGCTGACATTGATAGAGTTTGCTGAGTTCAGATGAATCCTGGATACCAGCTCGGGCTCACTGAAGGCATGACGTACCAAGGCCTGGCAGCTGTCAAAATCCCCGGCAACTGCGTAGGTCCGGATATTGCCGCCCAGGGTACAAAAGAGGTGTTCCTGGGCTCTGGAGATGCGTCCGCCGGGATAGAGCACCACCACCTCTACCCCGGGCTTGTTCCAAAAGGCGTGAGCCACCGCTGCACCTGTGTCTCCTGAGGTCGCAGTCAAAATGGTGACCGGCTGCTCTGGATAGAAGTGCTGCAGGCACTCAGCCATAAAGCGCGCGCCAAAGTCCTTAAAGGCCAGGGTTGGACCATGATAGAGCTCAAGGGCAAAGGTATTCTCTGTCACCGGGGCAAGTGGCACTGAGAAATCAAAGGCCCGGGCCACCATACCCTGCAGTGTGTCAAAAGGGATCTCATCGCCGATCAGGTGATGCAAGATCCGGGTTGAACGCTCCACAAAGGGAAGTTTAAGCAAAGATGGGATATCGGCCATCGGCTCGGGCAGCTTTGGAAAAAATAGCCCCTTATCACGCCCCAACCCCAGGCGAACCGCTTGGGCAAAGCTCACCTCCTGCTCCGGGTGCTTAAGATTATACAGTAACATCTAACTCCTCCCTGGCATCAGCTCCGCTCGAGTCCAGCTGACAGATATGACTAAAACCCTGCTCACTCTCAATAAAGTGATTCTCAAACCATAAATTCACTGTCTCTGCCACCTCACTGCAATCCGCCAGGGCAAACAGGGTCGGCCCGGATCCGGAGATCCCTACCGCCAGAGCCCCTTGCTCAGAAAGAGCGCTACATGCATTCGCAAAACCCGGGATCAAAGGTGATCGATAGGGCTCTGCTAATTCATCGTTGAGCACAGAGGCAGCCAGTGAGGCATTTTGGGTGTAACAGGACTGAACAAAGGTTGCCAGCTTGCGACCAAAATCGATACATACATGCCGGGGGTACTGATTTGGAAGAAGCCCCCGCGCCTGCTCGGTCGCAATTTTATAGCCGGGATAACAGACCACCCAACGCCAGTTTTCAAATATCGGCAGCGCACAGCTGAGCCCCTGAGCTTCACTCTGGATCAGCTGCATCCCTCCCAGAAAGGCCGGGGCCACATTATCGTAATGAACCGAGCCGGAGATCTGCCCCTCCAGCTCAGCCATCATCTGCAAAAGCTCACTTGATTCGAAGGGAGATTTAAAAAAATGATTCAATGCCGTAAAAGCTGCAACTATGCTTGAGGCTGACGAACCGAGCCCGGAACAGATCGGCAGGTTTTTTTCAAGATGAAGATGCAAGCCCTCAAGGGGTTTTCTGAGCCTGTGTAAAAAATACTCGGCCGCACGATACACCAGGTTCTGACTGGGATCGGCTGGCAAAATTCCGGCGCAGGGGCCACTGCAGTCCAGGGTGAGCGGCCCCCGGGTTGCACTGACAAACACCCGATCCCCTAATAAGCTCCCGTCAACCGGCCGAAGAGCGGCCCCCAGGAGATCAAAACCGACACTCACATTACCTATGGATGCCGGAGCATAAGCCACACTAGTCATCTACTCTCCTTAACGAATGATCCGCATCAGATCTGAAAATACACCGGCCGCCGTGACTTCACAGCCCGCCCCATAGCCCCGTAGCACCAGAGGAATCGGTTGATAATACAGACTATAAAATGCCAGGGCGTTCTCCCCCTCCCGGATACCGTACAGGGGATCGCTCAGGGGAACCTCACGCAGCCCCACCCGGCACTGATCTCCCTCTATCTCGGCCACATAGCGCAACACCGAATTGCTACTCTGAGCCCTGGCAAAGCTTTCGGAAAAATAATCATCAAGCTCAGGAAGACGCGCCATGAACTCATCCACGCAGCCACTGGAATCAAAGGACTCGGGCAAAACAGACTCGCACTGGATATCGGCAAGGCTCAGCATCCGGCCACTTTCCCGAGCCAGGATCAGCACCTTGCGGGTGACATCCAAACCACTGAGATCGATGCGGGGATCCGGCTCAGTGAAGCCCTTTTCGTAGGCTTTTCTCACTGAGGCTGAAAATGACAATCCCTCATCCAGGCAGCCAAAGATATAGGAAAGGGAGCCAGAGAGTATCCCGCGAAACGATTTGAGCTGATCGCCGGCCCGTAGCAGGTTTTGTAGATTCTCTATCACCGGCAGGCCGGCACCGACCGTGGCCTCATACATAAGGCGTCGCTTACAGGTCAGGGCCACCTGGCGCAGCAGCTGGTAATACTCCAGATCAGCCGTATTGGCAATCTTATTGGGGGTCACCACGTGAAAGCCTGCCTGCATAAATCCAAGATACTGGTGGGCGATCCCCTCATCGGCGGTACAATCGGCGATGACAGGGTTGATCAGGTGATGCTGCTTAACCAGGGTGCGGATCCGCTCAAGCTCAAAGGGCTGAGTTGACTGCTCGGCCAGCTCACGCCAGTTTTCAAGCTCGATGCCATCTGCATCAACCACCATCTTTTTGGAGCTACCCAGGGCGATCACCCGGATCCTCAGCTGCTGTTCGGCCAGGGTTTGCTGCTGACGGCGGATCTGCTCTAACAGAGCCGATCCCACCCCGCCACAGCCGATCAACACCAGATCTATGGTCTTAAAGCTCACAAAGAAGTTTTGATGGCAGGATTTAACCGCCTCCTGCACCTTATCCCGCTTGATCACCGCCGACAGCGAGCGCTCGGAAGAGCCTTGGGCAATCGCAATGATATTGACCGCTATCTGTGACAGGGCGGTAAAAAACCGCGCCGCAATCCCCTTGTTGGTACGCATCCCGTCACCGATCAGCGAGATGATTGCCAGATCCGAGAGTACATCGATATCGTCGAGGCGATGACTGTTGAACTCCAGCTCGAACTCTTCACGAAGCGCATGCTCTGTAGTCGCGACATCTCGTTGGTGAATACAGAAGCTAATGCTGTATTCAGAAGAGGACTGGGTGATCAGGGCAACCGAGACCCGCGCCCTGGATACCGCGGAAAAAACCCGGCCCGCCATGCCGACCATCCCCTTCATCCCCGGCCCTGATAGGGTGATCATCGCCATCTCGGTTAGCTCCGAGATCGCCTTCACCGGTTCATCCGCGGCGCCGCTTCGATGATCGATGAGAGTGCCCGACTGCTCCGGATGCCAGCTGTTACAGATATGACAGGGGATCTGATACTGAGCAATCGGCGCTATGGTTTTTGGGTGTAGCACTCTGGCGCCGAAATAGGAGAGCTCCATCGCCTCCTGGTAGGAAAGGTGTTTCAGTAAGCGAGCATCACTAACCAGACCGGGATCACAATTATAGACCCCATCGACATCGGTCCAGATTTCGCAGCATTCAGCATGGATGCAAACAGCCAGTGCAGCAGCTGAGTAGTCTGAGCCGTTACGTCCCAGGGTCAACAGCTCGCCATCCGTATCTCCGGCAATAAAGCCCTCCATCAGGTAGAGCCCCTCACTGTCTAAGGCCAGCTCGGAAAAACGCTCCCTGGAAGCATCAATATCGATCAGAGCCTCATCACCATTGCCCTGGTGGGTCGCCACCAATAAAGATTCCGGATGCAAGCGCTGGACTTTCTGTCCCTGACTCTCCAGCAGTCCCTGCATACACAACACAGAGAGTCGCTCACCAAAAGCCAGTATCCGGGCCTGGATCCGCCGGGGGCACTCCCGAAGAAGCGCGACCCCCTGCAGTAACCCTGACAGCTCAGCCAAGTTTGCCGTCAGCTGTTCCTCCCGGCGCTGACTCACCTCATCCGGGAGTGGTAACTCTTTTAAGAGTTGCCGCGCCTGACTCTCAATGCCGGCTAAAATTGTCTCGGCTGATTCTCCGGCCCGGCAACGCTCCACGGCATGTAGCAATGCATTGGTTACCCCCGCCGGAGCCGACAGCACCACCGCAATCGGTACCTGCTGCCGCTTGGCAACTATGATCGAGCTAACATTACGAAATCGTTTACCATTTGCCAGTGATGTTCCGCCAAACTTTAATACTCGCATCCACGCACTCCCTGCTACTGCTCTGTTACGCCTGCTTAAACTCTCTTTTTACAGATTCAGACTAAAAAACATTCGATTTTCGCATTCTGACAAAAGCATCCTGGCCTGTCATCCCTGGTTTAGCTATTTTCTAGCTTTTCTTTCAAACGGTTACAAAGCGAGTGGGCCATCTTCAACTCTCGGCTATTGAGCAAGGGAAGTTTCTGAATCAGCCACTGACTAAGGGCCTCATCCTCTGAAAAATCGAGTTCTCTGAGTAAAGTTGCGCTCTTATGCTTTAAAGCATGGATCTGCCCGCTATCAATTTCTTCGGCTGGCAGCTCTTCCAAATCCTCTAAAGAGGAGAGCTCATAGCTATACAGCATGATCGCCTGCCCTAGGTTCAATGAGGGGTAGCTAACCTTAAGGGGCAGATAGGTCAGAAGATCGGCCTGCTCAAGCTCCTGATTGGTGAGCCCAGACTCTTCACGGCCAAACAGGATTGCCACCCGGGCCAGGTTTTGCTGTTTATCCCGAAGCTGCTGACATAGCTCGACAGGATTTAAGTATTGCTGGCAATGTCCCCGGCGCCGAGCCGTGGTGGCGATCACCAGATCCATATCTGCAACCGCTTCATTCACTGAGTCAAAACTCTCGGCCTGCTCCAGGATCTCCTGAGCCCCATGAGCAACCCAACGGGCCTGGTCGCTTTGGTGGGCATCACTGGCAACCAGGCGCATGTTAGCAAAGCCCATGGTTTTCATCGCCCGCGCCGCTGCCCCGACATTTTCTCCCCGGGCCGCCCCAACCAGAATAAAATAGATCTCCAATTCTCATCCCCTCATTCACACAGATGGCCGCACTCTAACCCCAAGGAGGATGAAATACCATGGACAAATTTCTGGCAGCTGATTTTAGTATTAAGAAAAATGGCTTTTTGTTCAGGATGTTATAAATTTGTGAGCGTTTTTTGCAAATAGATCTCTTTACTGTGCCCCATTGTATGCCATGATTGGATCTCATACAGGAGCTTGCCAATGGTGAAAGGAACTCACAATTTTGGCTTTATCCCGACTGCGGCCCTCTGCAGCCTGGCTCTGTATTGCCTTCCCATTCATGCCCAGCCCTCGGCACCGACGCTACTGATTAACAATAATGATGCCAGCGCCAGTCCGGTAAAAGATAACTGGTATCTCTCCAGCTATTCTGCGGCCCTCTACCAGCCACCAAGCACTGACAATAGCAAACCTTTTGATCTGTGGTTAATCAACGGTGGATACCAGGGAAAACTGAACAACAAACTTTCAGTCTTTGTGGAGGCAGGCTTTACCCAGCCTCAGCAAGCCAGTGAGCCACTAACCATCCAGGGTTACAACATGTCCACAGGGTTGAGCTATCAGCCCTCGCACTCCTGGGAGGTGTCGACCCAGCTACGGCAGATCAGCTGGAGTAATAGCGATCTTCAGGATCTACAGCTGGGGCTGGCTGGCCGCTACAAGCTCAACGAGCGGCTCTCACTGAAAGCCAGCTATGATCTGCTCACGACTGAGAGTCAGAGTAACCAGCTCAGCCTTGGAGTTGGATTTAATTTTTGAAGAAGTGACGCAGCAGAGCCTTCTCGAGCTCCACCAGCCAAAGCACGGAAGAGGTGATGATCAGGATCCTGCCCCAATCAACCCAGTCGAGAGGACGGGTGTCAAACATCTGCTGCATGGGTAAGCTGTAGGTGAAAAGAAGCTGCAGCAGGATCAGCAGTCCACAGGCAAGCAGGGCATAACGGTTCTCAAAAAATCCCTGATAGCTCAAAGAGCATTGCAGGAAGTAGCGTGCATTAAACAGATAAAAAATCTCAAAAGTGACCAGGGTATTGACCGCGACAGTGCGTGCCAGCTCAATCTCAGCCCCCTCGATTCGATACCAGACAAACAAGCCAAAGGTTCCGCTCACCAGGATGATAGACACCAGCAGGATCCGCCATAGCAGGAAACCGGACAGCAGAGGCTCCTGAGCAGGTCTCGGAGGGCGCTCCATGATTTTAGACTCTGAAGGCTCAAAGGCCAGAGCCAGAGCAAGAGTCACAGCCGTGACCATGTTCACCCACAAGATCTGTACCGGAGTAATCGGCAGCTGGCGTCCTAACACAACCGCAGCCATGATACTCAAAGCCTGAGCACCATTGGTAGGCAGAATAAACAGAATCGCCTTCTTAAGGTTATCGTAGACGGTTCGCCCCTGCTCAATCGCATGCTCAATTGAGGCAAAGTTATCATCCGTCAAAACCATCTCTGCCGCTTCCTTGGTCACCTCAGTCCCTTTGATTCCCATCGCGATCCCAACATCTGCCCGCTTGAGGGCCGGCGCATCATTCACCCCATCCCCTGTCATGGCCACCACTTCACCTTTGGCCTGCAGCGCTTCAACCAGTCTCAGCTTGTGCTCGGGGCTGGTCCGGGCAAAGATATCAACCTGCTGCACCTTGAGCTGGAGCTCCTCCGGGCTCAGGGCCTCCAGCTCTGAGCCCGAAAGCGCAGCCTCACAATGGCTCATTCCAAGCATTCTGCCAATCGCCTTGGCCGTCTCCAGATGATCGCCGGTAATCATCTTGACACTGATCCCTGCCTGCTGACACAGGCGCACCGCATGAATCGCCTCGCTACGAGGCGGGTCAATAAACCCGATCAATCCCAGAAAAACCAGCCCCTGCTGAAGATCTTCATGATGCAACGAGGTGACCAACTCAGAGACTTCTGAGTGCGCCACGGCGAGTACCCGCATTCCCTGGCAAGCCAGTAATTCCAGTTGCTCCTCCCAATACTCCCGGTTGAGGGGCTCGGTCTGCTCCCCGATCGCCTGCCGGGTACAGAGATCTAACAGGCTCTCCGGTGCCCCCTTCACCGAGATCTGCCTCTGACCACTGTGATTATGCTCCAGGGTGGCCATCAGCCGATGCTGAGACTCAAAGGGAATGAGATCAAGACGCTGCCACTCCTGAAGCTCCAACCCAACATCCAGACCCGACTTATAGGCCAAGACCATCAAGGCAGCCTCCATGGGATCGCCCTGAGGAGCCTTCCCCTCAGCACCGGGCAGCATCACGGTATCATTACATAGCACCCCAACCCGCAGTAACTTTCCAAGCCAGGGCTCACTCTCAAGCTCAAGCTCAATGCCCGCAGCAGACTGGACGACGCCATGCAGATCATAACCACTACCAGTGATCTCAATCAGATGCTGCCGGGTTACCAGAGCTCTTGCCGTCATCTCATTTCGGGTGAGGGTTCCCGTCTTATCTGAACAGATCACCGTCACAGAACCCAGGGTCTCGACCGCAGGTAAACGACGGATGATCGCCTCACGCCGGGCCATATGTTGCACCCCGATCGCAAGGGTGATTGTCATGATTGCCGGTAGCCCCTCAGGGATTGCCGCCACCGCCAATCCCACCGCGGCCAGAAAGAGATCCAAAATCCCGTACTCACGAACAACCCAGCCAAATACAAACATCACCAGAGCCAGAGCCAGGATCCCAACAGTCAGCCAGCGGGCAAACTGCTCCAACTGCCGAAGAAGCGGAGTAATGAGGGTTGATACACTCTTTAACAGGGCACTGATCCGTCCAAGCTCGGTTGCTTCGCCTGTTGCGACCACCACCCCCTCCCCCTGGCCCCGGGTGATGAGAGCCCCTGAATAAAGCATGCAGGTGCGATCCCCTAAAGAGAGCTCCCGCGCCACAAAGCCCGGATGTTTATCTACGGGTAGGGATTCACCGGTCAACAGAGCCTCGTCACATTGCAGGTTATGAGTACGAAACAGGCGAATATCAGCAGGGACCTTATCCCCCGGCTGCAAGCGAACCCAGTCCCCTAACACCAGCTCATCGGCATTAATTGAATTGAAACTTCCATCTCGTTTGGCCATCGCCTGATGGGAGAGCATGTCACGAATCGCCTCCAGGGCCTTCTCAGCCTTTCCCTCCTGAACCACCCCGATCAGGGCGTTGATAACCACGACCGCGATAATAACGCTGGTATCAACCCAGTGACCCACAATAGAAGTAACTATCGCGGCCACCAGCAGGACATAGATCAAAAGGTTGTGAAACTGCTGAGCAAAGCGAAGTAGCCAGGGTCTTTTGGAGGCGGGGTTGAGTCGATTATAGCCATCGCGCTGCAGGCGCTCGGACGCCTGAGACTCACTGAGCCCCAACTCAGAGCTTTCAACCTTGGAGAGGACCTCAGACTCAGGCAGGGCATGCCAATAGTCTGACTCGGGTACAGCCATAACCCGGTTCCTTGTCAAAAATAGATGGCTTCTAATCTAAAGCTAGTACAAAACCCGCAGTAAGTTTGAATGCAGCTATAGGTGTTCAATAGAATCTGCGACTCGCAAGCCATTTCCCCGCATCAGGAAGACTCACTACACTTTATATAATCCCTGAGTGAAGGTTTATGTCATGCGATATCTCTGGCACTTGATACTGCTGATCCTGCTCCTTCCAATTTTTTCGACCAAGGCTGCACAGCAATTTATCTATCCCAGGCAGCCGGATAACCAGCGCCATGCTTATCTGATTGAGCTTCTTAAGCTGGCCATTGATAAAACGACCGCCAACTATGGTGCCGCCTCGGTACTTCCCTCCAAGAAGCCGATGTTTGAGGGGCGTTATATCAAATCACTTCTGAGCAACAAAGGTGATGTCACCGTCATCTGGACCTCGACCTCCTTTGATAAAGAGCAGCAGATGCTCCCGGTCAGGATTCCACTATACAGGGGACTGCTGGGATACCGTATTCCCCTGATCGATCGCAGCTCCCAGGCAAAATTGACCAATATCGACTCCCTCTGCATGCTGCGTGAACTGCGCATCGGACAGGGCGCCCATTGGGGAGATGTAGCCATCTATCAGGAGAATGGTTTTAAGGTCACGACCACCCCCATCTACCACAATCTGGTGCAGATGCTCAGTCGTCATCGCTTTGACCTGTTACCTCTTGGGATCACCGAGATCATCACCGAGCAAAGCTACTGGCAACAAAGGTATCCGCACCTGGTGATAGAGTCCTCCCTGCTTATCCATTACCCATTTGCCTACTACTTCTTTGTCAATAAAAAGGAACAGCAGATGGCTGCTCGCCTCGCCGCAGGGCTGGAGACGATGCTGAACGATGGCAGCTTTGATCAACTCTTTGAGAAGCACTATGCCCGGGACTTAGAAACCCTCAAGCTCAATCAGCGACGCCTGTTTGAGCTGAGCAACCCGGAGCTTCCTCCCTCGACGCCACTGCACCGTCTGTCGCTATGGTTTAAGCCCCTTATCTCACCCAGCCTGGTTCACTCGGATCAATGTTAGCCCGAACCAAGCCTCCTCCCCGGGTTGAAAAGCAAACAAGGGTTAACGCAATTTGGTGAGGATTCACTAAACTTTCAGATAAGATCGCTCCTGACTGTTACACGACCTATGAAAAAACTCTGCCTGCTAGCCCTTCTTCTTTTCTCATCCACCACACTGGCAGTTGAGGTTGAGAAGTTTATCTATCCCAATCAGCCTGATAACCAGCGCCACGCTTATATGATCCAGCTGCTCAAGATGGCCGTTGCCAAAACAGAATCTATCTATGGCCCGGGAGAGGTGCTCCCATCACAGAAGGTGATGTATGAGGGACGCTACCTTCAGGAGATCAATCACCCTCACGGTGGCCTTAACGTGATCTGGACCTCAACCTCCTATCAAAAAGAGAAAGAGATGCGCCCCATTTCTATCCCACTGTATCGGGGACTCCTGGGATATCGCATCGCCCTGATTGATAAATCGATGCAGAGCAGACTGTCCCAGGTCCACTCTCTGTGCCAACTCAGAGATTTCAGCGTTGGCCAGGGAGAGCACTGGGGCGATGTCAGTATTTATGAAGCGAACCACTTCAAGGTGGTTACCAATCCTGTCTATCCCAAACTTATTGAGATGCTGAGTGATAAGCGCTTTTCCATGCTGCCCCTGGGAGCCACAGAGATCATGGGAGAGTATCGATTCTGGAAGAACAAGTATCCCAACCTGGCCATCGAGTCCTCACTGCTCATTCACTACCCCTTTGCCTACTACTTCTTTGTGAACAAGGAAGATAAGCTGCGTGCCGAGCGATTACAAAAGGGTCTGGAGATCATGATCAAGGATGGAAGCCTGAATCGGTTGTTCCAGCAGTACTATGGCCATATGCTACACATTCTGCGGATCACCCAGCGACGGATCTTTAACCTGGAGAACCCACAACTGCCGGAAACAACCCCACAACATAGGTTGGCATTGTGGTTTTCTCCGCTGATCTCGGGTACGGCCGCCACCCAGGTGGATTGCGCAGAGTAGAAAATCTCAGTCCGGCTCGCGGGTTTTCCCGATAGGAGTCTGCAGCTGTGAAATCTGCTGGCTATGGCTGACCCTGTGCCCCCAGTCCGCCGGCATCGGCAGCAGCCGCTCCCCCAGGAGGGTCAGGTGAATTGCCTCATGAGGCTCCATGGTCGCCGTCTCCAGCCATAACTCCCCCTGGGTACACCAATAAAATGCTTTTTGATTAAAAGTACGAGCCAAGCGAATCGCTTCTTCCCGGGAGCAGCAGATCCCATGACTGAGCTCATAATGGTTCAGATCCCGGGCACAACCCCACAACACTCGCGAATCCCAACCCCGGCGTTCGATGAAGGATACCAGCTCCCGGTCTCGCTGTTGGTTACTCCGGGCATCCAGTAACATCCCATCCGGATTACAGGCGGTAATAATCGCAAAATGAATGGATTCAGGATAGGGCTCAGGGAAGATAAAGAAGATCTCCTGATATAGCTTCCAGAGTGAATGATTATCTCCAAAACACGCTTGATTACGCATTTCCTCCTCCAGTATGGGCCAAAAACTCAAAATACCGGATGTAAATTTGCAACAGCAGAGCCCCAATATTGCTCTAGTTTTGCCATAAATTATAAAAGATTACTCTAAGATTTTGCCCGGATGACACTATCTTTTGTTGCTAAATTGCTCAACCAAAATCGCGTCATTTAATGTCGCACTCAATCGAATCCTCGTGCTTTAAAGAAATAATCTTTCATAAAATCAGCAGCAGATCCCCCTCTATCCCTTACCGGTCAAGGGATGAGTGCAGATCATACAGTTCCTCCTGCATATTGATTTATATCAAATATCGCTCAGAAATTTTGTTTCTGATCCCACACCCTGTTGTTATCCATCTGTTAAATGCATAGAATGCCCCCTATCTGAAAAGGATATCCATCCGGTAAAAGATCGGTAAGGCGAGTAACATCACCAGTGAAAGCTGATTTTTTACTTTTATTTCAAGGATTTAAGACTACTTTTTCGACTATGGCTGAGTGACTGGTACGGTTTTCGGCACAGGGTGGTGTTGTTTAATTTCAGGAGCCGTAAGGTAAAAAACCACACAGTCCACTATATAGATACAAAGATAAGGTTAACTCTGGGTAGATACATGCAAACACCACAAATCCTGATCGTTGAAGACGAATTGGTTACTCGCAACACACTCAAAAGTATTTTCGAAGCTGAAGGATACGCCGTATCTGAAGCGACGGACGGCGATGAGATGTACCAAATCCTGTCACAGAATCCAGTCAATCTGGTGATCATGGATATCAATCTGCCAGGTAAAAATGGCCTGTTGCTGGCAAGAGAGTTGCGTGAGCAACACAATGTGGCCCTAATGTTTCTGACTGGTCGTGATAATGAAGTCGATAAGATCCTCGGCCTTGAGATCGGAGCAGATGACTATATCACCAAGCCATTTAACCCTCGTGAGCTGACTATTCGGGCACGTAACCTTCTGAGCCGCACCATGAATGCAGCCGTTCAGGAAGATAAAAAAGCGGTCGAGCGCTACAGCTTCAACGGCTGGATTCTGGAGATCAACAGCCGCTCTCTGGTCAGCCCCACGGGTGAAAGCTTCAAGCTGCCACGCAGTGAATTCCGTGCCCTGCTTCACTTCTGTGAGCACCCGGGTCAGATCCAGACTCGCGCCGAACTGCTCAAGAAGATGACAGGCCGTGAGCTGAAGCCTCACGACAGAACAGTCGATGTAACCATTCGCCGGATCCGCAAGCACTTTGAGAGCATTGCCGATACTCCGGAGATCATCGCCACCATCCATGGCGAAGGCTATCGCTTCTGCGGCGATCTTGATCAGGAATAATCTTCCCTAAGAGGCAGCCCAGGCTGCCTCTTCTGTTTGTACTCCCCCACCCGTATTAACATCCAAGCCACTCTTCTAACGCTCATTTGACGACTGGGATATCCAGGTTCAGAGCCATACCGCTCGATTCAGTAACCGAGATGAAAAAAGCAACATGGGACTATTGGGCTCGGGATGATCACTCACATGAGTGTTTTAAGAGAGCAGGGAAAGCAGGAGTTGGAGCGGGCAGCGGGAATCGAACCCGCATCATCAGCTTGGAAGGCTGAGGTAATAGCCATTATACGATGCCCGCATCTAGACTTGGAGCGGGTGATGGGAATCGAACCCACGTTATTAGCTTGGGAAGCTAAAGTTCTACCATTGAACTACACCCGCCTCGTTGGCTGAAAGTTAATATATCGTGTTTTTCCTGAGAATCAATGCAACAGGCTCACAAAATTAGCCATTTGAGTTCAACCGCTCACGCCGCAACCGATTTGCACAGTTCCCGACCAGGTGTTTCATAATAATCATTCTCATCTACTTGCGTTTCACGACGATGATGGGTAACGTTCGCCAGATATCTCTCCAAGGGGCATTATGCGAGGCTCTGTTGACGTAACTGATTTTGAACCTGTTGCCCCTGAAAATACTCTGTTCGCGGCGCGAATCTTGAAGTTTAGTTGCTCTAAATGAGTGGTGAGCAACAATGAACAGGGCTTTTTCAGGCGCAACCCGCAGGGCAGTGGCAATTTTCCCACCCAGCGGCGTTATCAGATGCTCATGTAGAGTCACTACACCACTCATCTTCTGCCTTGCTGGTCGAGAAAATTGTCAACTGCAGAACCAAGTCCGTTATCTCAACAGAGCCTAGGAGCCTCACCCCATGAATAAGACTCGAGAAAAGCTGATCCAGCGCTGGCTCAGGCAACAAACCGGACGCAGTAAACGCTGGTTAAGAGTTGCGGTCGGACTGGGCATAGCCAACGGCCTGTTACTGGTCGGGCAGGCAGCCCTACTCGCCCATATCATCTCAGCTATCATCATCCATCAACAGGCTAAGGCGGAATTACTCACTCCCTTTATCGCCCTGATCATCTTGTTTGTCGCCCGGGCCCTATGTAATTGGGGCAAAGAGATTTGCGGCTTTCGGGCCGCATCCGAAATTCGCTCCAGTATCCGGGACCAGCTGCTGGTTCATCTGCAAAAACTCGGGCCCGCCTTTATTCAGGGTAAACCCGCGGGAAGCTGGAGCAGCATGCTCCTTGAGCAGATCGAAGAGATGCATGAGTTTTTTGCCAAATATATTCCCCAAACCAAAATCGCCATGTATCTGCCACTGATCATTCTGGTTGCTGTGTTCCCAATAAACTGGGCCAGTGGCCTGCTACTACTGATCACCGCACCGCTGATCCCCATTTTCATGATCCTGATCGGCATGGGCGCCGCCGATGCCAACCGTAAAAACTTTCAGGCTCTATCGAGGCTATCGGCCCACTTTCTGGACCGGCTCAAAGGGTTTCGAACCCTTAAGCTATTTAATCGTGGCCAAGCCGAGCGCCGTGAGATCGAGGAGGCTTCCGAACACTTTCGCCACCGTACCATGGCGGTGTTGCGACTTGCCTTTCTCAACAGCGCCGTCCTTGAGTTTTTCGCCTCCGTCTCTATCGCCCTGGTCGCCGTCTATTTTGGCTTCAACTATCTGGGCTTTTACCATTATGGGAGCTATGGCGCTACCGTATCCCTGTTGACCGGGCTTTTTGTACTGTTTCTGGCCCCGGAGTATTTCTTACCCTTGCGGGAGCTGGGATCTCAGTATCACGCCAAGGCCCAGGCGATCGGCGCTGCCGAAACCATCTATGACTTCCTGCATCTCGAGTCTAAACAGCCTCCCTGTGGCAAAAACGCTCTGAAGGAGAGCAACACCATTGAGATCACCGCCAGTGATCTGGAGGTTCTTAGCGCCGAAGGGGTAACTCTGGCCGGGCCGGTCAGTTTTGAAGTCAAAGCGGGCCAACAGGTCGCCGTGGTCGGACGCTCCGGCGCAGGTAAGAGCTCACTCATTAACTGTCTGCTGGGTTTTACCCCCTACCGGGGATCCCTGACCATCAATGGTCAGGAGCTCAAGACTCTTGATCCTGAAAGCTTGCGCCTGCAACTGGGCTGGCTTGGTCAAAATCCGCAATTATTCAGTGGTAGTGTTGCCGATAACCTGAGACTCGGAAATCCAGAGCTCACTCAAGAGCAGCTCTGGCAGGCCCTTGAAGAGACCCAGGCACGGGAGTTTGTTGAGCAAAAGCCCCGGCAGCTGGACTTTCCTGTCGGCGAGGGAGGCCATGGCCTGTCTGTCGGACAGGCGCAGCGGCTCGCCCTGGCGCGAATGCTCCTCAAACCCTCTTGTTTGCTACTACTGGATGAGCCAACCGCGAGTCTGGATAGAACCAATGAGCAACAGATCACCCAGGCACTACAGCGCCATAGCAAAGGGCGGACCATCATCATGGTGACCCATCGCATCGAGCAGCTTCAGCAGCAAGATAAGATCCTGGTGCTCTCCCAGGGCAAACTGGTTGAAAGTGGCTCTTTCGAAGAGCTCAGTGAACAAAAAGGTGTCTTTCATGACATGTTGCAACAGCGCGACGGGAGATCATTAGATGAGTGATTTATGGCCCTACCTCAAGCTTTTTCGGCGCCACTGGCTGATGTTGTTGGCGGGCTTGATCCTCGCCATCGCAACCTTGTTTGCAGGAATTGGCTTGTTAGCCATTTCCGGATGGTTTCTCTCGGCCTCCGCAGTGGCCGGGATCACCTTTGGTGCACTGGCCCTGACCAGTTTTAACTATATGACACCAGCCGGTGGTGTCCGGGGTTTTGCTATTACCCGGACCTTCTTTCGCTGGGCCGAGCGGGTGGTCACCCATGATGCGACCTTCCGCATTCTCAGCCGCCTTCGCTGCTGGTTCTGGGAGAAGATAGAGCCCCTCTCCCCCAACGCACTACAGAACTATCGTCAGGCCGATCTGCTGAACCGGCTGGTCGCCGATATTGACGCCCTGGATCATGTCTACCTGCGCCTGCTGACCCCTCTTTTTGCCGCCCTGTTTATCAGCATGGCCGTGACCGCCTTTCTGGGGTACTTCTCCTCATCCCTTGCAGTGGTTCTCGGAGTGATTATGCTGACGATGCTAATCGCCATGCCTCTGGTGTTCTACAAGCTGGGACGGGCTCCGGGACAAGCAGTTGCGGCTCGTAAACTAACTCTGAGGATCGCCCTGCTGGATTACCTGCAGGGGCAGGCAGAACTACTGCTGTTCGGTGGCGATCGCCATTATCGTCAGCAGATCAACCTGCATGAGGCCCAGCTGATCCGTGCTCAGCACGCTATGGCTCACCTGACAGGAATTGCCAACGCCCTGATTGTTCTGGTCAGTGGCTGGTCAACGCTGCTGATACTGTGGCTGGCCGCCGATGGGATTGGCTCTCATACTCCCCCTGGCCCCATGCTGGCGATGGTGGTGTTCCTGACCCTCGCCTCTTTTGAAGCCCTGATGCCACTAGCCAATGCATTCCAGCACCTGTCTACCAGTATCAGCTCAGCTCGCAGACTCAATCAGGTGCTTGAAAGCGCACCTGAGGTCACTTTCCCGGATCGCAGCAATACCAAGGCCAGCCATGGTCAGTTGAATATACAGGAGCTGCAGTTTTCCTATGACTCAGATGATAGGGTACTGAATAACTTTAACCTCAAGATTGCGGCCGGTGAAAAGGTGGCCCTGCTGGGAAAAACGGGTTGTGGTAAATCCACTTTGCTCAGTCTCATCACCCGTGAGCTCCAGGCCAGCCAGGGTAGCATCATGTTGGATAATCACCCTCTTGAGCAGTTCGATGAAGCCTCACTTCGTCAATCAATGGCGGTGGTAACCCAGCAGGTTCATATCTTTAGTGGCACGCTCAAAGATAACCTGCTGCTGGCAAACCCACAGGCTAGCGACCAGCAGCTGCTCGAGGCCCTTGAGCAGATGGAGCTGGGTTACCTTGCTGAGGGTAAGTTTGCTCTCAATAACTGGATTGGTGAGGGAGGACGTCAGCTTTCAGGTGGCGAGAAGCGCCGCCTTGGCATCGCCCGTGCTCTGCTCCATCAGGCGCCGCTATTACTGCTCGACGAGCCGACGGAAGGACTGGACGCCAGTACCGAGCAGAGCATTCTGCAACAGCTTTTGTCTCTTTCAACCCACAAAACTTTGCTGATGATCACTCACAGGCTGGCAGCACTGGAGTCATTAGATAGGATCTGCCTGATGGAGGCCGGTACCATCCGCTGTCAGGGATCCCATCAGGAGCTTCTGCAGAGCGATCCCTATTACCGGATGCTTAATCAGCGGATCGGGATCTAAAATCCATGGTTGCGACACACCCTTGTGTTACAACCATCTCCTGAAGGGGTCTTTAGATTAAAGAGCTCTGAGATATTTTGTGATCAGATGATGCCACTCAGTGAGTATTAGAAAATCAGGATATACGCCCGGGTCTGGCCCCGGGCGCTCCTATACTTAGGGCTCAAACCTATGGTGAATCAATACATGAGATAGCCTAGCATGGCACAGATTAATGCATATCTCGCCAGCTTCTCAGTCTCATCATCAAGCCCCTGCGCTTTATTTATTCTGAATATTTCCTTTAGAAACTTCCCTGTCATATTACTCCTCCATTGGTGGAGTAAAGATCTTACCATCAAGAAATTTTAAGTTTTTTAAAAAAGAGGAGTCCCTTCTTTTTTTGGACTCAATACTTTGTAAAGAATCTTTTCAGGGGTGGCGTTCAAGATGCAAATCAGCGGGAAAGACTATGATCGGCCGTTCGATTTTGAGTTGTTTGATTTCAGTATGGCCAACTGAAGTGGAGGAGAGCAGATACGAAAAAGCAGCGCCATAGCGCTGCTTTTCTTGGTATTCGAGAGGATTAGCGCAGGATCATCTGCTCGCGCTCGGGCCCCACAGAGACCATGCTCACGGGAACTCCCATCAGCTCTTCGATTCGCAGCACATAGTTTTGCGCTGCCGCCGGCAGGCTCTCGAAGGTACGGCATCCGCTAATATCCTCATCCCAGCCCTCCAGGGCCTCATAGACGGGAGCCAGAGTCGCCGTCTGTGGCCAGATCGGGTTTTCACTATGCTCTCCGGCGTAGGCGGTACAGATCTTCAGATCGCGCATCCCGCTCAGGCAATCAATCTTAGTCAATGCGATCTCGGTCGCCGCCTGCAGCTCCACCCCGTTACGGGTCGCAACCGCATCAAAATACCCCATATCACGGGGGCGTCCGGTCACGGCACCATATTCGTTAGAGGCCTCACGGAAATTGTCCTGCTCTTCCATGGCGGTGATGAGAGTTCCGGTCCCTACAGATGAGCTAAAGGATTTAGCCACCGCGATCACCCGCTCCGGGCGCAGTGCCGGCAGGCCACTGCCGATGCCAGCGTAAGCCGAGGTGACATTGGAGGAGGTCGTCCAGGGGTACTCCCCAAACACCAGATCCCGTCCGGCACCTAGTTGGGCTTCAAACAGCATGTTTTTACCCTCAGAGCGTAAAGCCTTGAGGGGCTCAGAGACATTACAGATCGCATCGCGCCAGGGCGCTGAAACCTCCAACAGCCAGTCGGTCATCTCCCGGGCACTTTGGCTAAACTCAAACGATGGATAAAGCGCCTTGAGCTGGGGCAGCTTCCAGTCCAGCATGAACTGAATGCGCTCAAGCAGGACCTCGGGTTGCTTCAGCCAGCCCACCAGGATCCCCTTTTTCATCACCCGGTCGCCATAGGCAGGCGCGATCCCCTGACGGGTTGAGCCATAAGCTCCCTCTCCCAGACGCTCCTCTTCGAGAGTATCTTCCAGGGCATGCAGAGGTAAACAGAGGGTGGCCCGGTCTGAGATACAGATATTCACCTCAACTCCGGCGCTGCGGATCTCAGAAAGCTCCTGGGTCAGAGGCTCAGGGCTGATCACCATCCCGGGACCCAAGATCGCGGTACAATCGGGATTAAACACGCCACTTGGCAATTGATGCAGCTTAAAGGTCCCAAACTCATTGACCACAGTATGTCCGGCGTTGTTGCCTCCCTGAAAACGGACACTTGCAGAGGCATCTCCCGCCAGATAGTCCACGATTCGGCCCTTGCCTTCATCACCCCAGTTAGCACCCACAACAACGATAGACGACATAATTTAATCTCCTCATAGCTAAGCCCATGATCCTACGCCGCCTTGCTTGATATGAAAAATTAATTATTATTATTAGTTTAATAAGAGTTTCATATAACCTGACTGCCTGATCCCAGTACTGCGACATCAGTCGAAAGTGCTCGTCGACGCGACGTGAATCCATCCATGGAAGCTCCACCGCGTCACCCCTGATGCAGAGGGCCTGCTTGAGCACAGCTCGACAGCTGTCCCTAGAGATCAATTATTGAAACTGCCTTTAACAGGCGAACTGAAGAGGTACAGGATGTTGGATATCCACTGGCTTAAAACCTTTGTAACCCTGGCAAGGGTGCAGCATTTTGGCAAGGCTGCCACTGAGCTGCACATGACCCAGCCGAATGTCACCCTGCATATCAAGCAGCTTGAGCAGGCGACTCGGATCAAGCTGCTGGAGCGCTCGCCATTCAGCCTGACTCAAGCCGGAGAACGCTTGCTACAGAGCGCTCAAAAAACCCTGATGGAGCTGCAAACCTGCCAAATGGATCTCAATGCTATGGGGATCTAAGCCAGGGAACCCTGAGCATCGCCGCCAGTGATATCATCTCCCGCCTGATGCTAATCGGTCCCTTTCAACGCTTCAGGCAACATTACCCGGGCATCGATCTCTCCCTGTTCAATACCACCTCCGCCCAGGCCGCAGAGCTGGTTAAGAGTGCCCGAGCCGATCTCGGATTTGTAATGGCTCACAAACAGAGCCAGCCCCTGCACTTCACCGAACTACACAGGATCCACTGGTGCGCCCTCGGCGGGGGATCGCCACGCCTTGCTTGCGCATCGAATTCAGAGCCCGAAACTGAGCTCACCCTGATCCTGCTCGGTCATGATACCCGCACCCGGGATCTCATCGATTCAGCCCTCCCCACCCTTAATCTCGGCTCATATCGGGTGATGGAGGTCGGCAGTGTGGATGCTCAGATTGATTGGGCAGAGGCTGGATTTGGCATCGCCATTGTCCCTGACTTCGCCCTGCACTCTAAGCTCAATCTCAGCTCTGAGATCACCGCACTTCCTGATTTTCCCACCACCAGCCTGGGCTATATCCTGCGGCAAAACCAGCTGCAATCGAAAGCTCTCAAGCAGCTCTTAGAGTGGGTCAGGGAAACGATTGCAAGCTCACAGCGCCTTCAATAAGCTTAGGGGGCTCCCTGTTTCACTTTTTAACTTCGCGGAAGAGGTAACTGTATCGATGGATCCAACGAATAATGCTTTACTCAAGCGAGTCTGGGGAGAGTACCAACAAGCGCTCAAGGCATTCCTACACTCTAAAGTCAGCAATGATGCTGATGTTGACGAGTTGCTCCAGGAAATCCTGATCAAAACCTACCAAAACCTCTCCTCTGTTCGTGAGATGAACAGCATCAAAGCCTGGTTATTTCAGCTTGCTAACCACACCATTATTGACTTTTACCGTAAGCACTCTCGAGATAATCGTCTAACCAACGAACAAATATTATTCACAGACGATGACTATAACCTTAAACAGGAGTTGGCTAGATGTATTACTCCATTCGTACAGGCCTTACCTGAGCAAGAGGGGTACCTGCTTCAACGCATCGATCTTGATGGACACAGCCAGAAACTAATTGCCGAGCAGCTCGGAGTCAGCTATTCCACCTTGAAATCTCGGGTTCAAAAAAGCCGCATCAATCTTAAAAAGCTATTTGAAGATTGCTGTCACCTGTCACTGGACAGCAGCGGCAACCTGATAGATTGTGAAGCAAAATCAGGGGATTGTGATTCCTGTTAAAAAAATGCCTATAAGCATGCACTTTTGCTTCGTCTTTTTCTTTGTACATCCGTCTTACTGGTAAAGGCATAACCAAGCCAAACATTACCGAGGAGAAAAAGATGCTCAAAGTTATTAGCTTTAAAATCTGCCCCTTCGTCCAGCGAGTAACCGCAACACTGGAAGCCAAACAGATCCCCTATGAAGTTGTATATATAGACCTAAACAGCAAGCCTCAGTGGTTCCTGGATATTTCACCGAATGGCCAGGTTCCACTGCTGATCACTGAATCCACAACCCCGCTCTTTGAGTCTGACGCCATCATTGAATACATCGAGGATGAATATGGCCCGCTACAGCAAAATCTAACGAATGAGCATCGAGCACTAGAGCGCGCATGGAGCTATCTTGGATCCAAACATTATCTGATGCAGTGCTCAGCCATGACTAGCCCCGACCAAATCACCTTGACTCAGCGGATCCAGAAGCTGAGTCACGCCTTCGCCAAAGCCGAAGCACAATTCAAAGCAGGCCCCTTGTTCAACGGTGATTCTCTTAGCCGTGTTGATCTTGCCTGGCTCCCATTACTGCACCGTGCCCATATAATTCAATCGCATACCTGTTTTGATATGCTCGAAGGCTTCCCAAAAATGAAAAAGTGGCAACAAGCCCTTATAACAACCGGCCTCACTGACCGTTCTGTTTCAAAGGATTTCGTAGAAAATTTCACAAGCTTCTATCTTTCCAACAAAACTTATCTGGGAAGAGGCGCGGACTGCCCGGCCCACTCAACCGGCGGTTGTGACTGCTGCTAAAGGGTCTAACCGATTCACAGGTGTCGAGCCAAAAGCCGGCACCTTCATTATCTATCATCAAGTGTAAGCCTAACCCAGCTTAACGAGCCCCCTTATCATCCCGACACGCTCCTGACCACAAAGAAAATAATTAGAACCAGCCGCAAGATGAAGCAACTTTATACCGGATTAAAGGCGGGTTATTGTTGCTATATAAACATGAATATAAAATACTGTTTCTTAAAAGAGACTAATCAATCATCAAAACAACATATGCTGAACACCATTAACCTTGCCGACATCCGCTCCTTCGTGTTGATCGCCGAGTTAGGTAACTTTACCAAGGCGGCTGAAACACTCGGGGTATCCCGCTCCCATGTCTCGCGGCAGATCAGCAATCTTGAAAAGCAGATGGGGTCACCCTGCTGGTCCGCACCACCCGTACTCAGCGCCTGACCCGGGCCGGTCAGGAGTTCTATGAAAAGTGTGAAGCAGCCCTCAATGGCATCGATCAGGCGTTGATCGCCGCCGTGGATGATACCCGGTCCGTTCGAGGGACGATTCGGATCAATTGTGTCGGGGGTTACCTGGGAGAGGAGCTGATCGCCGGTATGCTCTGTGAATTTTTGCAGGAGTATCCGGATGTCAACATCAACCTTGATTTTAGCAGTCACCGCATCGATCTGATTGAGGATGAGTTCGATCTTGCCTTTCGGATGGGCAAACTTGAAGACGCAGGGTTTATTGCCAGAAAACTGCTGGATCTCACCATGGTTACCCTGGCAAGCCCCGCCTATATCGAACGCTACGGCGATCCTGAGCATCCCAGAGAGCTTAGTGAGCATCACTGTCTGAGCGGATCGGTCAAAAAATGGAGTTATCGAAACATTCACTCCCCGGAACTAAGCTTCGATGCCCAGATCAGGGGGCAGCTTGAGTGTAAAAATGGCCGGGTGATGCTGCTGGGAGCCTTGGCAGGAAACGGGATCATCCGGGTACCGCTTATCTACTGCCAGCAGGAGGTCCAGCAGGGAAGATTGCGGCGAGTACTCAAAGAGTGGGAGATCCCGGATGTGGAATTTTCAGCCCTTTATCACAGGGATCGATATCAGCCGAACCGGTTGCGAACCCTGATAGAGTTTATGAAAAGCTATTTTGAAAACCTTCGGGGCTAATGCCTTGAATCCCGGCCAAAAAAATGCGCCCTGAGGCGCATTTTTTATCTGAAACCGGGCCCGATTAAGGCTCCTGGCGAGTTGCCGCCAGCACGATTTCACGAATGCAGACATTCTGTGGCTGCTGGTAAGCGAAGCTCACGGCGCGGGCGATATCGTCAGCCACCAGGGGCCCACCCATGGTGCCCTTCCACTCTTCATAGCCATCGCGAATTTCACTGGAGGTGGTGTGAGACAACAGCTCAGTCTCAACGGCGCCCGGTGCAATGGTGATGACGCGAACATTGGAAGCAGCAACCTCTTCACGTACATTCTCTGAGATCGCATGCACCGCGAACTTGGTTCCGCAATAGGCTGCATGGTTTCCAAAGGTCTTGCGACCAGCAATCGAGCTAATGTTGATGATGGTCCCGGTATTGCGGGCCTTCATTGGCGCAAGCACCGCCTGCATCCCGTTCATCAGACCCAGAACGTTGACATCAAACATGGTCTTCCACTCAGCGCTATCTTGAGTATCCAGCTGACCCAGCAGCATCATGCCTGCATTATTCACAATGGCATCGGCAGGGCCATACTCGGCCTCGGCCTTAGCGATCGCCTGCTCAAAAGAGGCCTTATCGGTCACATCGACCTTTTCACACATTGTATTAGGCAGATCCATGGCTTGCAGGCGCTCAATGCGGCGTGCCAGCAGCAGCAGAGGGTGTCCCTCATCACTCAAACGACGGGCAATCGCTTCACCAATACCAGAACTTGCACCTGTAATCACAACGAGCTTTTTCATAACATTTCTCCGATTGAATCATGGGGCAACAAGATGGCCTGAGCCTTAACTGTTGCGATGGAGGTATGCTACGCAAAAGGGATTTGTTGATATATAGGGGTTTAATCAAATCACTGTTGCCATATAGCAACAATATGGGTGCAGCTGATGGTGAAGGGATCAGGGTATTCCATCCTCTCTTGGGAGTAGATCAGATGATTCCGCAGGGGTAGTAAGCCGAAGGAGGCAGTGAAATGGCTAAACAGACCAGGGATACATCGATGCCCAATAAAAAAGAGCCCGGATAACGGGCTCTTTTTATCTCTTTATCAACTTACATCTTTATGATTTAGAAGGTTCCTGAGGTTTTTGGGCGTTATTATCCCAGATCCCCTCAACCACCTTACCCTTGAGTTCAGGGTAGTCATTGAGATCAAAGGTGGGCAGCTTGCCTGCATCCAGCTGGCGGTTATAGTCTTTGGCCAATTTGACCGCGACGCCGGATAAGAGCAGGATCGCGACCAGGTTAATCAGTGCCATGATCCCCATGGAGGCATCGGCCATCGCCCAGACCACAGGTAGCTCCCCCATGGCCCCAAACATCACCATTGCCAGCACACAGATCCTGAACAGGGTCAGTCCCGCCTTATGGTTATGCTCGAGAAAAATCAGGTTGTTCTCGGCATACATGTAGTTCGCCACAATCGAGGTAAAGGCGAAGAACAGGATGGCGATGGCGATGAAGGTATTTCCCCAGCCCCCTACTTCGGCAGACAGAGCCCTCTGGGTGAGCTCGATTCCGGTGATCCCTGAGCCCGGCTCAAACTGCCCGGAAACCAGGATAATTGAGGCGGTACAGGTACAGATCACGATCGTATCCATGAACACCCCCAGCATCTGCACATAGCCCTGGGATGCCGGATGCGGCGGGTAAGGGGTCGCAGTCGCTGCCGCGTTTGGTGCCGAACCCATACCTGCTTCATTCGAGAACAAGCCGCGCTTGATACCGTTCATCATCGCCTGAGAGATGGCAAAACCAACGGCGCCCCCTCCGGCTTGCTCCAGTCCGAAGGCGGACTTAACGATGAGGGAGATGATCCCGGGCAGCTCACCTATGTTCATCATGACAACCACCAGGGCAATCAACAGATAGATGAGCGCCATGAAGGGCACCACCAACTCCGCAAAGCGGGCGATGGCCCGGATCCCGCCGAAGATGATCAGTCCGGCTGCAATCACAATTGCAAGACCCGTCCCCCAGCTTGGAATATTGAATGCCACCTGCATCGCGGCCGAGATCGAGTTAGCCTGCACCGCATTAAACACCAGGCCAAAGGCGAGCAGTAAGCACAAAGAGAACAGGACTCCCATCCAGCGTGCTCCCAGACCCAGCTCCATGTAATAAGCGGGCCCGCCCCGATAGTTCCCGTCATCATCTTTCACTTTGTAAAGCTGTGCCAGGGTACTTTCGGCAAATGCAGTGGCCATCCCGATGATGGCAATCAGCCACATCCAGAAAATGGCTCCCGGCCCTCCCAGGTAGAGGGCTACCGCAACCCCGGCGAGATTTCCCGTTCCCACTCTTGCCGCCAGGCTGGTACACAGAGCCTGGAACGAGGAGATCCCTGCAGCATCGGCTTGGCGGCTGTTTTTCAGAACCGAGAACATGTGGCCAAAGTGGCGGATCTGGATAAATCCAAAGCGGAGGGTGAAGTAAGCCCCGGCGAATAGCAGCAGATAGATGAGGATTTTTCCCCACAGCAAACCATTGATAGCAGCAATCAATTGTTCCATTGTAAACCCTCTTTATCAGGTGTGATCTGTCACATTTTTATTAGCGTTGTTTTTTTAATCGCATAAATTACAAGCGCCGCAGACTAGCATACGCACCAAAAAACAGCGCGTGATCCAGATCACAGTTCAATATTCACAAAACCCCCAGGCAACCAAAAATCCACCAGCAGATCACATAAAACAAACAATGCATCGTAATTCCAAACACAAAAACCGCTTTGCGATATCGAAAATGAGACCAAATTATTGTTTAAGTCTATTTCACAATATGTCACAGCGTAACCCCGGGTCACAATTTGTTTACCTTTACCCTATAGCTATTCACTCCTGGGTAATATTTATGCACTCTGAAGGCTCCATCAAGATTGATGGCATGAATTAGAAATCAAAGGAACACCCTGATGTGACAGTCATTTCAACATGGAGTTTTTATGTCCCCCAATCCTCTTTTTCGATTTACACTTTTTTGCTGTGCTCTCTTCTCACTCGGCTTATCAACCCTGTCTCAGGCCGAAGCTACAAGCCCTTCTACGCAACTCGCCAAGGTTCAGCAGCTGATCCGTGGCAATCGTGCAGAGCCCGCGACCCTGGATCCACAAAAGGTTGAGGGAGTCCC